>NZ_JAMYSB010000012.1:0-184668 GCF_040321695.1 Mesorhizobium sp. M0292
CTCGAACCACTCCAAAACCCCTTCGGGCCAAAAGTGTTACCCATGTCTCCGATATAAACCGTAACCTATGTGTCCGGAATGGACCCTCGGTAAGCTGGCGCACCCGACAGGATTCGAACCTGTGACCTCTGCCTTCGGAGGGCAGCGCTCTATCCAGCTGAGCTACGGGTGCCTTCAGGGAACCTGAAAACGAACCAGCCGATAGGCCGGCCAGCCACGGCTTCTTAGCGGAAGCCGGCGCGGGCTTCAACGGGCAATTGGCGTGGCGATATTTTCGAAGCCACGTCGCGCGGCTCGGCAACTTCGCGTCCGCCTTGCAGCCTCAGCCCGGGACTCACCCCGCCACCTCCACCTTCGCCACCCGCCTGCGCACCCTGCGCGGCGCCCGCTTCGCCTTCTTCGCGCCGGTCAGTTCGTGCATCGCATCCAGCTGCATCTGCTGCATTTCGGCCAGCCGCGTCCATTGGCGCGAGATCAGATAGTCGAGCTTTTCGTGCAAATGGCGCACTTCCAGCTCGGCTTTCAGGTTCACCCGGTAGTCGTTGAACGAGCGCAGGCGGTCCTTGGCCTCCGTCCGTCTCTGGCTCATCATGATGATCGGCGCCTGGATGGCGGCGATACAGGAGAGCAGCAGGTTGAGCAGGATGAAGGGGTAGGGGTCGAAGGCGCTGCTCACGCCCGCGATCAAATTGACGCCGATCCACACCGCAAGCACGCTGCCGAACGAGATCAGGAACCACCAGCTGCCGCCGAAAGCCGCCATGTTGTCGGAGACGCGGTCGGCGAACGAGCGGTGCTCCTCGAACTCCTCTTCCGAGTTTTCCGAAATCGTGTCCTGCCTGGCGATCGATTCGACCACCTGGCGGTCGAGCTCGGAGAATTCGCCATGCTCCTGCTGCAGCAGCTCCTCCATGTAGCGCATGCGGTAGCGGCCGAGCTCCTCCCGGCTGATGCGGGCGCCGCGCGGCAGGTCGGGATGATCGGAGCGGATGCGGTCGGCCAGGCTCGGCCTGAGGTCGTCGATGCGCACCAGGTCACGCTTGCGAAACTTTCTACCTGATATCGCCGACGGTTTTCGCTTCGGCTTCAGGCGGCCATGGGGTTCGGAGTCCGGCACATCGGGCGCTTCCAGCGCCTCGTCGGCAACCAGTTCGGCGTCGTGGGCGGGCGGCGCCTCGAAATACTCGCCGCCGCTGTCGTTTTCATTGTCGGCCTGTTCGGATGGTTTTGGGCTCATGATGCCGGCTCCTGCTGTCGCGCCCACGATACGCCAAGGCGAGGCGGCATAGCCACTGTGGCGGTGAAGATTGGGGGCTTGTGCATGCTTGTGATGAATGCCTGCTGCAATTGCCTGTGGCAGCGCAGCCCCCAGGGGCCTCGCTCGCCTGCTGCTCGGCAACCAGACCGCCGAAGTGCTGTTGCCGACGGAGGTCGCGCCTGCTGCAGAGTTAAGATGAGGCAGCGATCCTTCACGACCCCCCTCTGTCCTGCCGGACATCTCCCCCTCAAGGGGGGAGATCAGATGTCGCCATGGCTTCGCCAAACACGAAAAAGAGGCGAGACGCCGAAGCTGCTAATCTCCCCACTTGAGGGGGAGATGGCCGGCAGGCCAGAGGGGGGTGCTGTCCCGCCGACGTTTCAGAGTTCCTCCACCCAACGACGGGTTCTATTGCGGCGGTAAACCAGGCAACTGCGACCCCTGCGCCGGCAAACCAGGCGGCGGCAGGCCGGGCGACGCGGCCGGCTGATCTCCCGCAAACATCAGCCGCGTCTTCGTATCGGCCATGGCGGGCGACAGACTGCGCTGGATCAGCGCTTCGACATGGTCGTTGCGCTGCCTAGCGCTGTCGGCGCCCATCACCACCACGATCAGATGCCGGCCGTCGGCATTGTAGGACGTGACGATATTGTAACCGGATGCCCTGATATAGCCGGTCTTGATGCCGTCGACGCCGCGCACCCGGCCGAGCATGTCGTTGTGGCCGCGCACCAGCCGGCCGCGGAACATGAAGTCGCTTTCGGAGAAATAGTGGAACTGCTGCGGGAAGCGGGCGCGCAGCGCCATCCCCAGCGTCGCCATGTCGCGCGCCGATGTGTGCTGGCCATCGTCGGGCAGGCCGGAGGCATTGCGGAAGACGGTGCTGCTCATGCCGATCTGGCGCGCCTTGGACGTCATCATGGCGGCGAACTGGTCCTCCGAGCCGCCGAGATATTCGCCCACCGCCACCGCCACGTCATTGGCCGACTTGACCACGATCGCCCGGATCGCCGAATCGACATCGATGCTCTCGCCGGGCTTGAAGCGCAATTTGGTCGGCGGCTGCCGGGCGGCATTGTCGGAGACCGGAATCTGCGTTTCCTTCGAGACGCGGCCGGACTCCAGCGCCTCGAACAGCAGGTACAGCGTCATCATCTTGGTCAGCGACGCCGGATAGCGTTGCGCCCTCGAACTGACTTCGAACAGCGTCTTGCCACTGCCGGCATCGACCACGATGGCCGCATATTTCTCCTGCGGCGCCGGCACCGCCAGCACGCTGTCGGGCGGTGCGGTGGTGCTGCAGCCGGCCACGAAGACAAGCAGCAGGAGGGCTGCGAGAAATTTCTGGGCGGGGGAGGGGAAATGGAAATTTGGCAAGTCAAGTCCGGCGTTGCTGAGAGGGCCGGAACCTAGCCTAACCCATTTTGTTCGTCCATTTGGTTAACGGCGGAGCTGCCGATGACGCTGCCAATCTCCCCCGCAAGGGGGGAGATCAGATGTCGCTTCGGCTTCGCCAACCATCGGCGCTGAAACGGCAACCTCCCGAAATCGCCTGCTTCCTGTCCTGTTTTGCCTGCGGGGTCGCGGTGCTGCTATAGAGGCGGCAATTGCTTGGGGGATTTGACAATGACCGGTGACATCGGCGCGGCTGCGCCATCTCTTATCAGGGCTTCGCTCAGCCGCACCGGCAAATGGGCCGGCAGCGTCGCTTTCATCGGCGGCGCCGCATCCGACATCCTCAATCCGCTGGCGCCGTTCGCCGCCTATATCGCGCTGGTCGCTTCGGTTGCCGCCGCCGTCATCGCCATTGCCATCGTTCTGCGGCTGGTGCTGGCCGCCAAGGCGCTGCCGGCGCTGATCTTTGCCACCAGCGCTGCCGCCGTCGCCGGCGGCGTCTATGGCCTGCAGCAGCAGTCCAATTCGCAGAACGGTGTGATCGCCGGCCTGGTGCCGGCCATCGCCCAGTTGCAGCAGCAGATGGGCATCGTCTCGGCCAGGGTGGCCAGGATCGAGCAAACGGTAACCGAGACGAAGCTGGCGGTCGACCAGGTCAAGCAATCGACCGACGCGGTGGCGAAGAAGACCGAGGAAATTGCGTCGACCCAGCAGCAGCAGGCTGAGCAGGGCGCGCAGACGCAAAAGTCGGTAGAGGCGGTCAAGCAGACGACCGAAACGCTCGCTGCCGGCCAGCAGAAACAGGCCGAGCAGGCGGATAAGCTTCAGGCGACCACCGAGCAGATCGCCGCCTCGATCGACACCATCGCCAAGGGCTTTGCCGCATTGGCCGCGCAGGGCGGGACGATCGCCGAGCCGAAGCGGCCGGACGAATTCTATCACAATGCCCGCGTCTACGAGCTTTCCGGCGACATGCTGAATGCGCGGCGCTCCTATCTCGCTTTCGCCGGTTTCGACGTCGACGCCGTCGATCCCTACACACGCTTCGCCACCCTGCTGCGCGTGCAGGACGGCAAGGCCGGCGCCCGCGAAGTGTTCGGCGCCCTGGCCGACAAGGCCAAGGCGCTGTCGATCAAGCTGGTCCATATCCTGCAGTTCGACGATGCCCAGCGTCTCGACAAGCTCAACGCCTTCATCGCCGCCAATCCGGATTTCGCACCGGCCTATTACCTGCTCGCGCAGGAGTTTTCCGAGGATCGCCTCGGCGTCCAGTCGCTGTCCGACAAGCGCAGCGAGGCCGAGGCGCTGACCAAGTTCGTCTCCTATGAAAAGGAAGGCGGGCTGCTCAAATATTTCGTCGACCAGACGCAGCTCGCCGACTGGCTCGACCGCAGCCGTACCCGCCTGACGGCGCTTGGCGACGTGCTCGACCCAGCGCGCTTTGCCCCGACGCTGACGCCGATGCGCTCCAATGCCGGCTGGACGATCTCCATCTCGCTGCCCGAGGCCGCGACCGGCATTTCCTGGCGCATGGGTGTGTCAGGTCCGTTCACCGACACCGGGCTGATGGCGATGAACGACCAGCGCACCGGCAAGCCGATGCCCAATCCGAGCTTCGAATTGCCCGACAGCACCACGGCCACCACCATCGGGGTCAAATATCTCGATCTCAGGGGCCGCGAGACCGGGCCGTTCGACATAAGTTTCGATCCGGACGCGGCGCTGCAACAGGGCAACAAACAGATCCTCGACCAGTTCTGGACGTCGTGGATCGCCTTCGACGCCAGCGGCAATCACGGCCTGGTCTATTTCTCCCAGATGCTGTCGTTCCGCTGCGGCATCAAGGAGGTGCGCTACAGCCTGAACAGCACGGCGCTCGACAGGGAGATCAAGCTGCCGCCTTGCGACAAGAAGGACCCCTACGCCATTCCTTATGACTACCAGCCTTACTTCAAGGTCGCCGACAACGTGACATCGATGGCGGTGCAGGTCACCTACACCGACGGCACCAAGTCGCCGGTCCGGGAGTACAAACGGCAGTAGGCGTCCACCCTCCCCCTTGTGGGGAGGGTCGATCCGCGTAGCGGATCGGGGTGGGGGGTCCTCGTAGGGCGCTACCCCCACCCCGTCGAACGATCTCCGCTTCGCGTCGAGCGCTCGCCGACCCTCCCCACAAGGGGGAGGGTAAAAATCGCCCTGATGCAAAATGCCGGTCGCTGTGCTTGCGCATCCCTCGCGGAGCGGGTTTGTTCGCTGCCATCAGAATCAGCAGGTGCGCGGATGGATACGGTCACGATCAAGGCAAAGGGCATTTCGGTCACGCTCGATCTCACTGTCGGCCATATCGCCGACATAACGGTCGACAGCGATGGCCGCCAACTGAAGCCGCTGCACCGCGCGCCCTGGATCGATGCCGGCGAGACGCTGCCGCCGGATCTGCCTCAAGGCACGGTGCGGCTGTCGGGCGATTTCCTCTGCGCACCGTTTTCGGCCAGCGACATCGAGGCCGCACCGCTGCATGGCTGGCCGGCCAACAGCGCCTGGGATGTCACGGCCAGCGAAGCGACATCCGACGGCTGGCGGGCCGTCTTCCGGTTGCGCCGCACGGTGATGGGCGCGACGGTCGACAAGATCTTCACGCTCCGCAACAGTCATCCCTTCCTCTATCAGGAGCATGTCTTTTCCGGCGGTTCCGGCGCTGTCTCCGCCGCCCACCATCCGATGGCGGCGATGCGCGATGGCGGCCGGCTGGCCTTTTCGCCGAAGCGCTTTGCCGGGACACTGGGCGCACCGCTGGAGCCCGATCCGGCCCGCGGTCGCTTCAAGCTTTCCTATCCCGCCCGCTCGACCGATCTGACGCGCTTTCCAGCCACTGGCGGCGGCACGCTCGATCTCACCGACTACCGCATGGAGGATGAGCGCGAGGATTTCATCACCCTGGTCGAAGCCGATCATGGCGGTCCGGGCTGGACGGCGCTGGCGCGCCGGGCCGAACAGGATCTGGTGCTGGTGCTGAAGAACCCGGCGGAGCTGCCGGTCACCATGCTGTGGTTCAGCAATGGCGGCCGCGACTACGCGCCGTGGAGCAGCCGCCATCGCGGCGTGCTCGGCATCGAGGACGGCCGCGCCGCCATCGGCCATGCCGCATCGATCGGCGACAATTGGCTGAAGCGCGAAGGGGTCGCGACCGCTTTTACCCTCGGCGGCGAAGTCTCCTTCCGCCATGTCATCGGCACGCTGCCGCTCACGAGCGGCGAGCCGCCGCGCGATATCGGGACAGCCTCAGGTCACATGCGTCTCACCGGAGCCGATGGTTCGACCCGCGATGTCAGGTTCGACAGCGATTTCCTGGGGATCGGCCAGCCCGGCTGATTTTCGAACGCTGGCCCTGCCCCTCACCTGCCTGCCGGCATCCTCGACACACGGCACATGGAGCTTGTCCGCCGCATCGCCGCGCCAACCAATCTGCTTGGCGCTGCGGCGGACGCATTGGGAGGAGAAGTGTTACCCATCTATCGGCTTGACACCGGCAGGGCGACGAGGGGCAGCGCTGACGTGGCGGATGTCGTGAGATTGCCCAAATCGCGGTTTGAAATTTCCTCAAACTGCCGACAAGATGCAAAGCATAGCTGGAAGCGCCCAATGTCCGAAATCGCCCATCTCGCCGCCACCATCTTCAAGCGCGCCGGCAAGGCGAAACGCTTCATCGTCGCCATTGCCGGCCCGCCCGGCGCCGGCAAGTCGACGCTCTCGGCCGGCCTGCATGATCTGTTGCCGGAGGGCGCGGCTGAAGTCGTGCCGATGGACGGCTTCCACTATGATGACATCGTGCTCGACCAGCGCGGCCTGCGGTCAAGAAAGGGCGCGCCGGAGACTTTCGACTTCGCCGGCTTCGAGACGCTGTTGAAGCGCATCCGTTCGGGCGAGCCAGACATCGCCATTCCGGTGTTCGACCGCAGCATGGAATTGTCGCGCGCCGCCGCCTCCATCGTTGCCGCCGAGACCAAGTTCATCCTGGTCGAAGGCAATTACCTCCTGCTCGACGAGGAGCCGTGGTCGCGGCTGGCGCCGCTGTTCGACTTCACCATCTTTGTCGATGTGCCGCGGGCCGAACTCGAGCGCCGCCTTCTGGTGCGCTGGCACGAGCATGGCCGCTCCGACGAAGACGCCCGCGCCTGGATCGCTTCCAACGACATGCCCAACATCGATCGCGTGCTCGGCCGTCGCAGGTCCGCCGACCTGGTTGTTGGCGATCCCGCATAGTTCGCTGGACTTCGGAACGGGAACCTTAAGACTTTCAGGTCGTTATCTCTCATCGGCAATCGTGCCGCCGTGAGGGAACCGTCAGATGGCAACCAAGGCAAAAACACCCGCCAAGAGCAAGACCGCTCAACCCAAAGCCAGGCAGGCAAAGGCCACGCAGGCCAAGGCAGGCGCCGGCCCGGCGATCGCCGAGCGGTCCAAGGACGCAAAGCCGGCTTTCGGCAAAGCGGCGCCAAAGAAGGTAGAACCGGTCGCGACGGCGGAGGTGGCGGCGAAAACAGCCAAACCCAAGAAGCCGGCAAGCCGCGGCTCGATGGCCGGCGGGGCCATGCGCACGGTCAAGGCGACCGCCAATGTCGCCGCTGGTGCGGTGGCGGCGACAGCCAGGGGCGCCGCGTCGCTCGCTGCGTCCGTCATCGGCAAGGGCGGCTCGAAAAGCAAGGCCAAGGCGAAATAGACCTGGTTGGTTCGGCCGGCCGAGGTCAATTCCTGGCGGGAATGGTCAGGCCGCGCTGCACCGCGGGCCGCGCCAGCCCGCGCTCCAGCCATGCCGCGACGGTGGGGAAGTCGTCGAAGCCGACGAGTTCTCGCGCCTCGTAGAAGCCGATCAGATTACGCACCCAGCCCAGCATCGAAATGTCGGCGATGGTATAGTCGTCGTCCATGATCCAGGTTCGACCCTTCAGCCGCGTCTCCAGCACCCCGATCAGCCGCCGCGATTCATTGCGGTAGCGATCCAGCGGCCGCTTGTCGGCGATCTCGCGTCCGGCGAATTTGTTGAAAAACCCGACCTGTCCGAAAATCGGCCCGATCGCCGCCATCTGGAAGAACACCCATTGGATGGTCTCGTAGCGCCGCGCCGGATCGACCGGGATCAGCTTGCCGGTCTTGTCGGTGAGGTAGAGCAGGATGGCGCCGGATTCGAACAGGCCGAGCGGCTTGCCGCCCGGACCGTCGGGGTCGATGATCGCGGGTATCTTGCCGTTCGGGTTCAGCGACAGGAATTCCTGCGTCCAGCTCTGGTCCTTGCCGATATCCACCAGATGCGCCTCGTAGGGCAGGCCGAGTTCTTCCAGCGCGATCGAGACTTTCACGCCATTCGGCGTCGTCGCGGAATAGAGCTGCAGGCGGTCGGGGTGGCTGGCCGGCCAGCGCTTGGTGATCGGAAAGGCGGACAGGTCGGTCATCGAAAGCTCCGGTCGGGAATTTGGCGCGGTATCGCGCCGTCTGGCGTGTTGCGAAGGATTATCCTCGGCGTCTTTGCCGATCAACCGGTCGACGGTGCAGACACCGTCTTCGCAGTCATTCAGGCCCAGTCGCTCAGGGGCCAGTCGCTTGCCGTCAGACCGCCTTGAACGCGACCACGGCATTGGTGCCGCCAAAGGCAAAACCGTTGCTGATCGCCGCGCGCACCTTGCGCTCGCGCGCCACATTCGGCGTGATGTCGAGATCGCAGTCGGGGTCGGCCTGCCGGAAATTGGCCGTCGGCGGCACGATGCCTTCGCGGATCGCCATCACGCAGGCGATCATTTCCAGGCCGCCCGAGGCGCCGAGGCAATGGGCATGCATCGACTTGGTCGACGACACCGACAGCTTATAGGCATGGTCGCCGAAGACGCGCTTGATTGCCGCCGTCTCGATCTGGTCGTTGGCCTTGGTGCCGGTGCCGTGGGCGTTGAGATAGTCGACGTCCTCGGGATTGAGCCCGGCGTCCGCCAGGCAGGCGCGCATCGCCGCCGTCGGTCCCTCGACAGTCGGCGCGACGATATCGGAAGCGTCGGCGGAAAGGCCGGCTCCGGCAAATTCGGCCAGAATGGTAGCGCCGCGCGCCATGGCGTGTTCATACGTTTCCAGCACCGCCATTCCAGCACCTTCGCCGAGCGACAGGCCCTGGCGATCGGCTGAGAACGGCCGGCAGGTATCGGGCGCCAGCACCCGCAGGGCTTCCCAGCCTTTCAGGATGCCCCAGAGCAGCGGCGCGTCGGTGCCGCCGGCGACCATGACATCGGCGCGGCCGAGCCGGATCTGGTCGACCGCCGAGGCAAAGGCGTGATTGGACGAGGAGCAGGCCGAAGTGACGCCGAACACCGGCCCGCGCAGGCCGAGATTCATGCTGACATGGCCGGATGCCGCACTCGGCATCACTTTCGGCACGGTGAAGATGCCGGCCCGGTTCTTGCCGTCGACCAGGATGGCGCGATAGTTCTCCTCGATCGCCTCCCAGCCGCAGACGCCGACGCCGACAACCGCGCCCATCCGGTAGGTGGTTGCTTCATTCGATGTCAGGCCGGCATGCTGCATGGCTTCGCGCGCGGCAATCGTCGCCAAAAGGCTGAAGCGGTCCATCGACACGGTCTGCTTGTGGCTGATGCCATGGTCGGGCAGCGTCTTGATTTCGCAGCCGACCTTGACCTTCAAATCATGCAAACCGGGATTGCTGATTTGACCGATGGCCGATCGGCCGGCCCGCATTTCGTTCCAGATTGCAGGCGCATTGGCGCCGAGCCCGCATATGCCGCCGATGCCGGTAATGACGACGCGCTTTTGCATTCAGCTCAGGCTTTTTTCGCAATCAGCGCGCGAACAGCCTCAACCATATCGCCGACATTCTTGAGATTGCTCCAGGCATCGACCGTGTTCATCTCGATCTCGATGCCGTACTGCTCCTCGAGATCGAAGATGATCTCGGTCAGTTCCAGGGAATGGATGCCAAGCGCGGTCAATTCCGTATTGGTGGTGATCTCTTCGCCACCGGGCTCCGCATGTGCCCTGATCTTGGCGATGATTTCCGTTGCCAGCTCGTCAGCCATTCGATTCCTTCCCCAATTTTATAACGTCGCGGTGCCGATTGGTTGGCGCCCTTGTTGCCTGGACTGAAATCGCCGTCGCCTTCAAAAACCCGCCAGGCGCAGCATGACCGTTCCAAAGAGGCTCCCTCTATAGAAACGGAAACGCTGTCAAGCAACAAGCTATATCAACAAGCACCATATCGACAAAGCGCCGGGAGTGCTTAACGTTAGCGCCGTGGATACGTTGCAGCATGTCTTGATCTCAGCTCTTCCGGCCCAGCGCGCGGCCGGGGCGGCCCGGCTTGCGTGCGGCGTCAGGGATGGACGCACCCGGCTTTTGCGCCTCTATCAGGACGGCTCGGCCAAAATCCGCATGCCGGCCGTTGCGGCCGATCCGCTCGAAGCCGTGCTCATCAACACCGCCGGCGGTCTGACCGGCGGCGATCGGCTCGGCTGGGAAATCGATGTCGGGCCAGGTGCCTCCGCCTCGATAACCACCCAGGCCTGCGAAAAGATCTATCGTGCCGCTAGCGACCGCGCCGAAGTTCGGGTGAAGCTCAGCGTCGGCGCGGGCGGGCGTATCGCCTGGCTGCCCCAGGAAACCATCGTCTTCGACCGCTCGGCCTTTGCCCGCACGCTCGAGGTCGAGCTTGCCGCAGGCGCCGAGGCATTGCTGCTTGAAGCCACCATATTCGGCCGCCTCGCCATGGGCGAAGAGGCCGCGCACGGCCATTTCCACGACCGTTGGCGTGTCCGCCAGGATGGTGCGCTCGTTCATGCCGAGGATTCCCGCATCGGGCCGGCTATCGCGGCGGCACTTGGCCGCCCGGCGGTCGCCGGCGGCGCCATTGCCGCTGCGACGCTGCTGATGGTTTCGCCGCAGGCCGAAGGCTTGCTCGATGCGGCCCGCGACATCATCGGCGCCGACGGCGATGCCAGCGCCTGGAGCGTCAAAAAATCTGGCAAGCTTCTTGCGAGGCTGTTTGCCGAGGACGGCTACCAGCTGCGCAAGCGGCTGGTTCCGCTCGTCGAACTGCTCAACGGGCGGGCGGGTCTGCCCAAATTATGGTCACTCTGAGCCAAATCCAGGCCAAATCCAGGAAAGCGCATGAACCTGACGCCGCGTGAAAAGGACAAGCTGCTCATCGCCATGGCGGCGATCGTGGCGCGCAAGCGGCTGGAACGCGGCGTCAAGCTCAATCACCCCGAAGCGATCGCGCTGATCACCGATTTCGTCGTCGAGGGCGCCCGCGACGGCCGCCCGGTCGCCGAACTGATGGAGGCCGGCGCCCATGTCATCACCCGCGCGCAGGTGATGGAAGGCATCGCCGAGATGATCCACGACGTGCAGGTCGAGGCGACCTTTCCCGACGGCACCAAGCTGGTGACCGTTCACGAACCGATCAGGTGAGGAGAAAACGATGCTGGAGCTGCGACCGAATTGCGAATGCTGCGACAAGGACCTGCCGCCGGAAGCGGCGGACGCGCTGATCTGCACCTTTGAATGCACCTTCTGCGCTGACTGCGCTGAACATGTGCTGGGCGGCGTCTGCCCGAACTGCGGCGGCAATTTTTCCGCACGCCCGATCCGCCCAGTGGAGAAACTGGTGAAATATCCGGCCTCGACCCAACGCGTGCTCAAGGCCGAGGGCTGCGGCCCGCGCAAGGCTGCGTGATTGTTTTCGTGACTTCGAAGGGAAGGCCGATGATCTCTGCTTCAACCAAACGCACCACGCTTGCAGCGATCCTGCTGCTGGCGGCGGCGATGCCCGCTTATGCCCATGTCGGCATCGGCACCACCTCGTCCTTCGCGGCGGGCTTCGCGCATCCGCTGTCCGGCCTCGACCATATGACCGTCATGGTCGCCGTCGGCCTGTGGGCGGCGCTCAAGGGCGGCAAGGCGATCTGGGCCTGGCCGCTGGCCTTTGTCGGCGTCATGCTGGTCGGCGGCGCGTTCGGCATGCTCCACGTGCCGGTGCCTTTCGTCGAACCGGGCATCCTTGCCTCGGTCGTCGCGCTTGGCTTGCTGGTGGCGTTGGCGGTCGATCTGCCGGTCTCGGCCGGAGTCGCCATCATCGGCCTGTTCGCGCTGTTCCATGGCCATGCCCACTGCACCGAAGTGCCGGAAAATGCAGGTGGGCTTGACTATATGGCCGGCTTTGCCGTTGCCACCGCACTTCTCCATGCCATGGGCATCGCTGCCGGCCTTGGCCTCGGCATGCGCTTTCGCGGGCTTGCCCGCGCCGCTGGCGCCGCTTGTGCTGCAGTCGGCGGCGGCCTGGTCTTCGGCGTTTTGTGAGGCTAACGATGATTCCCGGCGAAATCATCACCGCAAGCGGCGACATCGAGCTCAACAAGGGGCTGCCGACGGTGACGCTGAAGGTCGCCAACAGCGGCGACCGGCCGATCCAGGTCGGCAGCCACTACCATTTCTTCGAGACCAATGAGGGGTTGAAATTCGACCGCGACAAAGCGCGCGGCATGCGTCTGGACATTGCCGCCGGCACCGCGATGCGCTTCGAACCGGGACAAGAGCGGGACGTCACGCTGGTGCCGTTCGGAGGAAAACGCCAGGTCTACGGTTTTCAGCAGAAGATCATGGGCAGGCTGTGAGATCGACGGGGTCGGGCGCCCTGAGGTCAGTTCGACGGCCTGGCCGCCGCGTAGATGACGATTCTTGCCGAGCCGTCGAATTCCACCGCAAGGACGTCTTCCGTAAGCACGCGCCGCGAATCGATGGCGTTGAACAGCAAGGCGTTGGCGTCGATCTCCTTGCGCAGTTCTGCAATGTCGTCCTGATGCTGTTCGACCTTGCTCTCGACGGCCGGCGGCGGGCCGCCTTCGCTGCGTGCCGCGTCCGTGAGGAAGACGATATCTACTGTATCGAGCTTGGACGTCTTGCGCACGGCGCCGATGTTCTCACGCGTCCGCTCGATCGCGGTGATGATCTTGTTGGTCTGTGGTTCCGTCCGCGCCTCCTCCTGCCGGACATCGGAGCCGACGATCCTGTTGACGGTGTCGGCCCGGTTGACGGCGTCAGCGCTTTCAAGACCTTGCGCGGGTTGCGGGCCGAAAGCTGCGAGAAATGCGCAGGCAGCAAGGCTCTGGAGCCATCTGGTGTCGGCAAAGACAGGCATTGCTCGCTCCTGGTGGACTTTTCTGTGCAACGCCGTTCGGCGCCAAAGGGACGAAACGCCTCCTGTCGGGCGAAGGTTCCCTGTGGGCTGGCGGGCCGGGGGCCGGCCCGCCAAGCGCTTCTTTCAGCTTGCCTTCTTGGTGACAAGGGTCAGCGCGCCATCGGTGGTCATGCTGGCGGCGACCACCTGTGCCGAGGTGAGCCCCTTGGCTTCGAGCGCCGACTTGATCTGCGGCGTCGCGTCGATCGAAGAGCGCAGTTTCTGCAGCCCGGCATCGCCACGCTGGGCGATCACCTGATTGACCTGCGTCTGGGTGGCTTTGGGCAATTCGCTGATATCGACGATGTTGACCTTCTGGATCGCCGGCGCCGCCGGCTGAGCGCTGGGCGCCGCCGGCTTCGGTTGCGGCGTGGGCTGCTGCTGGGCGCCGGCTACGGTTGCGGAGGCCAGCGTGGCTGCGGCTGCAAGAACGATGATTTTGCGCATGTATTTTCCTTTCATCGATTTGGCCAAGGGTTTGGCAAACGGGCGGTTTGGGGTGGCACCGCCACCTCAACGGCCAAATGGGATCAGAAGGTGTCGCCGAGCGGGTCATTGCATGACCATTGGATGGCGACGATGTGGGGCTGCGGCCGGACTGCGTTTGGGGAGCATTGACTGATGGCTAGAATTACCCGCGCCGCCTACGCGCAGATGTATGGCCCGACGGTCGGCGACAGAGTGCGCCTGGCCGACACCGAGCTGTTTATCGAGGTCGAAAAGGACCTCACCGTCTATGGCGAGGAGGTGAAATTCGGCGGCGGCAAGGTCATCCGCGACGGCATGGGCCAGAGCCAGGTGTCGCGCGCCGGCGGCGCGGTCGACACGGTCATCACCAACGCGCTGGTGGTCGATGCCACTGCCGGCATCTTCAAGGCCGATATAGGTCTCAGGGACGGCCGCATCGCGGCGATCGGCAAGGCCGGCAATCCCGACACGCAGGACGGTGTCACCATCATCATCGGCCCCGGTACCGAGATCATCGCCGGCGAGGGCAAGATCCTGACCGCCGGCGGCTTCGACGCGCACATCCACTTCATCTGCCCGCAGCAGATCGACGAAGCGCTGATGTCGGGCATCACCACCATGCTCGGCGGCGGCACCGGCCCGGCGCATGGCACGCTGGCCACCACCTGCACGCCCGGACCCTGGCACATGGCGCGCATGATCCAGTCCTTCGACGCTTTCCCGATGAACATCGGCCTGTCCGGAAAGGGCAACGCCTCGCTGCCGGCAGCGCTGGAGGAAATGGTGCTGGGCGGGGCCTGCTCGCTGAAGCTGCACGAGGACTGGGGCACGACGCCGGCGGCCATCGACTGCTGCCTGTCGGTTGCCGACGATTACGACGTGCAGGTGATGATCCACACCGACACGCTGAACGAATCCGGCTTTGTGGAGAACACCGTCGCCGCCATCAAGGGCCGCACCATCCACGCCTTCCACACCGAAGGCGCCGGCGGCGGCCATGCGCCCGATATCATCAAGGTCTGCGGCCTGCCCAACGTCATTCCGTCTTCGACCAACCCGACCCGGCCCTACACCGTCAACACGCTGGCCGAGCATCTCGACATGCTGATGGTCTGCCACCATCTGTCGCCGTCGATCCCTGAAGACATCGCCTTTGCCGAAAGCCGTATCCGCAAGGAGACCATCGCGGCGGAAGACATTCTGCACGATATCGGCGCCTTCTCGATCATCTCGTCGGACTCGCAGGCCATGGGCCGTGTCGGCGAGGTGGCGATCCGCACCTGGCAGACCGCCGACAAGATGAAGCGCCAGCGCGGGTCATTGCCGCAGGAGACCGGCAACAACGACAATTTCCGCGTCCGCCGCTACCTCGCCAAATACACCATCAACCCGGCCATCGCGCATGGCCTGTCCAGGGACATCGGTTCGATCGCGGTCGGCAAGCGCGCCGATCTGGTGCTGTGGAACCCAGCCTTCTTCGGCGTCAAGCCCGACATGGTGCTGATCGGCGGCATGATAGCCGCAGCCCCGATGGGCGACCCAAACGCCTCTATCCCGACACCGCAGCCGATGCACTACCGCCCGATGTTCGGCGCCTATGGCAAGGCCAGGACCAACTCGTCGGTGACGTTCGTTTCCAAGGCGGCTCTGGACTCAGGCCTGCATGGCCGGCTCGGCGTCGACAAGCAGTTCGTGGCGGTGGAAAACACCCGTGGCGGCATCGGCAAGCACTCGATGGTGCTCAACGACGCTACGCCGCATGTCGAAGTCGACCCGGAGACTTACGAGGTGCGCGCCGATGGCGAGCTACTGACCTGCGAGCCGGCAAGCGTGCTGCCGATGGCGCAGCGGTATTTCCTGTTTTGAGGCGAGGGGCGATTTGATCGACCCGGCAAATTCCGTTGCGACCCGGTCGGTCCCGCCGCAATATGCGGCTCAAAGAAACCGCGTAGCAGGTCATGGCCACCGAAATAGCCTCCGTCCACGACATCTTCCCGCATATCCGCATCGTCATGGGCATGGTGATCGGACTTGGCGTCGCTCGCCTGCTGTCGGGGGTGGCGCGGATCGTTCAGCATCCGGGCCAGTACAGGCTCTATCCAGTGCACCTCGGCTGGGTCGCCTCCATGCTGTTGCTGCTGGTGCATTTCTGGTGGTGGGAGTTCGGCCTCTACACCATAGAGGTCTGGACTTTCGGCAAGTACCTGTTCCTGATCTTCTACGCCATCACGCTGTTCCTGCTGTGCGCGCTGCTGATTCCGGATTCGATGCTCGACTACACCAGCTATGAGGATTTCTTCTATTCGCGTCGCGGCTGGTTCTTCGGCCTGCTGGCGACGACCTATCTGCTCGATGTCGTCGACACGCTGCTGAAAGGTCCCGAGCATTTCGCCCGCTACGGCAATGAATATCTGTTCCGAACGCCGGTTTTCGTGGTGTTGTGCATTGCCGCCATACTGGTGCGGGACCGCCGTTTCCACATCGCCTTCGTCGTGGGCACGCTGATTTACCAAATATCGTTCATCCTGCGGCTCTTCGACACCATCGTCTGAACAGTGGCTATGGTTTAGGGTCGCAGGAAAGAGGGTTCAACCATGTACAAGGCCATCGGATCGCGTGGATCCCGCGTCAGCCGCGTTCTGTGGATGCTCGAGGAACTCGGGCAGCCCTATGAATTCGTCGAGGTCAAATTGCGTTCGCCCGAAGCCTATGCGCTCAACCCGTCGGGCAAGGTGCCGATCCTGATCGATGGCGAACTGACGGTGACCGATTCGGCGGCAATCTGCGTCTATCTCGCCGACAAGCACGCCGACAAAGGCATGGGCGCCAATCCAGGTGTGGCCGGACGCGCCGAGATGGATTCCTGGATGCATTTTGCCCAGAGCGAATTCGAAGCGCCGCTGTGGAACAAGCTGCGCCACCGCTTCCTGTTGCCGAAGGACGTGCGGGTCGATGTCGGCCCCGCCGCCGCCTACGATTTCGCCTCGGAGGCCAAGGCGCTCGACGGCCGGCTGGGGGATCGGGAGTTTGCGCTGGGCGACCGGTTTTCCGCCGTCGACGTGCTGTTGGGCGACATGGGCGGCTGGGCCCGCGCCGGAAAATTTCCGATCGAATCCGAGCGCGTCAACGCCTATTTCGACCGCGTCCTGGCGCGGCCTGCCCGTGCGAGAGCCCAAGCTAACGGTGGAGCCATGCGATGAAACTCAACCTGAACACCGACTTCACCAAGTTCCCCCGCGCCGTCTCGGTGGTGCCTGCCGGCACTGCCGGAACCACGGCCCCATCCGGCCGTGCCGTCCTGCCCCATGACGAGCGTCATTTGCGCCGCCGCGCCATCGAGCTTGCCGACGGCAGCAAGGTGCTGGTCGATCTGCCCGAGCCCGTGACCTTGAACGATGGCGACCGGCTGGTGCTGGAGGATGGCGCCCAGGTCGAGATCACCGCGGCACCCGAAGAGGTCTACGACATCCGTGCCCGCCACGCCGTGCATCTGACCGAACTCGCCTGGCATATCGGCAACCGCCATCTGGCGGCAGCGATCGAGCCCGGCCGCATCCTGATCCTGCGCGACCATGTCATCAAGGCTATGCTAGAAGGGCTGGGCGCCACGGTGCGCGAAGTCTCCGAACCGTTCAAGCCGGTGCGCGGCGCCTATTCCGCCCAAGATGCGCATGGTCACGATCATGGCCATGCGCATGCGCACGCCGAAGCGCATTCCCATGATGGACGTTCCCACGCACACACCGAGTCGCATTTGCACAGCCATCCCCATGACGGGCATCATCACGACCATGACTGACCAGCCATCCGGCATCGCTCTGCTGCGGCTGATGGCGTGGCTGTCGCCGGCGTTTCCCGTCGGCGGCTTTGCCTACAGCCATGGTCTCGAACGCGCCGTGCAAGACGGGCTGGTTGCCGATACCGCTAGCCTCGCCTTCTGGCTGGAGACGCTGGTCGAGATGGGCTCGGGCTGGAACGACGCCGTGCTCTTCACGGAAGCCTGGCGCCGCGCCCGCGACGGCGGCGACCTCCATGAAGGCGACCTCCATGAAATTGCCGATCTCGCCGAAGCGCTGGCCGGCTCGCGTGAGCGCCACACCGAAACCATGCTGCAAGGCGCCGCCTTCCTGAAAGCGGCAGCGGCTTGGGCGAATCCGGTGTTGGGCCGCCTGCCGGCCGAATGCGCCTACTGTGTCGCCGTCGGCGCCGTTGCCGGCGGCAACGGCATCGCGCTTCAGGACGCGATGTCGGCCTTCCTGCAGGCCTTCTTCTCCAACCTCGTCCAGGCGGCGATCCGACTCGGCATCGTCGGCCAGACGGACGCTATGGCCTTGCTCGCCGGCTTCGAGCCGTTGGCGCTGTCGACGGCCGCGCGCGCCGCCGGCTCGACATTGGACGATCTCGGCGGCTGCGCCTTCATCTCCGACATCATGGCGATGAAGCACGAGACGCAGTATTCCAGGCTGTTCCGCTCATGATCGTCCTGGCCTTCGCCCTCTCGGCCGTCCTGCTGCTGATCACCGCGCTGCATGTCTATTGGGGCCTTGGCGGCATCTGGCCGGGCAGGGACGGCGTCTCCTGCGCCCACGCCGTCGTCGGCTTTCGCGGCGTCGACGAGATGCCGACGCCTTTTGCCTGTTTCGCCGTTGCCGCGTGCCTGTGCCTCGCAACCCTGTGGCCGCTGGCGCTGACCGGGGTCTTCGCCACCCCCTTTCCAAGGGAAGGCCTTGCCGCCACAGCGCTGCTCATAGGGCTGGTCTTCCTCGGCCGCGGCATTGCCGGCTTCACGCCGTGGTGGCGCCGTCTGGCGCCGGAACAGCCTTTTGCGCGGCTCGATGTCAGCTTCTATTCGCCGCTCTGCCTGTTGATCGGGCTCAGCTTCGCCATCCTCGCCATCACGGAGTTTTTCGGCATGACGGATTTTTCGCTATGACTCAGGCCAACGGTCCCCTGCGCATCGGCATCGGCGGTCCCGTCGGCTCCGGCAAGACGACGCTAACCGAAAAGCTCTGCAAGGCGCTGCGCGACGATTTCTCCATCGCCGTCGTCACCAACGACATCTACACCAAGGAAGACGCCATGATGCTGGCTCGCCTCCAGGCGCTGCCCGAGGACCGCATCGTCGGCGTGGAGACCGGCGGCTGCCCGCACACCGCCATCCGTGAGGACGCCTCGATCAATTTGCAGGCGATCGCCGGACTGAACAGGAAATTCCCCGACCTCGACATCGTCTTCATCGAATCCGGCGGCGACAATCTTGCCGCCACCTTCTCACCCGACCTCGCCGACCTGACCCTCTATGTCATCTCGGTCTGCCAGGGCGAGGAAATCCCCAGGAAGGGCGGGCCGGCGATCACCCGTTCCGATTTCCTGGTCATCAACAAGAGCGATCTGGCGCCCTATGTGAACGTCAACCTCGATGTCATGGAGAGCGATGCCGCCCGCATGCGCGGCAAGCGCCCGTTCGGCTTCACCGACCTGTCGCGCGGCAAGGGCCTGCAGGAAGTCATTGACTTCATCGTCGAACATGGCGGGCTGCAGTCGGCCCGCTCGGCGGCGTAATGCATGTCGCCCAAAAGTGCGTAGCGGTTTTGGGACAACGGACAATGCGAAGACAGCCTGACCCAGCAGTTTGCGGTTGCTGGCCACGGCCGAGCGCGGCATTCTCTTAAAAACGGAGGTTTTCGGATGAGCATCGCCCGCCTGCAAAAGGAAACGCTGACCAACCTGCCCTACTATGAGGAGCGCGTCGATCTGGCCGCCGCCTTCCGCTGGACGGCGCGGCTCAACATGCATGAGGCGGTGGCCAACCACTTCTCGCTGTCGGTCAACGAGGACGGCAGCAAATTCCTGATGAACCCCAACCAGGTGCATTTCTCGCGCATCAAGGCGAGCGACCTTTTGCTGATCGACGCCAACGATCCCGAGACATTGTCCGGCCCGAATGCGCCCGACCCGACCGCCTGGGGTCTGCACGGCGCCATTCACCGCAACGTGCCGCATGCGCGCTGCGCCATGCATGTGCATTCCATTCATGCCACTGTGCTTGCATCGCTGGCCGACTCGACCCTGCCGCCGATCGACCAGAACTCGGCCATGTTCTTCAACCGCCACGTCGTCGACGTCCATTATGGCGGGCTGGCCTTCGAGGAAGAGGGCGAGCGCTGCTCGCAGCTGCTCACCGACCCGAAGGTCAAGGTGATGGTGATGGGCAATCACGGTGTCATGGTCATCGGTGACACCGTCGCCGACGCCTTCAACCGCATGTTCTATTTCGAGCGCGCCGCCGAGACCTACATCAAGGCGCTGTGGACCGGCCGGCCGCTGCGCACGCTCTCCGACGCCATTGCCGAAAAGGCCGCCAGCGAGATGGACGACTATCCCGGCCAGGCGGAGCGTCACCTTGCCGAGCTGAAGGCGATCCTCGACGAGGAGGAGCCGGTTTACCGCAGCTGAATGAGTTCACCCTTCTCCCCGTTCACGGGGAGAAGGTCCCGGCAGAGGGATGAGGGGCAGCGCAGGCCTTCGCGGGTCTTCTCAGAGTCCCAACTGAGCCCGCAACTCTTCCGCACTGTTGATCACGACAGCGCCCTTGGGTCCTGCCATCGGCGCTTCCGGCCAGAAGATCGTCCGCATCCCCGCGGCCAGGCCTGATGTGGCGCCGGTAACGCTGTCGTCGACGGCCACCGCGTCTGAAGGATCGACGCCGGCCAGCCACGCGGCGCGCAGGAACGGTTCGGGATGCGGCTTGCCTTCGCGCACGTCGTTTCGGCTGATCGTGCGCATGCCGGGATAGATCAGGCCGACGGCGCTCAGATTTGCATCGACGATCACCCGGTCGGAATTGGACACCACCGCCTGCTGCACGCCGAGCGCGCGCAATTCGTTGAACATTTCGATCGCGCCGGGGCGCGGCTTCAGCGTCTCGGCCATCGGCATGTAGTGATCGTATTTGCGCACGATCCAGTCGTCGAAGGGCAGGTCGAGGCCGAACTCGCTGCGCAGCATCTCGTAGACCGGTGCGGCGGCGACGCCCAGCACCCGCTCATGCAGGTCGGCCGGCGGCGTGATACCGACGCTGCGCAGCGCCGCCACCAAGGCCGCCTCATGCAGCGGCTCGCTGTCGACCAGCGTGCCGTCCATATCCCAGAAAACCGCTTTCGGCGTCATGCGAGGCTCCTTTGCCGATCCCCTTAAAGCGTTTGTATCAGGAGATAAACCGCCGAGCCCGTCCGCTGGCGATTTTCGCTGGGTTGGTTGCCGCGCGGCGGCCGGATCGAAGCAGCAAGCAATTGTCCTCCCGATTGAACAATTGCGCGCCGACACATTCCCTGCAAGACTATGACGCTTCGCCCAAGGGCGCGCAAAGGGGCAGGGCTGGAGGCACATTTTGAATTCGCGGCAAGATGGCGGCAGCAGCAGGCTGGACGAGGCAGCGCGCGCCGGCTGGCTTTATTATGTTGCCGGCAACACCCAGGACCAGATCGCCGCCACGCTCGGCATTTCCCGGCAGACGGCGCAGCGGCTGGTGTCGCTGGCGGTGTCGGAGGGGCTGATCAAGGTTCGCGTCGATCACCCGATCGCCAATTGCCTTGATCTCGCAGCTAGACTGAAGTCACGCTTCGCGCTCGACCTCGTCGAAGTGGTGCCGAGCGATCCAACCTCATCCTCGACCACGATCGGCATTGCCGAGGCGGCTGCGGCCGAGATCGAGCGGCGGCTGCGGTCACCGACGCCCATCGTCTTGGCCATCGGCACCGGCCGCACGCTGAAGGCGGCGATCGAGCAATTGCCGCCGATGGAATGCTCGCAGCACAAGGTTGTGTCCTTGACCGGCAACATCTCGCCCGACGGTTCGGCCGCCTTCTACAACGTCATCTTCACCATGGCCGACCGGGTCAAGGCGCGCTCGTTCCCGATGCCGCTGCCGGTCATCGCCTCGTCGCCGGAAGAGCGCGAGATGCTGCTTGCCCAGCCGATGATCCAACCGACGCTGGCGCTGGCCGCGGAAGCCGACGTGACCTTTGTCGGCATCGGCGATCTCGGCCCGAAGGCGCCGCTCTACGAGGACGGTTTTATCTCGGAAAGCGAGTTGAAGGCGTTGCAAAAGGCTGGCGGCGTCGCCGAGATCGTCGGCTGGGTGTTCGATCGGGAAGGCCGCATGATCGAGGGCATCACCAACGACCGGGTATCGTCGGCAGCCTTGCCGTCACGCGAAAAGTCGCTGGTCATTGCGCTCGCCATGGGCGAGCGCAAATTGCCGGGCATCCTGGCCGCGGTGAACCGCCGGCTGGTCAATGGCCTCATCACCGACGAGCGGACCGCTGCCGCCCTGCTCGACGGTGCCTGATCTGGTGATAAAATCGGCACTGCTATTTGTGCCGTCCGCAAACATCATTTCCATCGAGGAAACCCATGTCGCGCTGCAGATGCGGCGACAATTCCCTGACGTCGACATAGCTGCGGCGGCGGCGTACCAGCAGGGAAAATTCATGCACCAGCAGGGAAAACCAGCTCTGCGCCGGGGTCGAATGGAGCTTTTGCTGTACCGTGGTCATGATCTTCAGCCTCCGCTATGCTTGAACTTGATTGATCGTTGACACCAGATATCGGCCTGATTGGCTCTTCCCGCCAATCAAACGTCGATCACGACCCATAAGGAGGGCTTATGCCCGATCTCAAGACACCACAGCTCGCCCAGTTGCCGCCGCTGCAGGCCATCAGGGTGTTCGAAGCCGTCGCGCGGCATCTCTCCTTCACCAAGGCCGCGCAGGAACTCGGCATGACGCAGGCCGCCGCCAGCTATCAGATCAAGCTTCTGGAAGAGCGCATCGGTTCGCCGCTGTTCCTGCGCCAGCCGCGCCAGATCGTGCTGACCGAACCCGGCCAGCGCCTGGCGCCCGCCGTCAGCGAGGCGTTCAGCCTGCTCTCAAGCGCCTATTCCGCCGCGCGTGGGGGCGCCGATGGTGTGCTGTGCGTCTCGACGCTGCTGACCTTTGCCTCGAACTGGCTGGCGCAGCACCTCGGCTCCTTCCAGGTCGCGCATCCGTCGCTGGCGGTGCGCGTCGATACCTCGAACAGGGTGATCGATTTTGCCCGCGAGGACATGGACATCGCTATCCGCTCCGGCAGCGGCAAGTGGCCTGGAGTGGAGACCCATCTTTTGTTCAAGGCCGATTTCACCCCGGTGCTGAGCCCGGCACTCGCTGCCACCATAGGTGGCGTCCACGAACCCGCCGACCTGTTCAAGCTGCCCATTCTCGATCCCGGCGACATCTGGTGGCGGGAATGGTTCGCCCTTGCCGGCGTCCCGGCGGACGAACTTGCCAGGCGCACCGGCACCAGCATGGGCGCGCAGGCCTATGAGGCGAACGCGGCCATCGCCGGCCATGGTGTGGCAATCCTGACCACCGCATTGTTCAAGACCGAGCTCGCCGCCGGCCGCCTGATCCAGCCCTTCGACCTGGTCGGCGACGACGGCCACGCCTATTGGCTGGTCTACCCGACGGCGCGTCGCAACGTGCCGAAGATAAAAGCCTTCCGGGACTGGATCCTGGCCGAGATCGCCTGCGCCTGAGGGCGAGCGATTCGCGGATTGATTTCCGAGATGCAAAGCGAGCCATGGATCCGCGACGAATGCTCGCTTTCGCGGACAAACAGCTGCGATCGGGCCACCCGGTTAACCAAGCTTGACAAAAACGCTGTCGATATCACTCGCCCGGCATAGGCTTGTGCTTGTGACGACCCAATTGAGCAGGATCAATCGTCTGCAGATTGAAACAGGGTCGATCAGCCGGCTGATGAAAGTCTATCGCGTCGAAGAAATCGAAAACAACACCGTGCGCACGACGCAGGTGATCGAAGCATTTACGCCGTTTCAAGCTGCCGTGAAGGCAATCGGCCGGGAAGTTAGGCTGCGCAAGGACGAGCCCAGCTGGATCCAGGTGACGGAAGTGCTGACCAGAGCCAAGCAAACACGCGACGGCAGGGTTTTCGAATATTCCGTCGGAAGCTACCCGTCCCACGGCTGACGGGCTGGGCCCTATCGCTCCCTTGGCGCCATGATTGGGTTGCGATGGGTCGGCATCAACCCGCTCTCACATCCCCGTGCAAACAGCTTCGCAAATCCATTCAATATCCTCTACGCGCGCAACGTCGCGCACCTGCCCCGTGTGCTGCGCTGCAGCATCGAATCCGGCTTGACATAATTAACGCCAAGTGAGTAATTGCCCATTACCAAGGCAAATGCTCATCTTGGTTCATGGGAGGAATTTGATGAAACTGCGCACGCTCACTTTGGGCCTGTTGTCGGCCAGCGCCTTCGCTTTCGCCGCGCATGCCGAATCCATCACCATCGCCACCGTCAACAATGGCGACATGGTCCGCATGCAGAAGCTGACCGACGACTTCACCAAGGCTAACCCCGACGTCACGCTCAACTGGATCACGCTCGAAGAGAACGTGCTGCGCGAGCGCGTCACCACCGACATTGCCACCAAGGGCGGCCAGTATGACGTTATGACCATCGGCACCTACGAGGTTCCGATCTGGGCCAAGCAGAACTGGCTGTTGCCGCTCGACAAGCTCGGCGACGACTATGACGCCAAGGACATCATCCCGGCCATCGCCGGCGGCCTGTCGGTCGACGGCAAGCTCTATGCCGCGCCCTTCTACGGCGAAAGCTCCTTCGTCATGTACCGCAAGGACTTGATCGAGAAGGCCGGGCTGAAGATGCCCGACGCCCCGACCTGGGACTTCATCAAGCAGGCCGCCGACAAGATGACCGACCGCGCCAATGGCGTGAACGGCGTTTGCCTGCGCGGCAAGGCCGGCTGGGGCGAGAACATGGCCTTCCTCACCGCCATGTCGAACTCCTTCGGCGCCCGCTGGTTCGACGAGAACTGGAAGCCGCAATTCGACCAGCCGGAATGGAAGAACACGCTGCAGTTCTATGTCGACCTGATGAAGGCCGACGGTCCCGAGGGCGCCTCGTCCAACGGCTTCAACGAAAACCTGGCGCTGTTCCAGCAGGGCAAGTGCGGCATGTGGATCGACGCCACCGTCGCCGCCTCCTTCGTCTCCGACCCGAAGAACTCGACCGTCGCGGACAAGGTCGGCTACGCACTGGCCCCCGACAATGGTCTGGGCAAGCGCGGCAACTGGCTGTGGGCCTGGTCGCTGGCCATCCCGGCCGGCACGCAGAAGGGAGACGCCGCACAGAAGTTCGTCTCCTGGGCGACCAGCAAGCACTACGCAGAACTGGTTGCTTCGAAGGAAGGCTGGGCCAACGTTCCTCCGGGCACGCGCTCCTCGCTCTACGCCAATGCCGAGTATCAGAAGGCGGCTCCGTTCGCCAAGATGACGCTGGACTCGATCAATGCCGCCGACCCGACGCATCCGACCGTCAAGCCGGTGCCCTATGTCGGTGTGCAGTTCGTCGCCATTCCTGAGTTCCAGGGCCTCGGCACAACCGTTGGCCAGCTGTTCTCGGCGGCGCTCGCCGGCCAGACCAGCGTAGACGACGCGCTCAAGCAGGCGCAGGACGCCGCCACCGCGACCATGACCGAAGGCGGTTATATCAAGTAAGGCTCCTCCCGGTGCCGAATGCCGGCCGCCTCCTTGGCCGGCAACGGCCGCCCGAATCCCAGTTCGGGCGGCCCCTTTCACACACCTGAAAATTTGGCTGACCTTGAAGGGTGACCGTCATGGCTACTCAGCAGACCCGTTCGCTTGCCCGCTTTATGTTGGCGCCATCCGTGGTGCTGCTGTTCGTCTGGATGATCGTGCCGCTGGCACTCACGATCTGGTTCTCCTTCCAGCAGTACAATCCGCTCAATCCGATCCGCGACGGGTTTGTCTGGTTCTCGAATTACTCGCTGTTCTATTCCAACCCGGCATTCCTGCAGTCGATCCTCAACACGCTGGTCCTGGTGGGCAGCGTGCTGCTGATCACCGTCATCGGAGGCATCATGCTGGCGCTGTTGATCGATCAGCCGATGTGGGGACAGGGGATCGTCCGCATCCTCGTCATCTCTCCGTTCTTCGTCATGCCGCCGGTGGCTGCACTTGTCTGGAAGAACATGATCATGCACCCGCAATACGGCGTCTTTGCCGACATTGCGCGCTTCTTCGGGGCTCAACCGATCGACTGGTTCGGGCAGCATCCGATGCTGGCCATCATCATCATCGTCGCCTGGCAATGGCTTCCCTTCGCCACGCTGATCCTGCTGACCGCATTGCAGTCGCTCGACGGCGAGCAGAAGGAAGCCGCCGAGATGGACGGCGCCGGCTTCGTCAGCCGCTTCATCTATCTGACGCTGCCGCACATGTCGCGCGCCATCACCGTCGTCATCCTGATCCAGACCATCTTCCTGCTGTCGGTCTATGCCGAGATCCTGGTCACCACCAATGGCGGACCCGGCTATGCCTCCACCAACCTGCCCTTCCTCGTCTACCAGAAGGCATTGCTGGAGTTCAAAATCGGCCAGGCATCGGCCGGCGGTGTCATCGCCGTCATTCTCGCCAACATCGTCGCCTACTTCGCCATGCGCGCGGTGGGCAAGAACCTGGACAAGTAAGGGAGGATACGATGGCACGTGCAGTCACCACCCAACACAAGGTCATTGCGACAGGCGCCGCCTGGATCGTCGCGCTGCTGATCTTCTTCCCGATCCTCTACACGATCATCACCTCGTTCAAGTCGGAGCAGGAGGCCATCCAGGGCTTCGCGCTGATCCCGTCGGGGACGTTCGAGAGCTATACCGAGGTCCAGGCGCAGAGCGGCTACTTCAAGTTCTTCTTCAACTCGGTGCTGCTCTCGGTCGGCTCGACCATCCTGGCCCTGATCGTCGCGGTTCCGGCCGCCTGGTCGATGGCCTTCTCGCCGGGCAAGTGGACCAAGGACATCCTGATGTGGATGCTCTCGACCAAGATGATGCCGGCGGTTGCCGTGCTGTTCCCGATCTACCTCATCTTCCGCGATGCCGGACTCCTCGACAGCCGCATCGGCCTGATGATCATGCTGATGCTGATCAACCTGCCGATCGTGATCTGGATGCTCTACACCTACTTCCGCGAAATCCCCGGCGAAATCCTGGAGGCGGCACGCATGGACGGCGCCACCCTGTGGGGCGAGATCGTCTATGTGCTGACCCCCATGGCCGTGCCGGGCATCGCATCGACCATGCTGCTCAACATCATCCTGGCGTGGAACGAAGCGTTCTGGACCATCCGCCTGACCACCACCGAGGCGGCGCCGCTGACGGCCTTCATCAGTTCGTTCTCAAGCCCGCAAGGCCTGTTCTGGGCCAAGCTTTCGGCGGCCTCGACGCTGGCCATCGCCCCCATCCTGATCATGGGCTGGTTCAGCCAGAAGCAGCTGGTGCGCGGCCTGACATTCGGCGCGGTAAAATAACGGACGTTGCCTGAAGCAATCCGGCCAAATAACCCCTCGGGGAGGAAACCATGGGAAACATCACGCTCAAGAACGTCTCCAAGCATTTCGGATCGACGGTCATCATTCCAGGCCTCGACCTGGTCATCGAGAATGGCGAGTTCGTTGTCTTCGTCGGGCCGTCGGGTTGCGGCAAGTCCACGTTGCTGCGCCTCATCGCCGGGCTCGAGGACACCAGCGGGGGCACCATCAACATCGATGACCGTGACGTCACCGGCGAGGCGCCGGCCAAGCGCAAGCTGGCCATGGTATTCCAGTCTTATGCGCTCTATCCGCATATGACGGTGGCCAAGAACATCGGCTTCCCGCTGAAGATGGCGGGCGAGGATGTGGCGACGATCGACAAGAAGGTGAAGGACGCAGCCCGGGTCCTCAACCTCACCAACTATCTCGAACGCCGGCCCGGCCAGCTCTCCGGCGGCCAGCGGCAACGCGTCGCCATCGGCCGCGCCATCGTGCGCCAGCCCTCGGCATTCCTATTCGACGAGCCGCTGTCCAACCTCGATGCCGCACTGCGCGGCACCATGCGGCTCGAAATCAGCGAGCTGCACCATCAGCTCAAGACGACGATGGTCTACGTCACCCACGACCAGATCGAAGCCATGACCATGGCCGACAAAATCGTCGTGCTCAACGCCGGCAACATCGAACAGGTCGGCTCGCCGATGGAACTCTACAAGTCGCCGAAGAACCTGTTCGTGGCGGGCTTCATCGGTTCGCCGAAAATGAACCTGATCGAAGGTGCGCCGGCGGCCAAATACAACGCCAAGACCATCGGCATTCGTCCTGAGCATATGGGGATATCGACCACCGCGGGTGACTGGAAAGCCCTTGTCGGCGTCGCCGAGCATCTGGGCTCCGACACCTTCCTGCATGTCCAGGCCGACGGCGTCGGTCCGCTGACGGTACGCGCCGATGGCGAACTGGCCGTACGCCACGGCGACACCATCTATTTGACGCCGGACAAGGTCCGCATGCATCGCTTCGGCCCCGACGGAAAGGCGCTGACGCAGTGAGACTGAAAGGCAAATCGGCGCTGATCACCGGATCCGCGCGCGGCATCGGCAGGGCTTTTGCCGAAGCCTATACGCGCGAGGGTGCCACGGTGGCCATTGCCGACATCAATCTGGCGGCTGCCGAAAACACGGCCGCCGAGATTGGCGCCAACGCCTATCCGGTCAGGCTCGACGTCAGCGACCTTGCTTCGATCCAGGCGTCGGTCAAGGCGGTCGAAACAAAGACCGGCGGCCTCGACATACTGATCAACAATGCTGCCTTGTTCGACCTGGCGCCGATCGTCGAGATCACCGAAGCGAGCTATGACAAATTGTTCTCCGTCAACGTCGCCGGCACTTTGTTCATGCTGCAGGCAGCGGCGCGTTCGATGATCGCAAGGGGCAAGGGCGGCAAGATCATCAACATCGCCAGCCAGGCAGGACGGCGCGGCGAGCCGCTGGTCGCCGTCTATTGCGCCACCAAGGCCGCGGTGATTTCGCTGACCCAGTCCGCCGGGCTCGACCTGATCAAGCACCGCATCAACGTCAATGGCATCGCGCCCGGCGTCGTCGACAGCGATATGTGGGATGAGGTCGATGCGCTGTTTGCCAAATATGAGAACCGGCCGAAGGGCGAGAAGAAGCGGCTGGTCGGCGAGGGCGTGCCCTATGGCCGCATGGGCAAGCCGGAGGACCTGACCGGCATGGCGGTCTTCCTGGCCAGCGACGACGCCGAATACATCGTCGCCCAGACCTACAATGTCGATGGCGGCCAATGGATGAGTTGATGGGCCGGGATCACGAAGGCCGCAGCCCGGCCAAAAGGGTAGAAAAATGACCGTGAAACTCTCCTCCTCGATCCTCTCGGAACTCCCCGCCAAGGTCGCCGGTCCCAGATATGATCGCTCCAGGCTCAAACCCGGTATCGTCCATTTCGGCGTCGGCAATTTCCATCGGTCGCATCAGGCGGTCTACCTCGACGATCTCTTCAATGCAGGCATCGGCCATGACTGGGCGCTGGTCGGCGCCGGGGTCTTCGAGGGCGAAAAAATCGGTCGTTCCAAGCTGCAGGAGCAGGACTGGCTGACCACCGTGGTCGAGCAGGATTCCGACCATATGAGCGCCCGCGTCACCGGCGTCATGATCGATTTCCTGACGCCCGGCGATGCGGATGCGATCATCGACCAGCTCGCCGATCCGGCGATCAAGATCGTCTCGCTGACCATCACCGAAGGCGGGTATTTCATCGATCCGGCCTCGGGAAAGTTCAACCCGACCCATCCTGATATCGTTGCCGACGCGCAGGCAGGTACGACGCCGAAGACGGTGTTCGGCCTCATCCTGGCCGGGCTGATGCGCCGCCGGGCCGACGGCATCGTGCCGTTCACCGTCATGTCCTGCGACAACATCCCTCACAATGGCCATGTCACCTCGGATGGCGTCATCGGCCTCGCCCGGCTGATCGACGAGGATCTGGCAAACTGGGTCAGCGACAATGTCGCCTTTCCCAACGGCATGGTCGACCGCATCACCCCCGCCACCTCCGACCGCGAGCGCGGCATTCTCGCCACCGAGTTCGGCCTCGAGGACAACTGGCCGGTGTTCTGCGAGCCGTTCAAGCAATGGGTGCTGGAAGACCGTTTCACCGACGGCCGCCCGCCGCTGGAAAAGGTCGGTGTGCAATTCGTGAGGGATGTCGCGCCCTATGAGCTGATGAAGATCCGCATCCTCAATGGCGGTCATGCCACGATCGCTTATCCCGCAGGGTTGATGGACATCCATTTCGTCCATGAGGCGATGCAGGAGCCGCTGGTGCGCGGCTTCCTCGCCAAGCTCGAGCATGACGAGATCATCCCGACCGTGCCGCCGGTGCCGGACACCGTGCTGGAGGATTATTACCAGCTCATCGAGCACCGCTTTTCCAACCCGAAGATCGGCGACACCATCCGCCGGCTTTGCCTCGACGGTTCCAACCGGCAGCCGAAATTCATCATCCCGACCATCGCCGACCGGCTGAAAGCCGGGAAGAGCGTTGCGGGTCTCGCGCTGGAATCGGCGCTGTGGTGCCGCTATTGCTTCGGCACCACCGACAGCGGCGCCGACATCGAAGCCAACGATCCCAGCTGGGACCGGCTGCAGGCAACCGCCAAGGCGGCGAAGGATGCGCCCGGCGCCTGGCTTGCGATGGAGGACATCTATGGCGATGTCGGCCGCTCGGCGGCGTTCGCCGAGGCCTTTGCCCATGCGCTCAACGTCTTGTGGGCGAATGGCACGCGCGCGACGCTGACGCGCTACATCTCCGGCAAGCTCTGACGCCAGCCGCAATGACGCCCGAACTGGTCATCTTCGACTGTGACGGCGTGCTGGTCGACAGCGAGGCGCTGTCGGTTTCGGCTCTGCTCGGCATGATCTCTGCCGCCGGGGGCTCGGTCAGCGAGGATGCGGCCTACGAGCATTTCCTCGGCAAGAGCATGAAGAGCGTGCGCGAGATACTTCTTCGCGATTTCACCATCGACATCACCGACGTGCACCTGACCGATATGCGCGTCGAGCTGATGCGCAAATTCCGCGAGGAGCTGAAGCCGATTCCCGGCATCAGCGACATCCTGCCGAGGCTGGGCGTGCCCTGCTGCGTCGCTTCCTCCGGCACGCTCGACCGCATTCGCTATGCGCTCGACGTTACCGGCCTGCTCGGCCTGCTCGAGCCCCATCTGTTCAGCGCTGCCATGGTCGCGCGCGGCAAGCCGGCGCCGGATCTTTTTCTCCATGCCGCCGCTGCTATGCGCGCGCATCCCGGTAATTGCATCGTAATCGAGGACAGCCCTGCCGGCATCGCGGCGGCGCGTGCGGCCGGTATGCGCGTCTTTGCTTTCACCGGCGGTTCGCACGCCGGCAACCCGGCCTTGAAAGCGCGGCTTGCGTCGAGTGAACCGGACTTTATATTCGCGGACATGCTGCAATTGCCCGATCTGATTGCAGGCTAGAGCATGATGCCGAAAAGTGTGAAGCGGTTTTCGGACGACATCATGCTCTACTTCTTTGATTTAGAGACGGATTCAGATTTCAGGTCGAACAGACCTGAAATCATCCGGCTCTAGGGAGCGAGAGTAAAAGCATCTTGACGAAAAGCTTCGTTTGCGCGGTCGATGTCGGCACCGGGAGCGCCCGCGCGGGCATTCTCGACACGTCAGGCACCTTGCTCGGCCGCGCCGAGCATCCGATCGTCATGAACCAGCCGCAGGCCGATCACGCCGAGCACAATTCGCAGGATATCTGGTCGGCTGTGTGCATCGCGGTGCGTGCCGCGCGCGAAAAGGCCGGTGTGTCAGCCGACGATATTGTCGGCATGTCGTTCGACGCCACCTGCTCGCTGGTGGTGCTGGACAGGAATGCCGGCCAGCTCAGCGTCTCGGTGACGGGCGAACGGCGCTGGGACACCATCGTCTGGCTCGACCATCGCGCCATCGCCGAGGCAGATGAATGCACCGATAGCGGCCACGCCGTACTCGACTATATCGGTGGCGTCATGTCGCCGGAAATGGCGACGCCGAAGCTGATGTGGCTGAAGCGCAATCTGCCGGGGACTTGGCATGAAGCCGGCTACCTATTCGACCTCACCGATTTCCTGACCTGGAAGGCGACCGGGTCGCTGGCGCGCTCGCAATGCACGCTGACCGCCAAATGGACCTATCTGGCGCATGAGGAAACCGGCTGGCGCCGTGACTTCTTCGACAGGGTCGGGCTTGGCGATCTGTTCGAACACGGCAGCCTGCCGGAGAAGGCAAGTGCTGTCGGCGCAGACATCGGCACGCTCACCCCTGAAGCGGCGGCGGAGTTGGGCTTGAGCGAAAACTGTCGGGTCGGCGCCGGCGTCATCGATGCCTATGCCGGCGCGCTTGGCGTGCTCGGCGGCTTTGCTGGCGACGAGCAGAATATCGGCCGCCATCTGGCATTGATCGCCGGCACCTCGTCCTGCGTCATGGCGATGTCGCCCGACCCGCAGCCTTTCGCCGGCGTCTGGGGTCCATACTATGGCGCCGCACTGCCAAAACTCTGGCTGTCGGAAGGCGGCCAGTCGGCGACCGGTGCGCTGCTCGACCATATCATCCGCTGGCACGGCGCCGGCGGCGAGCCGGACGCGGCCATGCATGCAAAAATCGCCAGGCGCGTCGCCGAACTGCGCAGCACCGAAGGTGACAAGCTGGCGGCAAGGCTGCATGTGCTGCCGGATTTCCATGGCAACCGCTCGCCGCTTGCCGATCCGCATGCGGTCGGTGTGGTCAGCGGGCTGACGCTGGATTCCTCCTTCGACAGTCTGTGCAAGCTGTATTGGCGCACCGCCGTCGGCATCGCGCTCGGCGTGCGCCATGTGCTGGAGGCGCTGAACGAGAACGGCTATCTCATAGACACGCTGCATGTCACCGGCGGCCACACCAAGAACCCGTTGCTGATGGAGCTCTATGCCGACGCCACCGGCTGCGCGGTGATCGAGCCGCTGGCCGACGAAGCCGTTCTGCTCGGCACCGGCATGGTCGCCGCCACTGCCGCTGGCCTGTTCCCGGACCTGAATGCCGCCTGCGTCGCCATGCAGCAAGGCGGCAGGGCGCGCACCTCGAACCCGACCGCGTCAGGCCGCTTCGACCGCGACTACAGGATCTTCCTCGAAATGCACCGCCAGCGGCAGGCGCTCGACGCCATCAACTAGAGCAATTCCAGGAAAAGCGTGAAACGGTTTTCCGTCCGGAATTGCGTACCAAATCTAGGCCTCCTCCCGCCGCCGCAAGGATGCGCCGGTCGCCGCGTCGAACAGATGCACGCTCTCCTCCTCGAATGTGTAGCGCACAGGCGCGCGCAACGCCGGGCATTCGCGGGCCGATACCAACGCGCCGACCTCCTTGCCGCCGCAGGCGAACGTCACCAGCGCGTCATTGCCGTGGAACTCGATGAGGTCGGCGGTGCCTTGCAGAAGATTGATGCTCTGAGCACCGGCGGTCTTCAGGTCCGGCGGTCGGATTCCAAGCACGGCGCGATGGACGCCGCGCAGATCGAAGCCCAGGCCTTCTATGAAGAAGGTCGAGCCGCCGCCTGTCAGCGTCCAGCGTTCGTCCTTCCGCCCGACGGCCACGTCGATGAAATTCATGTTCGGCGTACCGATGAAGCCGGCGACGAACAGATTGCCCGGCTGGCGATAGATCTCGGCCGGCGAGCCGATCTGTTCGATGACGCCATCCCTGAGCAGCACTATCCGGTCGGCCAGCGTCATCGCTTCGAGCTGGTCGTGGGTGACATAGACGGTAGTGGTCTTCAGCGACTGGTGCAGGCGGGCGATTTCGACCCGCATATGGTTGCGAAGTTTGGCGTCGAGATTCGACAGCGGCTCGTCGAACAGGAACACTTTCGGCGTCTTGATCATGGCGCGCGCAATCGCCACGCGCTGCTGCTGGCCGCCGGAAAGTTCGGTCGGCTTGCGGGCGAGGTAAGGTTCGAGGCCGAGCGTCGTTGCCACCGCCTCGACCCGCTTCCGGATCTCGGCCGGGGGCACTTTCTGTCGCTTGAGCCCAAAGGCGATATTGTCGAAGATCGTCATATGCGGGTAGAGCGCATAGTTCTGGAAAACCATGGCAATGCCGCGCTCGCCGGGCTCGAGATCGTTGACCACTTTGCCGCCGATCGACACTTCCCCGCCGCTGATATCCTCCAGTCCGGCCAGCATCCTGAGCAAGGTCGACTTGCCGCAGCCGGACGGGCCGAGGAATACGACGAATTCGTGCTCCTCGATCGAGAGATTGAGGTCTCGGATGACGGTAGTGGCGCCGTAAGCCTTGTCGACATGGGAGCAAACGATCGCGGACATGGTCAGCCCTTCTCGCCGGTAAGAAGGATTTGCAGCTTGACGTCTTGCGGCTTGCCTTGCGCCGCCCGCTCGAAGGCCTTGATGCTGTCCGAGAAATCATAAGTGCCGGTGATCAGCGGCTTGAGGTCGACCTTCCCCGAGGCGATCAGCTGCAGCGCGCGGTCGAAGATGTTGGCGTAACGGAACACCGTCTCGATGCGCACTTCCTTGGAGATCGCCGCCGGAACGTTGAGGCTGACCGGTTCGACCGGCAGTCCGACCAGCACCACCGCGCCGCCCGGCCGCACGACATCGAACAGGTCGGCGAATGCCTTCGGGCTGCCGCTCGCCTCGAACACGATATCCGCGCCCCAATTGTCGGTCGCGGCGGAGACTGCGTCGACCAGCGATTGCTCACCTATATTGACCGGCACGATGCCGGGATATTGCGCGGCAATCTCGAGCTTGGGTGCGGAAAAATCGGAGATCAGCACCTTCGAGCAGCCGCCGGCCAGCGCCGCCAGCGCGATCATGATGCCGATCGGGCCGCAGCCGACGACGACGGCGACGTCGCCAGGCACGATGCGGGCGCGGCTCGCCGCCTGCATGCCGATAGCAAAGGGTTCGACCATCGCGCCTTCGGCGAAGGTAACATTGTCCGGCAGTCTGTAGGTGAAGGCGGCCGGGTGCACCGCATAGGGCGCCAGCACGCCATGCACCGGCGGTGTCGCCCAGAAGCTGACATCGGGATCGACATTATAGATGCCGAGCCTCGTCGCGCGCGACGACAGGTTCGGCACGCCCGGCTCCATGCAGACGCGGTCGCCGACCCTCAACGTCTCGACATTGGCGCCCACCTCGACAACGGTTCCGGCGGCTTCGTGGCCGAGCACCATCGGCGCCCGCACGACATAGCTGCCGATCGCGCCATGTGTGTAATAGTGCACGTCGCTGCCGCAGACGCCGACCGTGTGGATGGCTATCTTGACATCGCCCGGTCCGACGCCGAGCGGCAGCGCGATCTCGCGCAACGACAGTTCGCCTTTTTTCTCAAGCACCAGTGCCCGCATCGGTAAGTCCTCGCATCAATTCTTTTTTTGCCGGAAAACGGAATTCAGGAAGCCGCTGAGCACGCCGAGGAACAGCAGCGGCGGTAGCGACAACAGCACGACCGAGGCGTTGAGGATTCCCCACGGCACGTTCATGCCTTGCTGTGAAAGTTCGGAAGCGACGATCGGCAATGTCTTGGCGTTGGAACTGGACAGCATCAGCGCGATCAGGAATTCGTTCCACACCAGCACGAAGCTGAAGGCGACGGCGCCGATCAGCGAGCGCGCCGCTACCGGCAGCGCAATGCGCCAGAACACCGAGTAAGCGCCGTAGCCGTCGAGGAAAGCGGCTTCCTCGATTTCCTTCGGCACGGCCTGGAAGGCGGGAATGGCGAGCCACATGATCACCGAGATGGTGAGCAGCGAATAGGTGACGATCAGCGCCGGCAAGGTGTCGTAGAGCCCGATCTGCAGCCAGATCACCATCAGCGGAATGGCGACTGCCACCGGTGGCAGGAAGCGCAGCGACAACACGAAGAACTGGATGTCCCCAGCGAAGCGGTTGGGATAGCGCGCCACCGCATAGGCTGCCGGAAGGCCGAGCATGACGCCGATCAGCACGGCGACGCCGCAGGAAATGACCGAGTTATAGAGACCGGTCATGACGCTGTCGCGGCCGATGATGTAGCTGATATTTTCGAAGGTCGGCGTAAATACCAGGCGCGGCACGCGGGTGATGATGTCGACATTGTTCTTCAGCGAATTGAGCGCCGTCCAGGCGAGCGGAAACACCGCCATGAAGCCGGCGAGGGCCAGGATGATCTTGCCGATGAGGCGGCCCGGTCTCATGCGATACGGTCTCATGCGATTCGACTTCGTGCCTGCACCCGCTTCCACAGCATGGTGAAGGTGATGACGGTCGCGATCATCATCAGCACCGCCATGGCCGAGGCATAGGACACCTTGCCGGACTCGATGAAGCCTTGCGAGAAGGCGTACATGTCGAGTGTCTCGGTCGCCACGCCCGGCCCGCCGCGCGTCATCACATAAATCAGGTCGAAGGAGCGCAGCGATTCGATCATCTTGACGAACATCAGGCTGATCAGCGGCGCCTTCAGCATAGGCAAGGTCACATAGGCATGGATCTGCCAGCGTTTGGCGTGGTCGAGCCGCGCCGCTTCGATCGGCTGCGGCGGCAAGGTCTCCAGAAGCTTCAGCACGATGACCGCGAAGAACAGTCCCCACTGCCAGACATCGACCGAGGCGACGGCAAACAGGGCCGTCGACGGCTTCGACAGCGGGTCGAAGATCAGCCCGCCGGTGATCAGCCTGTAGGGATAGGTGGCGATGCCGTAGAGCGGATGATAGGCAAACTTCCACACGAAGGCCGCCGAGACACGCGGCAACAGCACCGGGATGATGAACAGCAGGCAGTAGATGTTGCGCAGCCGCGGCGACGCTACTTCGAACATCAGCACGCCGAGCCCGATCGCCACCATCATCGTCGCCACCACGGTGACGATTTCCCACTTCACCGAAACCCAGACCGCGTTGAGGAAACGCCGGTCGGCGAACAGGTCGATGAAGTTCGACAGCCAGACCCAGGAATAGTCCGACGAGCTCAGCTCGCGGTTCTGCAGCGCAATGACGACGGCGTAGAGCGTCGGCACCATCGACAGCACCAGAAGAATGGCGAGCGTCGGAACCAGAAACGTCACGGGCAGGGAAGAGCGTCGGCGCATGGCCTATCCTCGGGCTGTGCCTTTTGGAGAGACCCGCGGCGCACAGGTCCCGGCATCCGGTCGAATGCCGTGGACCGCGCGCCGCGGGCGGGAGGATTACTTCTTCTTCACCAGCTCGTTGGCGTAGGCCTCGAGTTCGTCGAGGCCGCCCTTGACGTCGGTGCGCGTGCCGGTGACCAGCTCTTCCAGGATGATGCCCCAGCGGTCGCCGAGATCCGGCCAGCGCGGATCCTGCCAGAAGTTCACCGCCGTCGCCTTGCCGGTATCGGCAAGCGCCTGGCCGAGATCGGCGCCATAGATGTCGGCGAACTCCTTGCTGGACAGCACGCTGGTGCGGTTGAGCTCGCCGAACTGGTGCGCGTCGAGCCGGCGCTTCTCGTTCTCCTTCGACGTCGCCCAGGCGATGAACAGGCCGGCGCATTGCTTCGCGGCGTCATCGGCATTGGCCTTGGCGGCGATGGCGAGGCCGTGGCCGTAGCCGCCGCCGGTCAGTGGCGAGGGCGGCGGCAGGAAGCCGATCTTGCCGACCACTTGCGAGGTCTTCGGGTCGACCGCCATGCCCGACAGCGGCGTCGATTCGACCAAGATGGCAACCTGGCCCGACAGGAAGGCGCCGGTCGATTCATCCCAGCTGCCGGTCTGCGTGCCGGGCGCTGAATCCTTGAACAGTTTAAGATAGGTCTCGGTCGCTTTGACCGCGGCCTCGGAGTTGAAAGCCGGCTTGTCACCGTCGAACCATTTTCCGCCATAGGCCTTGAAGAACGGCATCCAGCGCCAGACATTGGCGCCCGAGCCACGCGCGCCGCGCAGCGCGATGCCGTACATGCCCTTGTCGGGATCGGTCAGCTTCGGCACGTCGGCGATCAACTCGTCCAGCGTCTTCGGCGGCTGGATGCCGGCGGCTTCCAGAATGTCCTTGCGGTAGACCATCAGGTCGCCGCCGCCGGTCAGCGGCGCGAACCACACCTTGCCGTCATAGGTGGCGACCTTCTGCCGGCCCGGGTCGAAATCGGCGTAGTCGTAGTCAGCCGGGTAATAGTCGGTGAGCGGCACGATCCATTTCGACGAGGCGAACAGCGCGACATTGGCTTCGTCGACATAGTAGACGTTGTAGTTGCCGACCGTGGACGCATCGGCGCGCGACTTTGCCCGGCGGTCGTTCTCGTTGAGATAGTCGATCTGGAAGCTGGCGCCGGCCAGTTTCTGGAACTCGTCCTTGGACGCTTCCAGCAGCGTCAGCCCGTCACGCGGTTGCGCCAGCACCTTGACCGGCGCCGAGCAGACCGGCGCCGCCAGCGCCATGGTCGAGAGGGTCGTGGTAAGCATGAAAGCTGCGCTTATGTTCGCAGCGAGCCGAATTGGTTTCATTGATTTACTCCTCCAGGAACAGTCGCAGGAAGCGGAAGTCTTCGGTTGCGCGATCCTCGCCATCGCCCGAGCGACAAGCCACCCATCGCCAAAATGAGGAGTTGCTAAAGGCCGCGCTAGAAGCCCCGTTGCAGCAGACCTGTACTTTTATGCATTGTGCGCTGCAAAATCAGGCCCGCCTGCACGGCCTCTGTCGCATGAGTACCGATGGAGTGAGGAAGGCCGGTTTTCAGGCGCGCATCGTCATCCGCTGCTTCGACAGCTTGCGGTAGGATGACGGCGTCATCCGGTGCTTGCGCAGGAAGGCGCGGTTGAAGTTGGAGATGTTCATGTAGCCGACCTGGAAGCAGATGTCGGTGATCGGAATATCGGTGTCCGCCAGCAGCTTGCAGGCTTGCCAGAGCCGGAGCTTGGCGATGTGGTCGCTGAAACTGTTGCCGGTGTTTTTCTGGAAGAAGCGCGAAAACGTGCTTTCGCTCATCCCCGCCAGCTCCGCCGCCTCCGGCAGCTTCAGGTCCTCGGCGAAGTGCTGGAAGAGATAGGTCAGCGTGCGCTGGATGATGTCCAGCGAGGTTGCGTCGAGCGCGGGTGAGAAATCCGGCGAGGACAAAAGCTCGTATTCGTCTGTCCTGGCCAGCAGATCGACCAGTTCGAGGAAGAGGCAAAACCGGGCGAGCCCGTGCACGGTGCCCATCCGTTCCATCAGCGCAGCGCCGTCGAGCGCGGCGCGGCCATGGAAGACGATGCCGCGCAGCGATCGCTCCAGGAACGGTTCTAGTTCGCGCAGCTCAGGCAGCAGTCCCGCCGAGCCGCGCAGCCGCTGCGGATCGAATTGCAGCACGATGTCGCGTCCTTCGATCAGCTCGCCGGGTTGCACCGATGTCACCCAGTCATGCGGCAGCCCGCCGCCGACGATGCTCAGGTAGCCCGGCCCGAATTCGCCGATGTGATCGCCGACCAGCGCGACCCCGGAAGACTTCCTCAGGAGATGGATCTCGTATTCCGGATGAAAATTCCAGACATTGCGCTCCCAGGGATAGTCGTCGAGCCGCCACAGGAAACTGTCGCTCGCCTCGGTGACGATGTGCTCGAAAGCGGGCACCGTGCGCGGGATCGCGGCCGTGTTCTTTCTGCGCCTGAATGCCATCGTCTGTTCTCCGGGGCGAATGAGGAAGCGGACCGGTTTCGGGTAATCCGTAGCAGTCTGTCGCCGGCAAGTGAACGATGTCTGCCTCAGCGAGTTCAACGCCGGCTCTCGATGATCTCGATGAAGCGGGCGAACAGCCCGGCCTGGGATTTGATGCCGAGTTTGCGATGGATGTTGCGGCGATGGACCTTCACCGTTCCCGGCACGATGCGCATGGCTCTTGCGATCGACTCGGTGGAATGCCCCTGCAGCACCAGATCGACGACATGCTTTTCGCGCGGGGTCAGCGACAGGCTTTCCCAAATGTGGGCGCGGTCGAACTCGTTGACGGCGGCGATCGTCTCGCCCTGCTCCGCTTCGTCCTGCTCCTCGGCCGAAAGTGCGGGCCAGCGCAACCGGGCGAAGTTGATGACCGCCGGCGCCATGTCGCGCAGCAGCCTGGCATCGGCGGTGCCGAAGGGACCCGAGGCGTGCAATCGCATCAGCGACAGCACCAGGGCATCCTTGCCGGGCAGCGGCACGAAGAAGCCGACCTCCTCGGCCAGCCTTGTCTGGCTATAGTAGGTGCGAAAATACTCGCTGGCATAGAAGCGGTCGGGCGCCAGTTCGCGCATGCGCCAGAACCCCTCCTTGCGCTCCACCGCCGCGTGATGAAATGGGTCGAGAAGATAAGGTCCTTCCTGATAGAGCGTGACGAAGACATGGCTCTCGGCCGGCGAGAAGGTTTCGAACAGCAGCGGCGGTCGCGAGGCGCCGCGGTAACCGAAGATCACGCAGTGGTCGAAGCCGACATGCTGGCTCAACCAGCCGACCATTGCCTTGCCGAACAGGTCGCCGCTCGTCTCCCGTGTCGCCGCGACAAGGGCTGCGAGCCGGCTGTATTCGTCGCTGCGGGACGCACTCAATCTATACCCCCTTAAACGAGAAAATAGATCAGATATACCACCAGCGAGGTATATACTAGACGCCATTGGCTCTGGTAGCGTCCTGGAATAGCCCTGTTGCTGGAGCCAGCACTTTGACCGCAGTGCCCGACATCGAGTTTCGCGGCGTCACCAAGCGCTATGGCGCTGTGACCGCCGTCAGCGGCATCGATCTCGCTGTGCCGCCCTCCGCCTTTGTCGCCCTTCTCGGACCGTCCGGCTGCGGCAAGACCACATGCCTGCGCATGATCGGCGGCTTCGAGCAGCCGAGCGAAGGCCAGGTGTTCATCCGTGGCCGGGACATGGCCGGAACGCCGCCCTATCGTCGGCCGGTCAACATGGTGTTCCAGCAATACGCGCTGTTTCCGCATCTCGATGTCGAAGCCAATGTGTCCTACGGGCTGCGCCAGGCACGGCCGCGCCTGTCGTCGCAGGAAATCGGCCGGCGCGCCGGCGAGGCGCTCGAAATGGTGCGGCTCGCCGGCTATGGCCGCCGCAAGATCCACGAACTTTCCGGCGGCCAGCAGCAGCGCGTCGCGCTGGCGCGCGCACTGGTCAACAAGCCGGCCGTGCTGTTGCTCGACGAGCCGCTGGCGGCCCTCGACAAGAAACTGCGCACCGACATGCAGATCGAGTTGCAGAACCTGCAGCGCGAGATCGGCATCACCTTCGTGCTGGTCACCCACGACCAGGAGGAGGCGCTGTCGATGAGCGACTTCGTCTGCGTCATGAATGGCGGCCGCATCGTACAGCTCGGGCAACCAAGCGAGATCTATGACGAGCCGGCCGACCTGTTCGTCGCCGACTTCGTCGGCAAGACCAATCTGTTGAGCGGCAAGGTTGCCGGGCATACAGGCGATCTTGTCAATGTGGCGCTGGCGGACGGAACCGTCATTGCCGCGCGCAAACGAACCGCCTTGCAGCAGGGCGAGACCGTTTCTGTTAGCCTGCGTCCTGAATCGCTAAGCCTCGGCGCCACCAAAGGCAGCCCTTTCAAGGGCATCGTACGCAACCGGATCTTCTTGGGCTCGACGGCGGAATACGCCATCGAGGTGCAGGGCATCGGAACGCTGCTGGCCAAGGCCGACCATGTGATCGGCCATGGCAACCTCTTCAAGCCGGGTGAACCCGTCGCCATCGGCTTTGCCTCAGGGACGCCGCTGGCGTTTCCGGAGACCAAGAACAACGGGACCAACCAGAGGGTAGCAAAAAATGTCGAAATCATATCGTGACGGACTGCCGATTAGCCCTGAGAACTTCGTCGACCAGCTGATGCGCCTGAAGCGCGGCTCGATCGGCCGCCGCGATTTCCTCGGCCTCACCGGCCTGGGCATCGCAACCGCGGTGATGGCGCGCGAGATCGGCATCATGCCGACGCCGGCCTTAGCCGCCGAGGACCTCGGCGACCGCATGTCGATCGCCACCTGGCCGAACTATCACGACCCGCAGACCTTCGAGAATTTCAAGAAGGACACCGGCGTCGCCGTCGAGGTCAACGTGTTCGGCTCCAATGAGGAGATGCTGGCCAAGCTGCAGGCCGGCGCTTCCGGCTGGAGCCTGTTCGTGCCGACCAACTACACGATCTCGACCTACAAGAAGCTCGGCATCATCGATCCGCTCGATATGGCCAAGCTGCCGAATTTCGACGGCTCCCAGGAGGACCCGCGCTTCACCTCGGAAGGCACGATCGACGGCACGACCTACGCGGTGCCGAAGAACTGGGGCACGACCGGTTTTGCGGTCAACACCAAGAAGCTGACGAAACCGATGACCAGCTGGAAGGAGTTCTGGGACGTCGCCATGGCCGAGGGCGATGGCCGCACCATGGTGCACGACTATCAGCTGACCACCATCGGCAACGCGCTGAAATATTATGGCTATTCCTTCAACTCGCTGAAGCAGGACGAACTTGCCAAGGCCGAGGAACTGCTGCTCAAGGTCAAGCCGCATCTGTTCGCGGTCTCTTCGGACTACCAGCCGGGCATGCGGGCGGGCGACGCCTGGATGACCATGTGCTGGACGAATGACGGCGCACAGCTGCATCGCGATATTCCAGAGATCGCCTATGTCTTGGGCAAGGAGGGCGGCGAGATCTGGACCGATTTCTACGCCATCCCGAAGGACGCGCCGAACAAGCCGGCCGGCTATGCCTTGCTCAATTATCTGATGACCCCCGACGTCGCGGTGAAGGAGCATCTCGCCAACGGCGCGCCCTCGACCGACGCACGCGTCAACAAGCTGCTGCCCAAGGAAGTGCTCGACAATCCGATCCTTTACCCGGCGGCCGACCTGTTGACACCGCTGGAGTTTGGTGCGGCGGCGACGCTGACCGACCCCGGCCGCGCCGAACTGATGGCGCGCTTCAAGTCGGCTTGAGGCTGGCCTGACGCAAACGGAAAACCGGCGGGCCTATGTCCGCCGGCATCGGGGCGGTTTCCATGCACGGCAACAGATTTCGGTATAACATCCTGACAGCGCTGCTGCTCGCTCCGGCTACAGCGTGGCTGGTGGTGTTTTTGGTGTTGCCGTTCATCGCCATTGCCGTGTTCAGCGTCGGCGAGCGGGCGCCGGAGGGCGGCTATCAGGCCGCCTTCACGCTGGCGCAATACGCCAATCTCCCGGCAAGGGCGACCGCCTTCTGGAACACGATGATGCTGGCGCCGGTGGGCGCGCTTGCCTGCCTGCTCGTCGCCTACCCGGTTGCCTACTATCTCGCCCTGAAGGCGCCGCAACGCTGGCGACTGATCCTGCTTGCGCTCGTCGTCATTCCCTTTTGGACCAGCCTTTTGATGCGCACCTATGCCTGGATGTACATTCTGGGCGGACGCGGCATTCCCGCACTGCTGGCCTTTGTCGGCATCGAGGATGTCAGGTTGATCAACACGCCGGGCGCCGTGCTGCTCGGTATCGTCTATGGCTATTTGCCCCTCATGATCCTGCCGATCTATGTCAGTCTCGAGCGGCTCGACCGAAGGCTGCTGGAAGCCTCCGCCGATCTCGGCGCGACCCCGCTCTCAACCTTTCTGGGGGTGACGCTGAAGCTGTCGCTGCCGGGCGTGATGACCGGCTTCTCACTGGTCATGATCCTGCTGCTTGGCGAATACCTCATCCCGACGCTGCTTGGCGGCGGCAAGGTGTTCTTCATCGGCAACGCGCTGGTCGACCTGTTCCTGCAGTCGCGCAACTGGCCGTTCGGATCGGCCATCGCCATCACTCTGGTGGCAGTTTCGGTGGTGGTGCTGATCGCGGCAAACCGCATTTCGACACGGGTGTCGGGCGCCCGCAGGGTGGATCTGATCTGATGCGCGCCTTCGTCGCAGCCGTCTTCGCCTTCCTCTATCTGCCGATCGCGTTGGTCGTGCTGTTTTCCTTCAACGCCGGCCGCCATGCCAGCGAGTTCACCGGCTTTTCGGTGCAGTGGTACGGCACGGCGCTGTCGAACCCGTTCCTGGTCGAGGCGTTGAAGAACAGCCTGTTCATCGCCACCACCAGCGCCCTTCTGGCGGCGGTGTGCGGCACGGCGGCGGCACTCGGCCTGGCGCGGGTCGGGCTCAGAACCCGCGCCGTCTTCGACGCGCTGATGGGTGCCGCGATCGTCGTTCCCGGCGTCGTCATCGGCATCTCGACGCTTGTCGCGCTGGTCCAGCTGTTTGGCGTGCTCAACCCGTTCCTCGCCTCGATCTGGCCAAACGACCAGCCGCCGCGCCTGTCGCTCGGCTATGGATCGATCATCGCCGCCCACGGCCTGTTTTCGATGGCGTTGGTGACGATAATCGTCGGCACGCGTCTCGCCAGCCTCGACCGCAACCTGGTCGAGGCCTCGAGCGATCTCTACGCCACGCCGCTGACGACGTTTCGCTCGATCGTGCTGCCGCAGATCATGCCGGCGGTGATCGCCGGCTTCCTGCTCGCCTTCACCTTCTCCTTCGACGATTTCATCGTCGCCTTCTTCGTCGCCGGCGCGCAGACGACGCTGCCGATCTATGTCTTCGCCTCGATCCGGCGCGGCGTGACGCCGGAAATCAACGCCATCGCCACCATCGTGCTCGTCGCCTCGGTTCTTCTGGTGGTGCTTGCCCAATGGCAGCTGCGCCAGCGCCAGCCGTCAAACTGAACAAGCCATCCAGCTGAAAGACAAATTCATGATCCTTAGAGACCGCATCGCCGTGGTGACGGGCGCCGGTTCCGGCATCGGCCGCGCCGGCGCCATGATCATGGCCAGGGAAGGCGCTGTGGTGGTCATCGCCGACCGGGATAAGACCAGCGGCGAGACGACAGCGGCGGACATCCGGGCAGTGGGCGGGCAGGCCGAGGCCGTTGTCACCGACGTCTCTGACGACGCCGCGGTCGGGCAGCTCATCACCGGCACGCTCGGCAAGTATGGCCGCATCGACATTCTGCACAATCACGCCGGCATCCAGGTCGGCGGCACGCTGACCGAGGTCGAGGTCGATGGTATGGATGCGTCATGGCGCATCAATGTACGGGCGCAGTTTCTGGCCGCGCGGCTGGTCATGCCGGCGATGGTCGCGCAAGGCGGCGGCGTCATCCTCAACACGGCTTCGAATTCGGGCGTCTTCTACGACCGCGAGATGATCGCCTATGCCACGTCCAAACATGCCGTGGTGGCGATGACCAGACAGATGTCGCTCGACTATGCCCGCCACAATGTGCGCGTCAACGCGCTCTGCCCGGGCTGGGTCGACACGCCTTTCAACGAGCCGTTCATCGCCCAGATGGGCGGACGCGAGGCGATCGAGACCTATGTCCGCACCAAGATCCCGATGGGGCGCTGGGCGAGCGCCGAAGAGATCGCCGAAGCGATCCTGTTCCTCGTCTCCGACCGCTCATCCTTCATGACCGGCCAGGCGCTGGTGATCGACGGCGGCGAAAGCATCGGTTGATCCAAGGGCGGTCGGTAGGAATGGTTCCCGCCTCTGGCTCAATCGCCGGCTGCCCGTCGTCCCTTGCCTTCATGTCGCATTTCGTCCAATAGAACGACGCAAACGCCGCGAAACCGAAGGTTTTGCCGTTTGGAAGTGCGGCTTCCGGCCTCGTTGCCGACGCGCCGCAACCGGAAAGAGCAGGACAATGTCTGCGATCGAAGCCGGCGCTCGTGCGCCGGAAAATCTTTGGCGTCAGGAAATCAGGGCGACGCTGGCGCTGGCCTGGCCGATGGTGCTCACCAATCTCGGCCAGACCGCGATGACCGCCACAGACGTCATGATGATGGGTCGTCTGGGCGCCGATACGCTGGCCAGCGGCGCGCTCGGCGCCAACCTCTATTTCATGCCGCTGATCTTCGGCCTCGGCCTGATGCTGGCGACCTCGCCGATGATCGCCACCGAGCTTGGCCGCCGGCGCTATTCGGTGCGCGATTTGCGCCGCACCGTGCGCCAAGGCCTGTGGCTGGCGATCCTGATCTCGATCCCGATCTGGGTCGTGTTGTGGCATGGCGAGGCCATTCTGCTTGCCATGGGCCAAGAGCCGGCATTGGCGCATCAGGCCGGCATCTATCTGCGCTGGTTGGAATGGGCGGTGCTGCCTTTCTACGGCTATATCGTGCTGCGTTCCTTCATCTCGGCGCTGGAGCGGCCGGGCTGGGCGCTGATCATCGTCTTCGTCGCCGTCGCCTGCAACGCCTTCTTCAACTGGGTGTTCATGTTCGGCAATCTCGGCGTCACCTCGATGGGCATTGCCGGTTCGGGGCTGGCGACCACGCTGTCGAGCACGCTGATGTTCTGCGGCCTGGCAGCCGTGGTGATGCTGGAGAAGAAGTTCCGCCGCTACCGCCTGTTCGGCCGCTTTTGGCGCTCCGACTGGCCGCGTTTCAAGGGTCTGCTGCGGCTCGGCATGCCGATCGCCGGCATCCTCGCCTTCGAGGTGACGATCTTCAACGCGGCAGCCCTGCTGATGGGCCTGATCGATGCGGACTCGCTGGCCGCGCACGCCATCGCAATCCAGATCGCCTCGATCTCCTTCATGGTGCCGCTCGGCCTCAACCAGGCCGTCACCGTGCGCGTCGGGCTGGCCCATGGCGCAGGCAATCCGGCAGGCGTTTCGCGCGCCGGCTGGACCGCCTTCGTCATCGGCGTCTCGTCCATGGCGCTGATGGCGCTGGTGATGGTGCTGTGGCCGCATCTGTTGATCAGCGCCTTCATCGACATGACCGATCCGGCCAATGCCAGGGTGATCGCGCTGGCCGTGTCGTTCCTTGCCTTTGCGGCGCTGTTCCAGATCTTCGACGGCGCGCAGGCCGTTGCCGCCGGCATGCTGCGCGGCCTGCACGACACCAAGGTGCCGATGATCTATGCCGCCATCGGCTATTGGGGCATCGGCCTGCCGCTCGGCGTGCTGCTCGCCTTCCATTTCGGCCTGCACGGCGTCGGCATCTGGATCGGCCTGGCGTCAGGTCTGGCCGTGGTGGCGGTGCTGCTCCTCGCGCGCTGGCTGCGGCGCGACCGCATAGCACCGCCGCTTGTCTTTGGGCATTGACGGCGAACCAAGCGGTCCGCCAACTGCCCGAAGCAGTCACTGCAGAGCAGATGTCTGGTATCGCTTTGGGCCGAAAGCTGCCGGTCGGCTTGCGACGCGCAGGTTAAATAGCGGACCATGCGAAAACGCCCCTGGCAGAGTACTTCAACGGCGGAACTCCTGAAATTGCGTCAGTCGCAATCGAGGTCTTCCCATTGTTGGAAATGGAGACCAAGGTGGCCACATGGAGCACTTAAATACGCAAACATTTGTGCTCGTGTCGACATTGATCATGGTCGGCCAAAACCTCGATCACCCGGCATTCGCCGACTCTACCATGGCGGCAGCCTTCAACCATCAGCTCGAGCTCGGCCTGCAAGGCTTTCAGGCTGCGGATACGCTGCGCAACGTCGGCGAGCCGTGCTTGGGCAATGGCGTCAGCAGTTGCACAAGGCTGTAAAGGGTTATCCTGCAAATCAAGTAGAGTGCGGATCGCTTCGATATCGAAGCCCAGTTCGCGGGAATGGCGAATAAACGCTAACCGGCGCAAGTCGCCACCTTCATATTGACGGCGGTTGCCGTCACTTCGCGCTGGCGCGGCAAGCAACCCTATCTGCTCGTAATAGCGAATGGTCGGTACTTTCACGCCGCTTTGGCGGGCGGCTTCGCCAATGGTCACTCCATTCAGCATATTTCGCTTGCTCCTCTAGTCGCTAGAGGATGTAGCGTCGCAGTCAAACGATACAAGAGGAATGTTATGACCGCGCTTCAAGCACAAACCCGTTATCGCGTCGAAGGCATGGATTGTGCCGGTTGCGCCACCAAAATCGATAAGGCGGTACGTCGCATCCCTGGCGTCGAAGATGTCAGCGTGTCCGTCACCGCCGGCACCATGACGGTCAGGCACACGCCCGAGAGTGACCTCGCCGAACTTGAAAAGAAGGTGACTGGCCTCGGCTACACGGTTGCCGAACTCAAGGTAAAGGGAAAGGTCGGGCTGGACGGGGCAGAGCACCATCACAATGACCACGACGATGCGGGCGACTACCATGCGGGCCATGCTCACGCCAGCCACGATCAGGTCAGCGAAAGTCAAGATGACCGCGAGGAGGGAATAGAGGGCCTTCACGGGCACGACCGCGCGCCAACCTCGGGGCCGTGGTGGAAGAGTCCCAAGGGTCGCCTGACGATCGCCAGCGGCGCCGCGCTGGTCCTTGCGTTTGCCATTCACTATGTGTGGCCGGCGTCCGGGGTGTGGGTCTTTATCGCGGCCATGCTGGTTGGCCTGGTGCCTATCGCCAAACGGGCCGTCATGGCCGCCGTCGCAGGCATTCCCTTCACCATCGAAATGCTCATGACCATAGCGGCCGTCGGTGCGGTCATTATCGGCGCCGGCCAGGAAGCTGCCACTGTGGTCTTCCTGTTCCTTGTCGGTGAGCTTCTCGAGGGCGTTGCCGCCGGAAAGGCGCGCTCGAGCATTCAAGCGCTGACCACGCTGGTCCCGAAAACGGCCTTCATTGAAAAGGGCGGCAAGACGCGCGAGGTGCCGGCCGAAAGCCTTGAAGTAGGCGCCATGATCATGGTGCGGCCGGGTGACCGGATTCCCGCCGATGGCGAGATCACCGAGGGTGAGAGCGCGATCGACGAATCCCCGGTGTCAGGCGAGAGCGTGCCGGTGCGCAAATGCGTCGGCGACAAGGTTTTCGCCGGCACCATCAATGGCGACGCTGTTTTGCGCATCAAGGTCACCGCCGTTGCCTCCGATAACACCATCGCGCGCGTCGTCAAGCTGGTCGAGGAAGCCCAGGAGAGCAAGGCGCCAACTGAGCGGTTCGTCGACCGCTTCTCGCGCTGGTACACGCCTGCTGTGGTCGGCGTGGCCGCGATGGTGGCCGTGGTTCCACCTCTCGTTTTCGGCGGCAACTGGAACGAATGGATCTACAAAGGCCTCGCCCTGTTGCTCATCGGCTGCCCCTGTGCCCTGGTCATCTCGGTCCCGGCGGCAATCGCCGCGTCGCTCTCGGCTGGCGCCAAGCGCGGCCTACTGATGAAGGGCGGGGCGGTCCTCGAGGTTCTCGGCAAGGTCACCGCCGTGGCGCTTGACAAGACCGGCACGCTCACGCTCGGCAAGCCCCAGGTCACCGACGTGGTTTCTTTCGGAAAATCGGAGGCCGAAGTGCTGCGTCTTGCTGCCGCCTTGGAGACCGGCTCAAGCCATCCGCTTGCCATCGCCATCCTCGCAAAGGCGTCTGCAGACAAGGTTCAGGCTCCGGCCGTGTCCAAAGCGCAGGCTCTAGGTGGCAAGGGGGTCAAGGCGAACGTGGAAGGCACCGAAGTTTTCCTTGCATCGCCACAGGCGGCCGAGGATACGGCGAAGCTCACTGAGGTTCAAAAGTCTCAAATCGCCGCGCTCAATGACGAAGGCAAAACCGTTTCGGTCGTCCTCGTCGACAACAAGGTGGCGGGCGCCATTGCAATGCGTGATGAACCGCGCCCGGACGCTTTCGCTGGTCTCAAGGCGCTGACGGATTCCGGCATTAAGACCATCATGCTGACGGGCGACAACAAGCGGACAGCTGCCGCGATCGGCAAGCAACTCGGCATCGAGGTCCGCGCCGCGCTACTGCCAGAAGACAAGCAGCGTATTGTCGGAGAGCTGAAGGGAGAGGGCCTCATTGTGGCCAAGGTCGGCGATGGCATTAATGACGCGCCAGCCCTTGCGGCCGCCGATGTTGGTATTGCGATGGGCGGCGGCACTGACGTGGCTCTCGAAACCGCTGATGCAGCGGTGCTGCATGGCCGTGTCGGCGACGTTGCCGCGATGATTGCGCTGTCGAAGGCGACCATGGCCAACATCAAACAGAACATAACCATGGCCCTCGGCCTCAAGGCCGTCTTCCTCGTGACCACGGTCTTGGGAATCACCGGCCTGTGGCCGGCGATCATGGCCGATACCGGCGCGACCGTGCTGGTGACGGCCAATGCCATGCGCCTCCTGCGTTGGAAAGGGGCAGCATGACGGCGGTGCCGCACCATGTGCTAGACTTGCGAAATGGCTGGTGCACACCGGCTTCGCCGCACCAGCCATATCGCTGAAGATCAAGCAGGCCTGGGCCGGGACGGCCCGTACAGGCGACGCGATCGAGGGGTGCTGTTACAAATGAATGCGCTCAGCTCCCGTCCGACGACATCGCGCCGAGCAGTCTGCGTATATCGCCGAACCTGGCGATCGAGCCGAACACCAGTGCCGCCACCGCGACGAAGAACACCGACACCGAAGCCATGGTCGGTGTGTAGCCGTAGCGCAGCGCGTTGAAGATCTTGATGGGCAGCGTCTCGGTGGTGAAGCCGATCGTCATGTAGGCGACGATGTATTCGTTGAGCGACAAGACGAAGGCGAAGGCGTAGCCCGAGACGAGGTAGGGCAGGATCAACGGCAGCACCACGGTTTTCAGCACTGTGCGGTCGTCGGCGCCCATGGTCGCCGCGGCCTCGACCAGCGAGCGGTCGATCGAGGCAAAGCCGAGCGACAGCGTCACCAGCGGCAGCGTCACGAAGAAGATGGCGTGGCTGATTATGGCGGTGAAGAACTGGCCGAACAGCCCGACCGTCGCCCAGAAGGAGAGGAAGCCGAGCGCGGTGATGACCGGCGGCAGGATGAAGGGCGCGAGGCCCAGCACCTGAAAAATGTTCGCCCATGGCGCGATGCGCCGCCACAGGAACCAAGCCAGCGGCAGCGCGACCGCCACGGCAATGGCCGCCGAGCAGACGGCCAGCGTCACCGAATGGATCAGCGCTAGCCGCCATTCCGGATCGGTGAAGATCTGGGCGTACCAGGCGAGCGAGAAACCGACCGGCGGGAAGGAGAGCTCCTGCCGCGAATTCACCGACACGCCGGCGACGACGATCAGCGGCGCCGCCAGGAACAGCGCGACGATGGTGAAATAGACACGGCGCAGCAAGGTCGCGGTCATAAGGCGTTCTCCCTTCGTCCGACGAGCAGTGTCAATCCGACCAGCGCCAGCGAGATCAGCACCAGGAACACCGCCATTGCGGCTGCGAACGGCATGTTGGACTGGTAGATCGCCTGGTCGGTGATCAGCACCGACAGCGTCCAGTGCTGCGGCCGTCCCAGAATCTGCGGCAGCAGGTAGGAGCCGAGGGCGAACACGAAGACCATGATCAGCGTCGCCACAATGGTGTTGCGCAATGCCGGCGCGACGACGTTGAAGAAGGCGCGGATCGGCGAGGCGCCGAGCGTGCGCGCTGCCTCGAGCAATGTCGGGTCGAGGCGCACGAGGGCGGGGTACAGCACCAGGATCGTATAGGGCAGCGCCTGGTAGACCATGCCGGTCAGCACCGCGCCAAAGGTGGGCAGCAGCGCCACCGGCTTGTCCATCAGCCCGATCGCCACGAACAGATTGGTGATGCCGGCGGTGCGCGAAAACAGCGTCGACCAGGCAAAGCCGATGATGACCTCCGACAGCGACAGCACCGACAGGAGGCCGACCAGCCACAGCGTCTGCACGCGGCGCGGCCGGCGGGTCAAAAGGTAGGTGAAGGGAAAGGCGATGGCCACGCAGCAGACGGCGACTAGCACCGCCAGCATCAGCGAAAAGCCGAGCACGCCGCCGAAGAACACCGACAGGAAGCGGGCGTAATTGTCGAACACGAAGTCCGGCGTGTAAAAACCGGACGGGTTGCGCTTGAAGAAGCTCACCGCGATCATCGTCGAGAACGGCACGACGAAGAAGACGATCAGCATCAGCGCCGGAAAGAACAGCGGCATGTAGTCGGCTACAGACTTCGGGGCTTCGCGTCTCATGCGCCGAGCACCACGCAGCTTGCCGGCGGCAGTGTGACGCCGACCTTGGCGCCGACCGGCACGTCATGCCGCTCGCGCGGCGTCGTCACCGCAATGATGCTGGTGCCGCCGACGTCGACGAAGGTCTCGATGGTGCCGCCGAGATCGCGCACGAAACTCACCTCGCCGGTAATGGCCGAGCCGCCGGGGCTGCCGAGATGCACGTCCTCCGGGCGGACCGAAACAGACGCTTTGGTCTGACCCGCCGGCATGGCAAGACCTGGAATGGCTGTGCCCAGAATGGTGGTACGCCCGGTGCTGTCGATCTCGGCCGGCAGCAGATTGGTGATGCCGATGAAGTCGGCGACGAAGGCGTCGGCCGGCTTGCGGTAGATCTCGATCGGCGGCGCCGCCTGCAGGATTCTGCCGTGGCCCATGACGACGACCAGGTCGGCCATGGTCATGGCTTCGCGCTGGTCGTGGGTGACGACGATGGTGGTGATGCCCAACCGCTGCTGCAACTGGCGCAGTTCCACCTGCATGGCCTCGCGCAATTTGGCGTCGAGCGCCGACAGCGGTTCGTCGAGCAGGAACAGCTTTGGTGACAGCGCCAGTGCCCGGGCGATCGCCACGCGCTGGCGCTGGCCGCCCGACAGTTTGGCCACCGGACGGTCGGCAAAGCCGGTCAGATGGATCAGGCCCAGCAACTCGTCGACGCGCTTCTTCTGCTCTTGCTTGGAGGCGCCGCGAATCCGCAGCGCATAGGCAATGTTGTCGCCGACGGAGAGATGCGGAAACAGCGCCAGCGACTGGAACACCATGCCGAGATTGCGCTTGTGCGTCGGCAAAGGCGTGATGTCCTCGCCGTCGAGCACGATGGCGCCGCTGGTCGGCTCCTCCAGTCCGGCAATCATGCGCAGCAGCGTGGTCTTGCCGCAGCCCGACGGGCCGAGCAGACACACGAACGTGCCATGCGGCACGTTGAGCTGGACATTGTCGACGGCGGCGAAGTTGCCGAATTTTTTGGTGACGGCGTTGATGTCTAGTCCGGACATGCTCATCCCTTGGAGGGTTTGCTAAGGGGCCGCCGGACTATGCCGGCGGCCGCTGTGGTTCAGACGGATCGAACGGCTCAGCCGACGATCAGCTCGGTCCACTTCTGGTTGATCCAGTCGGCCTTCGACGTATAGAGGTCGTAGCGCGGGATGATCGGATCGATATCCGACGACACGGCTGCGAACTCTTCCGGCTTGAGGTCGAGCACCTCTTTCTTCAGCGTCGGCGTGGTTCCGACCTTGCGCGACATCAGGCCCTGCATCGACGGCTGGCTCATATAGTCGATGAAGGCATGCGCCTCGTCGACCTTGGTCGAGGCGCGCGACAGCACCCAATTGCCGGAATCCTGGATGCCGCCTTCCTTCGGGAAGGTCGAGCGGACATGGAAGCCGTCGGCGACCGCGAGGCCGGTGACGTCGTGATAATACTGGCCCATCGGGATCTCGCCCGACTTCAGCGCCTGCTCGAACTGCGCCTCGTCGCGATACCACAGCCGGACATTCGGCTTGAGCTCGGCGAGCTTTTCGAACGCCTTGTTCAGTCCGTCCTCGGTGTCGAGCGCATTGGTGCCGCCCATGAAGGTCTTGGCTGTCACTTCGAGCAGGAACGAGTTCGAGGCAAGTGCCAGAAGGCCAAGCTTGTCCTCATTGGCCTTGTCCCACAGCGTCTCCCATGAGGTCGGCGCATCCTTGTAGACATCGGTGTTGGAGACCAGCGTGATCCACCAGGCGACGGCGCCGATGCCGGCGACCCGGCCATCCGGATATTTGTTGACGAAGCGCGGCAAGAGGTCGTTGTAGTGCTTGAACTTCGACGTATCGAGCGGCGTCCATAATTCGGTCGACTGGCCCTTCAGCGTCGAGGTCTGCGACATCATCGAAAGGTCGGCCGGCGCCTGGCCTGCCTTGGACGCCTGTTCGAGCTGCACCAGCCAGGCTTCGCCGGTCGGCTCGGCGACCGATTCCACTGCAATGCCGGTGGCCTTGGTGAAATCTGGGAAGACGTGCTCGTCAAAGGATTTCTTGAAATAGCCGCCGTAGACGCCGACCTTCAGCGACTTGTCCTGCGCGCGCAGGATCGACGGCATGGCGAGCACGCCGGCTGTAGCGAGGCCCGCACCAAGCACGCCGCGCCGTGTCAGGGATTTTCCGATCAGTCTGTTCATCTGGTTTCTCCTCAGTTGATGCCGTTCTATTCCGGCAGGTTCCCTTCACGCACTGTCGCCGCCTGGCGTCAGTGGGCCGCCGCTCGTTGTTCGAGCGTACGGGCGTATTGCGTCAGTGGAAAGCACATGACGAAGAAGATCAGCGCCACCAGCCCGTAGACCTTGAACGGTTCGAAGGTGGCGTTGTTGATGGCGTTGGAGGTTCTGACCAGCTCCTCGAAGCCGATGATCGAGGTCAGCGCCGTCGATTTGATCAACTGCACCAGGAAGCCGACGATCGGCGCCCTTGTGATCGAGAACGCCTGCGGCAGGATGATCAGCCTGAGCTCCTGCAGACGGTGCAGCCCAAGGCTGGCGCCGGCGTCCCACTGCCCGCGCGGCAGCGCATCGACGCCGCTGCGCCAGATCTCGGCCAGATAGGCGCTGGCGAAGAAGGTCAGGCCGAGCACCGCTGCCGTCCATGGCTCGATGCGCAGGCCGAGCATCGGCAGGCCGAAGAACATCAGGAACAGCTGCATCAACAGCGGCGTTCCCTGGAACAGGGCGATGTAGCCGGAAGCGATGCGCCGGCTCCATTTATTTTCGGCGATGCGGAAGAACAGCACGATCAGCCCTACCACCGCCCCGCCGACAAAGGCCGCCAGCGACAACAGCACCGTCCAGCGGGCGGCGAGCAGCAGATTGCGAACGATGTCCCAGAAGGTGAATTCGATCATGTGACACCTGCCCCCAATACGCGGCGCCCGCCTGTGACCAGCAGCCGGCGCAAGGCCATGGACAGGACGAGGTAGACCAAGGTCACGACGAAATAGGTTTCGAAGGAGCGGAAGGTGCGGGCTTGCAGCATGTCGGCCTCATAGGTCAGCTCACGCACGGCGATCTGCGACACCACGGCCGATTCCAGCATCATGATGACGATCTGGCTGGTCAGCGCCGGGTAGATCACCTTGAGCGCCTGCGGCAGCACGATCTTGACAAACACCTGGCGTGGCCGAAGCCCGAGTGCCAAGGCGGCTTCCGTCTGTCCGCCGGGCACGGCATCGAGGCCGGCGCCGACGATTTCAATCGTGTAGGCTGCCATGTTGAGCGTCATTGCCAGCATGGCGGCCAGGATCGGATCGAGCCTTATGCCGAGGCTGGGCAGGCCGAAGAAGATGAAGAACAGCTGCACCAGGAACGGCGTGTTGCGCATCACCTCGACATAGACCGCGATGGCGCGCTTCACGAATACCGGGCCGTTGCGCCGGCCGGCAGCGCCCAGGATGCTGAGCAGCGTGCCCACGAGCGTGGTCACGACGATCAACAGGATCGTCGTGGCCGCGCCGCGCGCGATGTCGCCCACAGCGCCTGGGAGCCAGGCAAAGGCCACGAGAACTCAATCCTTGAGGTTGTCGGGATTGAGCGGCGTCTTCAGCCAGGCCTTCGAGCTCTCATCGAGCTTGCCGTCGGCCAGCATCTTGGCAACCGCATCATTGACCGCCGTCTTCAGCCGGTCCTCTTTCTTGTTGAGGCCGATATGCGAAGGCGAGGTCAGAAGCTGGAACTTCTGCTCCGGCTTCAGCGCGTCCTGCTTGGCCAGCACCTGGGCGCCGACATCATTGCCGACCACCATCAGCTGGGTCTGGCCCGAGATGAAGGCCTGGATGACGGAATTGTAGTTGTCGAAGCGCTTGATGTCGGCCGATGCCGGCGCCGCTTCGGTCAGCGACGTATCCTCCAGCGTGCCGCGATTGACGGCGATCGACTTGTCGGCGAGATCTTCCTTGCCTTTGATCGAAAGCGCTGCCGGACCGATGACGGCGATGTAATAGGGCGCGTAGGCGGCGGCGAAATCGATGACCTCCTCGCGCTCCTTGGAATAGCCGACGCTCATCAGGATATCGACGCGCTTGTCGGTGAGATACGGGATGCGGTTCTGGCCGGTGACGCTGACCAGATTGAGCTTCACCTTAAGTGAATCGGCGATCGCCTGCGCGACGTCGACGTCGTAACCCTTGATGCTCATATCGGCGCTGGCCGAGGAGAAGGGCGGAAAGTCGGAGAAGATGCCGACATTGATGGCGCCGGCCTTGGTGATGTCGTCGACGGCGTCGGCATTGGCCTGGGAGGCGAACCCGAGGCCGGCGAGCATCAGCGCAGCGGCGATGGTTGATTTCATATGGATTGTCATTGGTATTCCCCTTCTGGAAGCTTGTTTGTTTTGGAAACGGCCGCCGGCTCCAGCGCGGCGGCCGCCTTTGCATGTGAAATCCGTCAGGCCCCCTTGCCGGTGATCGCCGGGCTGAACACCATCAGGCTCAGGATCTCGAACAGGACCTGGGCGCCGACATGGGCGGTGTTGGTGGTCGCGTCATATTGCGGCGCCACCTCGACGACATCGCCGCCGACAATGTTGAGACCTTTCAAGCCGCGCAGCAGTTCGAGCACCTCGCGCGTCGTCAGGCCGCCTATTTCCGGCGTGCCGGTACCCGGCGCGAAGGCCGGATCGACACTGTCGACGTCGAAGGAAATGTAGGTCGGGCCGTCGCCGACTATTCTGCGCGCCTTCTCGATGATGGCCGGAATGCCGAGACCCGTCACCTCTTCGGCATGCACGACCGTCATGCCGGATTCATAGGTGAACTCCCACAGATACTCCGCCGAGCCGCGGATGCCGATCTGGATGGTGCGGGTGGGGTCGAGCACGCCGTCCAGCACCGCGTTGCGGAACGGGCCGCCATGGTGGAACTTGGTCATGTCGAACAGCCCGCTTGTGTCGCAATGAGCGTCGATGTGGATCATGCCGACCGGCGCCTTCTTGCCGACCGCCTTCAGGATCGGATGGCTGATCGAGTGGTCGCCTCCGACCGAGAGCGGCAGCACGCCGGCATCGACGATCTGGTTGGTGCGGCGCTCGATATCCTCGTGGCTGATCTCCAGCCGGTAACGGCTGCGGAACGGTGTATCGCCGATGTCGGCGACGCGAAGCTCATGCGTCGGCGCGCATTCCAGCACATGATTGTAAGGGCCGATGCGCTCGATGGCGCGCAGCGCCCTGGGTCCAAAGCGCGAGCCGGGCCGGTTGGTGACGCCGAGATCCATCGGCACGCCGATGATCGCCACCTGCAAATCGCCGAAATCCGGATTGTCGGCAGCGATTTCACGGTAGGGCGCGGCGAGGAAGGTGGGGATGCCGGCATAGGGCGCCAGCCTTGTGCCGCTCTTGGAGAAGATCTTGTCGGCGACCTTGCGGAACTTCGGGTCGAACATCTCGCCGCCATGGCTCTCGCCATACTTGCGGCGCAAGGCTTCCAGCTTGCCTCTGTCATAACCCATGTCGGTCTCCTCCTGCGGGCTGATGCATGCGGCCGTGGCGACATCTGCGAACTGACCATCATCCGGCCGGGTCGCTGTCCCGCTGGCTGCCTGTAGATTTCACGTCATTGATGCTGTTGACCTGCCAAAGTGTCCGGCAGCCGCATTGAAAAATCAATTGATATTGTTACGGTGCTGATTGTGAGAAAATCTCACAGAGTATCCGGTTGCTCATGGCCAAGCGTCTGCCCCCCTTGAATCCCTTGCGCGCCTTCGAGGCGACGGCGCGGCATGCCTCGCTGACCAAGGCGGCGAGTGAGCTCAACGTCACCCACGGCGCAATCAGCCACCAGATCAAGGCGCTCGAGCAATCACTCGGCGTAAAACTGTTCGAACGCACCGGACAGCGGGTAAAGCTCACCCCGCACGGCGCCGAATTGCTGCCGGCGGTCTCGACCGCCTTCGACGGCATCGCCGCCGCCACCCAGCGCATGACCAGGCCAGCCAGCGCCGGTACGCTGTCGGTCTCCTGCGTGCCGGCGCTGCTGCTTCTGTGGATGACGCCGCGGCTCGGCAGCTTCATGGCGCAATATCCTGATATCAGGTTGACGCTGATCCCGTCCAACGACCCCAAGGACATCCGCGCCCCACAGGTCGATGTCTGTGTGCTCTATGGCGACGGCAGCTGGACCGATTGCTGGATGCGCAAATGGTCGGGCCTCGAACTGTTCCCGGTGGTCAGCCCGACGCTGATCAACAACCGGCCGCTCCGCATCTGCCGGGATCTTGCTGGCCATGTCATCCTGCATGGCGATGATGGCCGCGAATGGCACACCTGGCTGGCCGCCGCCGATGGGCTCGACCTCGAACGTGGCCGCCGCCACCATCTCGGCGACGCCCGCACCGCGATCGAAGCCGCGGTGCACGGACATGGCGTGGCGCTCGGCGATTCCGTCACCGCCAGCATGCTGCTCGCCAGGGGCCTGCTGGTGGCGCCGTTCAGCCTGTCGGTGCCGGCGGTCGACGATTTCTATGTCGTCTGCCGCAACGAGATGCGTTCAGCGCCGATCGTGCAATTGTTCGTCGACTGGCTGTTCGCCGAAAAGGAACAGGCCGACAGCCGCGCCGACGCGCCGGTGGCCGGCCGCATCGGCAGCCGCCGGAAGCGTCCGGCGCTGCGGGTGGTGGGCGCCAAGAGTTGAGGCTGGACCGGGAGCGACTGCTTTTTGTCGGGCCAGCCCGGAAAGCGGGAAGCGCTTTCAAAAATTCAATGCTAATAAGCTCTTGCCCGGCAATTCCAGGAAAACTGTGCGGCGGTTTCCCGTCCGGAATTGCGTAAGACAGACGTGAGCAGCGAAGGCGACGGCAGGACATGGCAAGAACCGATATAGCGCGGCGCGTCTATAACCACACCTGGAAGCTGGACCCGATCGTCCGCAGCCTGCTCGACACCGATTTCTACAAGCTTCTGATGCTGCAGATGATCTGGGGCATGTACCCCAAGGTCGACGCCACCTTTTCGCTGATCAACCGCACTACCTCGGTGCGGCTTGCCGACGACATCGACGAAGGCGAATTGCGCGACCAGCTCGACCATGCCCGCACGCTGCGCTTCTCCAAGAAGGAGATGATCTGGCTTGGCGGTAACAATTTCTATGGCCGCAAGCAGATCTTCGAGCCGGAATTCCTCGCCTGGCTGGAAGGTTTTCGGCTGCCCGACTACGAGCTGTCCAAGCGCGACGGTCAGTACGAGCTCTCCTTCAGCGGTCCCTGGATGTACACCACCCTGTGGGAAATCCCGGCGCTGGCGATCATCAATGAGCTTCGTTCCCGCGCCGCCATGCGCGCCTTCGGTCCCTTCGCGCTTGACGTGCTCTATGCACGCGCCAAGGGGAAGATGTGGGCCAAGACCGAACGCTTGAAGGCGTTGCCCGGCATCCGCATCTCCGATTTCGGCACCCGCCGCCGCCATTCCTTCCTGTGGCAGCGCTGGTGCGTCGAGGCGCTCAAGGAAGGTATTGGCGAAGCCTTCACCGGCACCTCCAACGTGCTGCTGGCGATGGACAACGACCTCGAAGCGCTCGGCACCAACGCGCATGAATTGCCGATGGTTTTTGCCGCCCTTGCCAAGTCGGAAAAGGAATTGAAGGAATCGCCCTACAAGGTGCTGCAGGACTGGCAGCGCTATTATGGCGGCAACCTGCTGATCGTGCTGCCCGACGCTTTCGGCACCGCATCCTTCCTGCGCGACGCGCCGGACTGGGTCGCCGACTGGACCGGCTTCCGCCCCGACAGTGCGCCGCCGATCGAAGGCGGCGAAAAAATCATCGACTGGTGGCGCGAGAAGGGCAAGGACCCCAGGCAGAAGCTGCTGATCTTCTCCGACGGGCTCGAGGTCGAGACCATCGAGGAGACCTACAAGCACTTCAAGGGCAAGGTGCGCATGTCCTTCGGCTGGGGCACCAACCTCACCAACGATTTCGAAGGCTGCGCGCCGACCGAAACCAACAGCCTCGATGCGATATCGCTGGTCTGCAAGGTGACGGAGGCCAATGGCCGGCCGGCGGTGAAGCTGTCGGACAATCCGGCGAAAGCGACGGGCGACAAGAAGGAGATCGAGCGCTATCTCCGGATTTTTGGGGCGAAGGATCGCGTGGAGCAGCTGGTCAAGGTTTGAGGGTCGGCGGGTGCCTTGCTGGACGAAATGGAAATCGCGATAGCGTGAGTTCCCGCCCACCCCCCTCTGTCCTGCCGGACATCTCCCCCGCAAGGGGGGAGATTACCCCGTCATCTCCGCCTTCGCTAATCTCCGACGTTGCAAAGGAAGCGCCGGCAGGGCAACTGCCAATCTCCCCGCTTGAGGGGGAGATGTCCGGCAGGACAGAGGGGGGCGTCGTAGAGCGCGGCTGTTACCGGCCAACCCTTATCACCACCACCCTCACACTCCTCCCCACCCCTGCCTTCCCCCACGCCTCCGACCGCGGCCACGTCCTCCTCCTCCCGACCGGCTACTACATCGCCGGCGGCGCGCTTGCCGTCGCGGTAAGCTTCCTCGTCCTCGCCCTGCTGCCACCCGCAACCCTCGACCGCTTCTGGCGCCGCCGCCTGCCGCTCTTCCCATTCGCCGACACCCCTCGCGCAATCATCAGCCTCATCTCCTTTGCCGGTTTCGCAACGCTCATCGCCGCCGGCCTGTTCGGCAGCCGCGATCCGCTCTCCAATCCGCTGCCGCTAACCATCTGGACGCTGCTCTGGGTCGGCCTTGCCATCGCGCAAGGCCTGTTCGGCGATGTCTGGTCGTGGCCGAATCCATGGTATGGCCCGCGGCGGATCGTAAGCCGCCTGTTCAAGCTTCGTGGCGGTGAGGGACAGAAATCGCGTTTGCCTTCATGGCTCGGCTGCTGGCCGGCCGTTATCCTGTTCTTCGCCTTTGCCTGGTTCGAGCTGATCGACCCGGCGCCCGACGACCCGGCGCGGCTGGCCTATGCCGCCGGCCTCTACTGGTTGCTTACCTTCATCGCCATGCTCGCCTTCGGCTACCGCGATTGGAGCCGGCGCGGCGAATTCCTGACGGTGTTCTTCGCCATGGTGGCGCGCTTCGCCATCGTCGAGCGCGATGAACACGGGCGGCTCGCTCTCTGCTGGCCGGGCTCAAAACTGCTCGGCGCGGCACCCCTGCCGGCAAGCGGCATCGCTTTCCTGCTGCTCAGCCTGTCATCGGTGTCCTTCGACGGCCTGTCGAAAACCTTCTTCTGGCTCGGCCTGTCCGGCATCAACCCGCTGGAATATCCCGGCCGCACCGCGCTCATCGGCATTAGCAGCTTCGGCCTCGTGCTGACCTTCGTTCTGCTGGCGGCGGCATTCCTGCTGGCCGTCATCCTCGGCCAGCGCCTCGCCGGCAGCCGACATTCCCTCCGCGAGGCCGCCGGGCTGCTGGTGTGGTCGATCGTGCCGATCGCGCTCGCCTATCATGTCGCGCACTATCTGACGGCGCTGCTGGTCGACGGCCAGTATGCGATCGCCGCTCTGTCCGACCCGTTCGCGCTGGGATGGAACCTGTTCGGCGCCGCCGACATGCAGATCGAGGCCGGCATCGTCGCCGGGGCCCACTCCGCCTGGTGGCTGTGGAACCTGCAGGCCGGCATCATCATCGCCGGCCATATGCTGGCGGTGCTCGTTGCCCATGGACTGGCCTGGCGACTGCACCAGGTGCCATCGCGCGCCGCCCTCAGCCAGTTGCCGCTCACCATGCTGATGATTGCCTACACGATCTTCGGCCTGTGGTTGCTTGCCACGCCGACGGCCGGATGAGACAAGCTGATCAACATGCCTTTGCGGAAAGCCCGCTTGCAAGCTCTGTGCTTTGGTGATTTAGTTTGTACACATGCAATTTCTGCCCCTCCTGCAAGGGAGTGGCCTTGCCTCGTTACAGACAGTCAAAACTCAAAAACAGGGGAACTGCCGTGACTGACAAGAATGGGTTTTTCGATCTCTCCAAATGCACCCTTAGCCGCCGCACCGCGCTGAAAGGTCTCGCCGCCGGCGCCGGGCTGACGCTCGCGCCCGGCTTCGTCCGCTACAGCCAGGCGCAGAGTTCGGCGCCAATCAAGATCGGCTTCCAGTCGCACCGCACCGGCATCGGCGCCGCCTATGGCCGCTGGTACGAAAAGACCAGTGCCGCCGCGGTCAAGGCGATCAACGATGCCGGCGGCATCAACGGCCGGCCGGTCGAACTGGTGATCGAGGATGACGGCACCGATCCCGGCCGTGGCGCCGAGGTGGTCGGCAAGTTCGCCACCCAGCACAAGACCGACATCGTCTTCGGCACGCTGTTCTCGCATGTGGTGATCGGCTCGGCGCCGGCCGCCGGCGAAAACAAGATCCCTTATTTCGTCGTCAGCGAAGGCCACCACGTCGCTTCGACCAAGCTCAACCGCTACGTCTTCCAGCCCGGCATCACCGATGTGAAGAGCCAGATCCAGTCGATGGCGCCATGGATCGCGGCCAATGCCGGCAAGAAGGTGACGCAGATCTTCCCCGATTTCGCCTTCGGCTACGACCATCGCGACTACCTGCCGCCGGCGCTGAAGGCGCAAGGCGCCGAGGTCATCGCCCAGATCGCCATCCCGCCGACAGAGTCGTCTTTCACGAAATACTTCCCGCAGATCCCGGCCGAGACCGAAGTCATCTACCACGTGATGGTCGGCCCGGCCGTGCTCACCTTCGTCAAGGAACTCGGCGAGTTCTACGGCTCCAACCGGCCGCAACTGTTCGGCTTCATCGATTCGCTCGAAGCCACCGACATCAACAGCCCCGGCCTCGAATTTTTGGACGGCAGCCATTTCTGGGAAGGTTCGCCGCGCTATGCGCAGGCCAATGACTCGGCCGCCCAGAAAGCCTACCGCGCCGCTGTCGGCATCGACGACAATGGGGCTGCCGTCGGCGACCCCAAGGACGTCTCCACCGCCGCCCACATGTTCGGCTGCTGGGAGACGCTCTATGTCGTTAAGAAGGCGATGGAAGATGCCGGCTACAAGGGCCCGGAAGACCGCGCCAAGCTGGTCGAGGCGACCGAGGCGCTGACCGAATTCGCCGAAGGGCCGGAGCATCCGCAGGGGCCGAAGACCTTCAACGGCAAGATCCACCAGTGTTTTGGCATCCAGAACATCTCCAAGGTCGAAGGTGGCAAGCTGAATGTCGTCCACAAGACCAAGATCGAGGACGGGCTTTACGAGGCCGAAGGGGATTATACGACGCAGGCGCTGTGAGGCGCCTTACCCTCCCCCTTGTGGGGAGGGTCGGCACGCAAGCTTCGCACTTTTGCGAAGCTTGCGAGACGGGGTGGGGGTCGCGACGGCCCGTGCCCAACCCCCACCCGACCGCTGCGCGGTCACCCTCCCCACAAGGGGAGGGTAAGGGCGCCCTGAATGCACTTTGGACCCCATCTCCTCCTCGCCGCCCTCGAAGGCCTCGTCACCTCAGCCGTGTTGGCGCTGACGGCGCTTGGGCTGTCGCTGGTGTTCGGCGTCATGCGCGTCGTCAACGTCGCCCATGGCGAGTTCTTCATGCTGGGCGCGGTGCTGGCCTGGGCGATCTCGACGGCGATACCCGGCCATCCCACGCTCGGCTTCCTGGCGGCGCTGGTGATTGCGCCGCTGATTGTCGGCGCCATTGCGCTGGTAGCCGAGCGGCTTGTGCTGCGGCGGCTCAATTACAATCCGGAAGCCACCATCGTCGCCACGATCGGCATGCTCTACATCATCCAGCAGCTGGCGTTGAGCTTCTATGGCCCGGAAGCCCGCCCGGTGGAGCCGCCCTTCAGCTACCGCATCCTTTTGCCCTGGTTCGGCTATTCCGGCTACAAGCTGTCGATCATTGCCGCTTCGGCCCTTCTGCTCATCGCCACCTGGCTGGTGCTGACGCGCACCAAGATCGGCCTCATCATGCGCGCCACCCAATATGACAGCGAGACGGCGCAGGCCTTCGGCATTCCGGTCGACCGCGTCTATGCCGGCGTCTTCGGGCTCGGCGCCATGCTGGCGGCCATCGCCGCCGTGCTGATCGTGCCGATCAGTCAGGCGCATTATCTGATGGGACAGGACCCGCTGCTGTTGTCCTTCATCGTCGTCATCATCGGCGGCCTCGGCTCGCTGCGCGGCACCGTCGTCGCCGCCGTGCTGATCGGCCTGTCCGACGGCATCATCTCGGTGTTCTTTTCGCCGACTTTGGCCAAGATCATCGCCACGCTGCTGGTGGCCATGGTGCTGGTATTCCGGCCGCAGGGCCTGTTCGGGCAGGCGTCGCGATGAGCGAAGCTTCGCCGGCAAAAGCCTATGCATTGCATCTCGGCGTCATCGCGCTGCTGTTTGCGCTGAGCTTCGTCCTGCCCGACTACCATCATGGCCTGCTGGCCCGCATCATGGTGCTGGCGGTGTTCGCCATGGGCTACAACATGCTGTTCGGCTATGTCGGCCTGCTCAGCCTCGGCCACGCCATGTTCTTCGCCGCCGGGCTCTATGGCGCTGGTCTCGCGGTCATCCATCTCGGCTGGAGCGTGCCTTTGGCTTTCCTCGCCGGCATCGCCTGCGGCGCGCTGCTGGCACTGGTGATCGGCCTGCTGGCGCTGCGCACCACCGGCGTCGCCTTCATGATCGTCACCATGATGTTCGCGCAGGTGTTTTACCTCGTCATCCTCTATTTCGCCGCCTGGACCGGCGGCGACCAGGGTCTGGTCGTGCCGCAGCCCGCGCGGGTTCTGGCCTTCGGCGCGACATCGCTCGACCTAACCAACCCGACCGTGCGCTACATGAGCGCGCTGGCGCTGTTCTCGGTCGTGCTGCTGATCACCCTCGCCATCGTCCGCTCCCGCTATGGCCGCGTTTTGGTCGCGGTGCGCGAGAACGAGGAGCGTACGAAAATGCTGGGCTACGACACCTTCTCCAATAAGCTGATCGCCGTCGTTGTCTCCGGCACCATCTGCGCCGCCTCGGGTGCGGCCTATGCGCTGCTGTTCGGCTATGTCGGCTCGAGCTTTGCCTCGGTGCAGTATTCCATCCTGCCGCTGCTCTGGGTGCTGCTCGGCGGCGCCGCCACGACGCTGGGCGCGCTGCTTGGCACTGTGTTCATGTACTATGTCATCGACACCGCCAGCGGTTACACCTCCGCCTATCTCCTGATCGTCGGTATTGCACTCATCCTTCTGGTGCTGTTTTTCCCCAAAGGCATTCTGGGCACCATCCGCCAGCGCTGGCTCCGGTGGCTGCCATGATGCCGTTGCTGACCACCAAAGGCCTGGCGCGCAATTTCGGCGGCCTGCGCGCCGTCGATGGTGTCGATTTTCAGCTGATGCCGGGCGAGATCCGCGCCGTCATCGGCCCCAATGGCGCCGGCAAAACCACCTTCGTCAGCCTGGTCAGCGGCCGCATTCAGCCATCGTCCGGCATGATCGTCTTCGACGGCGCCGACATCACCAGCCAGCCGGCCTATCTCAGGGTGCGCCGGGGCATCGCCTACACCTTCCAGATCACCAGCGTCTTCGCCAACCTCTCTGCCTACGATAATGTCGCGCTGCCGGTGCAGCGCACGCTGACCGATGCCCGCTCGAAAGGTGCGGTGCGCACCGGCGTCATGGCCGCGCTGGAACGCACCGGACTGGCCGGCCGCGCCCATATGCCGGCCGGCCAGCTTTCCTACGGCCATCAGCGCCTGCTGGAAGTGGCAATGGGCCTGGCGCTGAAGCCGCGGCTTTTGATCCTCGACGAGCCGACGCAAGGGCTGGCCGACAGCGAGATCGACAATTTCATCGACCTGGTGCGCGAGATCGCCAAGAGCGCCACCGTGCTTTTGATCGAGCACAACATGCCTGTCGTCATGCAACTGGCCGACCGCATCACCGTCTTCAACGCCGGCAGGATCCTGGCCGAAGGCACGCCCGAACAGGTCCGCGCCAACACACAGGTGCAGGAAGCCTATCTGGGAACGGCGGCATGAGCGAAGCCCCCAAAACTGATACCCACACGACTGAAGCGCTGACCATCTCCGGGCTCGACTGCTTCTACGGCGAGGTTCAGGTGCTCTACGGTCTTGATCTCGTGCTCAACAAGGGCGAGGTGCTGTGCCTGTTCGGTCGCAACGGCGCCGGCAAGACGACGACGCTGAAAGCGACCATGGGGCTGGTTCGGTCGAGCGCCGGTTCGATCCGGCTCGCCGGCAAGGAGTTGACCGGCCTGCCGGCGCATGAGGTGCCCAAGGCCGGCGTCGCCTATGTGCCGCAAGGCAGGCGGCTGTTCGCCGAGATGACGGTGGCGGAAAACATCGAGATCGGCCTGATGGCGCGCGGCAAGGGAAGAGCGACGCGCGAGAGCGTGCTCGACCTCTTCCCGTTGCTGCGCCAGCGGCTGCGGCAGCGCTCCGGCACTTTGTCCGGTGGCGAACAGCAGATGTTGGCCATGGCCCGCGCGCTTTGTCTGGAGCCGCAGGTGCTGTTGCTAGACGAGCCGACGGAGGGGCTGATGCCGTCGATGATCGCCAAAATCCGCGAGACGGTGGTGAAGCTGCGTGAGCTAGGTGTCTCCACCATTCTGGTCGAACAGCGCGTCGACGCCGTGCTGTCCGTCGCCGACCGCGTCTGCTTCATCGAAAACGGCCGTAACCGCGAGACGGTGGATGTCGAACAGCTTCGCGCCGATCCGTCGGCGGTGCGCCGATATGTGGGCGTCGGCTAAGATTACCCTCCCCCTTGTGGGGGTCCGAAGGACGGGCGAGACCCGTGGCTCGCCCCGACAAGTGGCTGCGAAGCAGCCGGGTGGGGGCGGCACCGACCCCCACCCGGACCTTCGGTCCGACCTCCCCACACGGGGTAGGTAAGGGCCCAGCGCCCTTCGCATCACGCAAAGAAGACAAAACCTGTAATCAGAAATATCGGGATCAGCACCACGCCCGACCACGCCATGTAGCCGAAGAAGCCCGGCATTTTCACGCCGCGATGCCGGGCGATGGCGTAGACCATGAAGTTGGGGGCATTGCCGATATAGGTGTTGGCGCCCATGAACACCGCGCCGGCCGAGATCGCGGCCAGCGTCGAGGCCGCCTCCGTCATCAGGTGCCGCGCGTCGCCGCCTGCGAGTTCGAAAAACACCAGATAGGTCGGCGCATTGTCGAGGAAGGACGACAGCCCGCCGGTCAGCCAGAAATAGGCGAGATCATTGGGCTGGCCGGTGGGTGACGTCACCAGCGCCACCAGCGGCGCCAGCGCGCCGTCATGGCCGGCGCGAAGGATGGCAATGACCGGCACGATGCAGATGAAGATGCCGGCAAACAGTTTTGCCACCTCCGCGATCGGGCCCCAGGTGAAGCCGTTGGCCTCGCGATGGCTCTTGAGGGAAACGACAAGCGACAGCCCGGCGAGCGCCAGGATGATGGCATCGCGCACCAGGTTCTGCAGTTCGAGGCCGACGCCGAGGATGGAGAAAGTCACGCCCGGCTTCCAGGCAGCTGAAAGCAGGATCGCGGCAATGACGCCGGCCAGCAACGGCAGATTGGCCAGGCCGCGAAGGCGCACCTTCGTATCCGGCGTCGGATCCTTGATCTTCGGCGCGCCGCCTTCACGGCGATGCAGCATGATGTCGATGGCCAGGAAGACAAGCAGCACCAGGCCGCCGGTAAACAGCGTCTCGCGCCAGAGGTTCGCCGACGTCCAGAAGAAGTCGACGCCGCGCAGGAAGCCGACGAACAATGGCGGGTCGCCCAAGGGCGTCAACGAGCCGCCGATGTTAGACACCAGGAAGATGAAGAAGATGACGACATGGGCGTTGAACTGCCGGTTGTCGTTGGCGCGCAGCATCGGCCGGATCAGGATCATCGAGGCGCCGGTGGTGCCGATCACCGAGGCCAGCATCGCCCCGACGAGCAGCAGCCCGGCATTGACCAGCGGCGTGCCATGGATGTTGCCGGCGACAAGGATGCCGCCCGAAATGGTGTAGAGCGCGAACAGCAGGATAATGAACGACATGTATTCGGTGAGCAGCGTGTGCAGCACGGCTTCACCGGCTACCGGAACGCCGAATGCAACCATCAGCGGGATGACCGCCAGCGCTGCCCAGCCGGCGGCGATCTTGCCGTAATGATGCTCCCAGACATGGTGGAACAGCAGCGGTCCGGTGGCGATCGAGAGCAGCAGGCCGGCGAAAGGCAGCGCCCACCACAGCGACATGGCAGCATCGGGCAGGCCGCGGGCCTCGGCCGCGAAGGCCATTTGCGGAGACACAGCGGAAGCGAGTACACCTGCCGCGAAAGCCTTCCCCAACTGTGTGCAGCCCCCTCGATGCGTCACGATCCAGTCACTCCGAGATCGGGTCTTCGAGCTTCACCCCGGCATCGCGCATCCTCTTCAGCATCGCCTCGACCGAACCGTTTAGATCGATGCCGCGGCACGCGTCGAGCCGCACCGTCGTCTTGAAGCCTTGCTTGACCGCGTCGAGGGCCGAGAAGGCAACGCAGAAGTCGGTCGCCAGGCCAACCAGGGTCACGGTGCCGATGCCGCGCTCCTTGAGGTAGCCGGCGAGCCCCGTCGGCGTCTTGTGGTCGTTCTCGAAGAAGGCGGAGTAGCTGTCGATATCAGGGCGAAATCCCTTGCGGATCACCAGCTCGGCCTTGGTCCAGGCGAGCCCCGAGTGAAAGTCCGAGCCGAGGCTGCCCTGGATGCAATGGTCGGGCCACAGAGTCTGCGGCCCATAGGGCATCTCGATGGCGCTGAAGGGCTGGGCACCCGGATGGCTGGAGGCAAAGCTCGAATGTCCGGCCGGGTGCCAGTCCTGCGTCAGCACGACATGCTCGGCGTGCCGAATCATATCGTTGACCAGCGGCACGATCTCGTCGCCGCCGGCAACCGCCAGCGCGCCGCCGGGGCAGAAGTCGTTTTGCAGGTCGATGACAACAAGCGCTTCGTCGGCCATGGCGCCTCTCCTCTTCTACGTCTCGAACGGGGGATCGAGTGAAATACGCCGCTGATGCGACCGGATGCAGAAACTTGACCGGATGGCCGCCTGCGTCAACCTCCTACAGCGCCGCGCGTCCCCTTCGGACGCGCAAAGGACGCTGTAGCACTTTACTTTGCGCAGGATCCTTTCCGAAAATCGATTCCGATTTTTGGGGATCGTGCGCGGACGTAACAAATGCGTGGCGGCCGGGTTCCCTTAAACTCCGGCTTTGACAATTTCCGCCAGCTTGATATCATTTGCATACGAATGAATTTGGCCTGATCAGACACTGGCGGGTTCGGGAAGTCCCCACCTTTGAAGGCCCCAATGGGAAGGCCGATTTTTTTGGAAGGCAAAGCGTGATCCGTTACGCGAAACCCACCACGCTCGACGAGGCGCTCGCTCTGCTGGGCGAGGGCGCCTGGCGCGTGCTTGCCGGCGGCACCGATTTCTATCCGGCGCAGGGCGCCAAACCGTTCCGCGAGAATGTTCTCGATATTAACGGCCTGCACTCGCTGCGCGGCATTGCCGAGACCGAAACCCATTGGGTTTTGGGCGCCCGCACCACCTGGACCGACCTTGTCCGCCATCCATTGCCGGCGGCTTTCGATGCGCTGAAGCAGGCCGCGCGCGAAGTGGGCTCCCTGCAGATCCAGAATGTCGCCTCGATCGCCGGCAATCTCTGCAATGCTTCGCCTGCCGCCGATGGCGTTCCGGGACTGCTGGTGCTGGACGCCGAGGTCGAGCTGCGCTCTGCAGCCGCGACGCGTAATCTGCCGCTGCAGGAGTTCATTCTCGGCAACCGCCGCACCGCGCTGCTACCGGGCGAGCTGGTCACCGCCATCCGGGTGCCGAAGCCCAGGGCCGCCGGCACGTCGGCCTTCGTCAAGCTCGGTGCGCGGCGCTACCTCGTCATCTCCATCGCCATGGTGGCGGCGCGCCTCGTTGCCGAGGCTGGCATCGTCATGGAAGCCGCTGTCGCGGTCGGGTCCTGCTCGGCCGTGGCCAAGCGGCTCGCCGCTGTCGAAGCCGTGCTGGTGGGCAAGCCTGTCCGCCCGGCACTCGCCGGTGCGATCTTGGCCGCGCCGATGAACGAGCTCTCGCCGATCGCCGACGTGCGCGGCAGCGCCGAATACCGGCTCGACGCAGCGCGCGAGCTTGTCGCCCGCGCCGTGCTGGGGGCTTGCGGGCTGACGAACGACAACAGCATGGTGGCGGCATGAGCCACTCCGAGATGATTGAAGCCCTGCCTGATCTCGTGCCGGGTTTCGGCCCCGAGCGCGTAGACATCGTCTTCGCGGTCAATGGCGGCGCCGTCTCGGTCAATGTGCCGCCGTTGCGCCGGCTGTCGCAGGTGTTGCGCGATGAATTGCAGCTGACCGGCACCAAAGTCGGCTGCGACGCCGGCGATTGCGGCGCCTGCACGGTGCTGGTCGACGGCGACGCCGTCTGCGCCTGCCTGATGCCGGCGGCCTCCGCAGCCGGGACGTCCGTAACGACCGTCGAAGGCCTCGCCGATGGCCGGCTCTCGGCGCTGCAGGCGTCCTTCCTGGCACATGGCGCCGCGCAATGCGGCATCTGCACGCCGGCGCTGCTGGTCGCGGCAACTGCGCTGCTGGATGGCACACCGAATCCGACCGAGACCGAGGCACAGGATGCGCTGGGTGGCATCCTGTGCCGTTGCACCGGGTACAGAAAGATCATTGCGGCAGTGATGGATGCGGGACGGTTCGAGACGTCGACCGACGGCGCTGCCCCTCATCCGCCTGCCGGCACCTTAACCCTGTATAGTGACGGGGAGAAGGGAAGTGCTCCAGCGCCGACGCTCCCCTCTCCCCGTTCTTCACGGGGAGAGGGTAAGGGTGAGGGGCAGCGCCAACGTCATTCGTTGGAATTCAATTTTGAACGTAGAATGCCAACCACAGGGAATGCTGTAGGCGCCTCCCCGGTCCGGCTCGACGGCGTGCCAAAAGTCACCGGCGCTGAAAAATTCGGCGCCGATGCCTTTCCCGCCGATGCGCTGGCCGTGCTGGTGGTCCGCTCGCCGCATTATCATGCCGGCTTCGCCTTCGGCGACCTGGAGGGCTGGGTGAAGTCGCATCCCGGCATCGTCGGCGTCTTCACCGCCGCCGACATTCCGGGAAAAAACTGTTTCGGCGTCATCGGTCCGTTTGCCGACCAGCCGGCGCTGGCCGAAGGCTTTGCGCGGCTGCGCGGCGAGGCAGTGGCGCTGGTCGCCGGCGAGCGCGAGGCCATGCTCGATCTGGACCTCCAGGATTTCCCGGTCCGCTGGACCGAGCTGCCGCATTTTCTGCAGCCCGGCGACGCGCAGGCAGAAGGGGCGGCGCTCATCCACGCGAACCGCCCGGCCAATTTGTTGACCAAGGGCTTTGTAGAGCGCGGCGACCCCGAGGCGGCGCTTGGCGAGGCTGCCTTCACAGTGTCCGGTGCCATCGACACCTCCTATGTCGAGCACGCCTACATCGAGCCGGAAGCCGGCCATGCCTACATGGACGGCGACACGCTGGTCGTCGTCGCCTGCACCCAGGCCCCCTACATGGACCGCGACGAAACGGCGAAGGTGCTCGGTCTTGCCGTCGACAAGGTGCGCATCGTGCCGACCGCGACCGGCGGCGGCTTCGGCTCGAAACTGGACGTTTCACTGCAGCCGCTCATCGGCCTTGTGGCGCTAAAGACCGGCCGGCCGGCAGCACTGGCCTACACCCGCAACGAATCCATGATGTCGACCACCAAGCGACATCCGTCGGAGATGAAGGCGACCATCGGCGTAGATGCCGAGGGCCATGTCACCGGCATGGTCTTCACAGGCGATTTCAACACCGGCGCCTATGCCAGCTGGGGCCCGACCGTCGCCAACCGCGTGCCGGTGCATGCCTCCGGTCCCTATGCGACGCCGAACTACCGCGCCGAAGGCCGCGCCATCCACACCCACGGGCCGATCTCCGGCGCCTTCCGTGGCTTCGGCGTGCCGCAGGCGACGATCATGCAGGAGACGCTTTACGATGAGCTTGCGGGCAAGCTTGGCATGGACCGGCTCGATTTTCGGCTGAAGAACTGCCTTCGGAACGGATCCGAAACGGTTACCGGACAGCGACTGGAGTCGGGCGTCGGCATTTTCGAGTGCCTCGACTCCTTGCGACCGCATTGGGCTCGCGCGAAGGCCGACGCAGATACATTCAACAATGCCAATACGAGCAAAAAGCGCGGCGTCGGCATCGCGTCCTGCTGGTATGGCTGCGGCAACACCTCGCTGCCCAATCCGTCGACCATAAGGGTCGGTATCTCGCCGGAGGGCGAGGTCATCCTGCACCAGGGCGCCGTCGATATCGGCCAGGGCTCCAACACCGTCATCGCCCAGATCTGCGCCGACGCACTCGGCCTGCCGCTGGAAAAATTCAAGCTGAAGAGCGCCGACACTGCGATCAGCCCCGACGCCGGCAAAACATCGGCCTCGCGCCAGACTTTTGTCACCGGCAAGGCGGCCGAAAAAGCCAGCCGCGCCTTGCGCGAAAAAATCCTGCGCTTTGCCAATGTCTCGGAGAATGCGGCCCTGCAATTGGACGGCCCGGCGATCGTCATTCGTGAGGGCGAAGCCACTCGGCGTATCGATCTCGCCGCGCTCGATGTCGATGCGGACGGCTACGTCTTCCGCGCCGAGGAAACCTACGACCCGCCGACGCTGCCGCTCGACGCCAAGGGCCAGGGCAAGCCTTACGCCGTCTATGGCTATGGCGCGCAGATCGCCGAACTCGAGGTCGACCTCAAGCTCGGCACGGTGAAGCTCTTGAAAATCACCGCCGCGCACGATGTCGGCAAGGCTATCAACCCGCTGCTGGTCGAAGGCCAGATCGAAGGCGGCATCGCGCAAGGCATCGGCATGGCGCTGATGGAGGAATACATCCCCGGTCGCACCGAGAATTTGCACGACTATCTCATCCCGACCATCGGCGATGTGCCTGAGATCGAGCACATATTGATCGAGGTTCCCGATCCGGAGGGACCGTTCGGCGCCAAGGGCCTGGGCGAGCATGTGCTGATCCCGACCGCACCCGCCATCCTCAACGCCATACGCCACGCCACCGGCGTTCTCATCACCAAGGTTCCGGCGACGCCGACGCGCATCCGCGCCGCCATCCGCGAAAAAGATGGCATCCGCGACAAGGAGGCACGCCGATGAGCGAGCTTGCCGAACGCTTCGAAACCCACGATCCGGGCGAAAAGCTGGTGGCGGAAAAGATCCGCTGCGATGCCTGTCCGGTGATGTGCTACATCGCCGATGGCCGCACCGGCGCCTGCGACCGCTACGGCAATGTCGGTGGCCGCATCGTGCGTATGGACCCGCTGACCATCCTCGACCATGCGGCAGAGAGTGGCGCCGCGGTCGTGCCCTTCACCGCCGAGGGCGAGCAATGGGACGGCGAACTGGTCAACACCGGCCGCCGCTTCGTCACTGCGATCGGCGCCGGCACCACCTATCCCGACTACAAGCCGGCCCCCTTCATCGTCAGCCAGGAGGTCGAGGGCGTCGATCTGGTGACCGTGGTCACCGAAGGCATTTTTTCGTACTGCGGCGTCAAGGTGAAGATCGACACCGACCGCCATCTCGGTCCCGAAACGGCAATCGTGCGCGCGCAAGGCGAGCCGATCGGCCACGTCACGACAGGCGAGTATGGCTCGCAGATGCTGTCGCTGGGCGGCGTGCATCATCTGACCGGCGGCTCCAAGGCCGAAGGCCGGGCAACCTGTGACGCGATGCTCAGTCTGTGCAATCGCAAGCCGGTCGAACTGACCATCGATGGCGGCGCCACCATCATCGTCGAAGCCGGCAAACCACCTGTCATCGACGGCAAGCAGGAACACCGTATGCGGGTCGGCTGCGGCTCGGCCACGATCGGCATGTTCGCCACGCAATGGCGCGGCCTAGTCGACGAGGTGGTGGTGGTCGACGACCATATCACCGGCGTTGTCTCCGAGCATCAGGCCGGCAAGGTGCTGGGCTGGCAGGACACCGGCATCAAGATCATCGGCCGCCGCTCGACGCCGGGCCGCTATTTCAAGGTCTCCGAGCCCGGCCTTGGCTGGGGCGGCACCTCGATTTCCGACCCGCTGTCGATCCTCGGCGGATGGAACGCCAAGAAGGGCGCCCGCCCCGGCCTGTCGCTGCTGATGGTGTCGACCACCGGCGAGCAGTTCGCCTATTACGAACTCGACGACGAGTTGAAGCCGGTTGAAAAACCGTTCCCCGAGCGGCTGCAGAAATCGGTCGGCCTGATCGAGGACAATTGCGAGCCGGCGCTCTGCACCGTGCTGTTCATCGGCGGCGCCGGCGGTTCGCTGCGCGCCGGCGTCACCGAAAACCCGGTCAATCTCACCCGCTCGGTGCAGGGCTTGAAGACCTATGTTACCGTTGGCGGCGCGCCGGTCTATGTCTGGCCGGGCGGCGGCATCACGCTGATGGTCGACGTCATGCGCGTGCCGGAAGGCGCGTTCGGTTATGTCCCGACCCCGGCACTGGTGGCGCCGATCGAATTCACGCTGCGTCGCGACGACTATGTCCGGCTGGGCGGCTACGAGGCCGAGATACGAAGCGTCGAGGATATCGTTGCCAAAGGCGGCGAGTATCTCAACCCGCGTCGCGGCTCAGCCGCCGAGGCTCAAAACCCATGGCCGCCGCTCGCGCAATTGCGCCGCGTCGGCTCGAACGGGGCCACCTGATGCAAGGCCCGCAAGTCCACTGGCTGCAGGACGGTAAGCGGCTGCACCTCAACCACGGGCCGATCGACCTGATCGTCGAAGCCTTTGGTGAGGCGGCTGAGTGTCGTGCCGCCTACGATCAGGCGATCGAGCGCTTCCAGACGATCCTGATCGAGTTGGTCGAGGAGCTTCCCGAATTGCGGCTGCCGGCATTTTTCCTGGCGCCGCGCACCTTCGCCGGCCCGACGGCGCGGCGCATGGAAGCAGCCGTCATGCCCTTGGCGGAATGCTTCATCACGCCGATGGCCGCCGTCGCCGGATCGGTAGCCGACGAAATGCTCTCGGCATTGCTTGCCGGTCGCAGACTCGACCGGGCCTATGTCAACAATGGCGGCGACAGCGCCCTCCATATCGGCAAGGGCCAGTCGATGAACCTAGCGATCGCCGGCACCGGCAACGGCATGGCCGACCGCCTCACCATTCGCTCGGCGGACGGCGTGCGCGGCGTCGCCACCAGCGGCTGGCGCGGCCGTTCGTTCTCGCTTGGCATTGCCGACGCCGTCACCGTGCTGGCGCACACCGGCGCCGAGGCCGATGCGGCCGCGACACTCATTGCCAACGCCGTCGACCTGCCCGGCAATCCCGCCATCAAGCGCATTCCCGCGCAGGACTTGGCGCCCGACAGCGATCTCGGCGCGCGGCTGGTGACACAAGCCGTCGGCATGCTCGCGCGTGGCGATGTGGAGCGGGCGCTGGACAATGGCCTTGCCGTCGCCGAAGATTTTCGCCGGCGCGGCCTGATTGCCGCATCGGCGCTGTTTCTAGGTGGGGAAGCGCGCATCAGTGGTTCCATGGCGCTTGCCGCGCCCAACAAAAATCCAGGGAAGGAAGTCGCCCATGCCTGAGTTTCCGATCCGCAAAATCGCGGTTCTGACCGAAGAGATCTTTCACGATGGTGGGCCGGTCGCAGCTGCGCCGCGCCGCCGCGCTGCAGCCGTGGCCCTGGTGAAGAACCCGTTCGCCGGCCGCTACGTCGAAGAACTGCAGAGCGCCATGGACGATCTGAAGCCGCTCGGCCTGCTGCTCACCGACAAGCTCATTGCCGCATTGGGCGGCGACATCAAGCAGATCGACGCCTACGGCAAGGGCACCATCGTCGGTTCGTCAGGGGAGCTGGAGCACGGCGCGCTGTGGCATGTGCCGGGCGGTTACGCCATGCGCGAGCGGCTGGGCGACGCCAAGGCGATCGTGCCGTCGGCAACCAAGGTCGGCGCCTTCGGCTCGCGGCTCGACGTGCCGCTCGGCCACACCAACGCCGCCTATGTGCGTAGCCATTTCGACGCCATGGAGGTCGGTCTCAGCGACGGGCCGCGCGCCGACGAAATCCTGTTCTGCCTCGCCATGAGCTGCGGCCCCCGCGTGCACGACCGCATGGGCGGCCTGGCGGTCGGCGACATCAAGGCCTGGGACGGCTTGCGATGAGCGGCGGGGACAATCTTCTCAAGCTCGTCGAGGCCGAAGAGCCCGACGAACATGACTACCGCCTGCAGGAGCAGGTCGGCTTCATCCTGCGCAAGGCGCATCAGCGCCATGTCTCGATCTTTGCCGCCCAGATCAGCGACCTGACGCCGCCGCAATTCGCTGCACTTGCCAAGCTGCACGACGTCGGCGAGACCTCGCAGAACCAGTTGGGCACGCTGATCGCCATGGATGCGGCGACGGTCAAGGGCGTCATCGACCGGCTGAAGGCGCGTGGCCTGGTCGATCTGACCAAACACGAGGTCGACAAGAGGCGGCTGCTGGTCAACCTCACGCCAGAGGGACGCGAGGCGATCGAACGGCTGATCCCGTTGGCCCGCGCCATCACCCACGAGACACTGGCGCCGCTGACGGTCAAGGAAGCGGCCACGTTTATGCGGCTGCTAGCGAAGTTAGCCTGATTTAGGCCCGCAGCCGAGCGCCTTCAGGATCGAAGAACGGCATCGGCGCCACCACCGCGCGGGTCGGCTTGCCGTCAATGTCGATGCTGAGTTCGGTCCCGATGGCGGTGAACGGCAGCCGCAAATGCGCCGTCGCCAGAACTTTGCCTAAGGAATAGCCGTGATCGCTATAGGTGACGACACCGGCATCCTCGCCGTCGGCGAAAACCCTGGCATCCGTCGCGGCCGGCTTGTCACCGTCGAGAATCAGCCCGGTCCAGCGTTCGTCGAGCCCCTTGCCGCGAATTGTGAGCAATGCCTCGCGGCCGATGAACTCGCCCTTGTCGAACTTGATCCAGCGATCGAGCCCGACATGGAAGGGCGTACGGCTCTCGTCCATGTCGATGCCATGCGCCGGATAGGCCTTTTCCAGCCCGAGCGTGAACATGGCCAGCACGCCGTATGGCTTCAAGCCGAAATCGCCGCCGGTCCGCACCAGCGCGTCCCAGACGGAAGTCGCCTCGTCCGCCGGCACGAACAGTTCGAAGCCGAGCTCGCCGGTCACCCCGGTGCGTGAGATCAGGACTTTGGTCTCGCCGACGCGCCCTGAAGTGAACGCCCAGCGTTTCAACTCATCGAGATCGGCATCCGAAACCAGTGCTTTCAGCAGCTCGCGTGAGCGCGGCCCCTGTATGGTCGGGAAGGCGACGGCCGCGGTGATGTCGGTGACATAGGCCTTTCGCGCTTCAGCATGATGCTGCAGCCAGGGCAGCATCTTCAGCCGGTTGACCGAGCCGGTCACCAGCATGAAATGCTCAGGCGCCAGCCGGAACACGGTGAGGTCGTCCATGATGCCGCCATCGTCGCGGCAGACGGTGGAATAGCGCACCTGGCCGGGGCTCATCGCGGCCGCATCGTTGACGATAACGTGGTTGACCAGCGCCTCCGCTTCCGGCCCCTTGATGTCCATCTTGCCCATGGTGCTGAGATCCTGCACGCCGACATTCTTGCGCGTGTTCAGATGCTCGTCGGCGATGCCGGAATAAGTTTTGGCCGAGACGAAGTCGCCGCCGACCCGGCCCATCGTGGCGCCGAGGCCAACGATGCTGGTGTAGAAAGGGGAGCGCCGCTCAACCAAGAAACTTCTCCGTCATCTCATGAAAACGGCAGCGCCGGGTGGCGCTGCCGAGGTCGGGTTGGCTGAGGGATTAACCCCCGTAGACGTCGAAGGCGAAGTACTTGTCGTTGATTTCCTTGTACTTGCCGTTGGCGCGCAGCGCCTCGATTGCGGCATTGAACTTGTCGGCCAGTTCCTTGTTGCCCTTTTGCAGGGCGATGCCGACGCCGGGGCCGTGAATGGCCGGATCGGCGGTCAGCGTGCCGAGCAATTTGCAGCAGGCGCCATCGGGCTTCTTCAGCCATTCGGTCAGGATGATCGAGCCGTCCATCATCGCGTCGAGCCGGCCATTGGCCATGTCGGTGCGGGCGTCGTCGCCCGTCGGATAGGCTTTCACGGTCGAGCCGGAGTATTTCTGCTCGGCGAAATTCTGGTGGATGGTTGCGCTCTGCACGCCCAGCACCTTGCCCTTCAGATCGTCCGGCGATGTGCCGGCGATGGTCGAATCCTTCGGCACGGCGATGGCCGGCGGCGTCTGGTAATATTTGTGGGTGAACTCGACCTTCTCGGCCCGTTCCGGCGTGATGGTGATGTTGATGATGGCGTCGAACTTGCCGGCCTGCAGCGCCGGAATGGAACCATCGAAATCCTGTACGGAGAATTCGCACTCGGCCTTCATCTCGGCACACAGCGCCTTGCCGAGGTCGATGTCGAAGCCGCCCAGCGTGCCGTCCGAATTGGCATAGTTGAAAGGCGGATAGGCGCCCTCGGTCCCGATCCTGAGTTTCTCGGCGGAGGCAGCACCGGTCCCAAGCAGCAGGGCGGCGGAAGCGGCAAGCACGAAACGACCGAAAAGACGCATGTTCCTGATCTCCGTTGACTAAGCAATTCCAGGGAAGGTGTTGGCGGTTTCCCGTCCGGAATTGCGCGAAAACAAGGATAGAAGTCTATGGTCTTTTGCAGGCCCCACGGAGACGGAAACGACATGCTCTGCGGCGATCACGGCGCGGCAAGCCGTCCTTCCCCAGGAATCTTACTGTGATCTAAATTACAGACCGATCATGGACATGGGCGCATGTTCAGCTGGAAGTAGACGGTCGTGGGAGGGACCTGGGGATGGACCAGCAGGAATTCGTGCAGGAAGCCGCGCAGCGGCGCATAGACGACGACATCGCCAAGCGCATCAAGGTTCACCAGGCCAACATCGAGCGGCTCGAAACCGCAAGGGAAAGCGCCGGCAATCTCGAGGCGGCCGTCGCCAACCGGCCGCTGGTGATGCTGGCGCAGGGCGATTCCTGGTTCGACTATCCGCTCACCGGCAACGGCTTTCCGTTCGTCGACACCGACGTGATCGCGCAGCTGCGCCGCATCGGCTCGATGCCGCCGACCATCCTCAACCTTGCCCATCATGGCGATGCGGCGACCGACGAGATGTCGCTGCCCAAGCAGCAGCGCATGATCGCCGCCCTGCGCAACAAGGCCAACTGGCTGGACGGCAAGCCCGATGCCATCCTGTTCTCTGCCGGTGGCAACGACATTGCCGGCGACCAGTTCTGCATCTTCCTTGACTTCAATGACGGCCACGCCCCCGGGCTGAACAAGAACCGCTTCACCAAGGCGCTCGGCATGGTCGAGGCCTGCTATCTCGATTTGTTCGCGCTGCGCGACCGCGTCGCGCCAGGCGTGCCGATCTTTGGCCATTGCTATGATTTTCCGATCCCGAACGGAGCGCATCCGTCCTGTGTCGGCCCGTGGCTGAAACCGTCGCTCGATTTCTGCAACTGGACGGTCGGCAAGGGCACGGTCATCGTTCACGACGCGCTGGCGGCGTTCCGCGATGTGGTGAAGCGCCTGGCCGACGATCCCAACAACAATTTCCATCTGGTCGACACGCAGGGAACGTTGAAGGTGGCCGACTGGGCCAACGAACTGCATCCCGATCCCGCCGGCTTCAAGAAGATCGCGCAAAAATTCGCCGATGCGCTGAAGGCCAAGCTGCAGACCTGACGCGGCTCGGGCCTGTCGGCTGTCAGGTTCCGAACAGCTCTTTGGCTTGTTCAACGGTGTAGTAACCAAGCCTGATGTCTTCGGCGACCAGTTTCGGGTCGCGCTGACGCGGATCACCATAGCCGCCGCCCCCGGGCGTGCCGACCCTCACGCGGTCGCCGGCCTTGAGCGCGATGTCCTGTTCCTTGGACAGATGCGGCGGCACATGTGCCTCGCCGTCGCGGAACACGGTCACCGTGTTCACCGCGCCGTCCTTGCCGCCGAGCGCGCCTTGCGGGCCGAAACGGCCATGGTCCATGACGAAGGACGCGCGCGCCTCTCCTCGCAATATCTCGACCTCATAGGCGAGGCCAAAACCGCCGCGCTGCTTGCCGGCGCCGCCGGAGCCTTCGCGCAAGGCATAGTGGCGGTAGAGAACCGGAAAGGCCTGCTCCATGATCTCGACCGGCGGCGATTTCGAAATGCCGATGGTCGAGCAGCCATTGGTCAGGCCGTCATGGCCGGAATTGCCGCCATAGCCGCCGCCGGAGATCTGATACATCACATAGTCGCGGCCGCGGGCCGGATCGTTGCCGCCGAGCGCGAAATTGCCGCTGGAGCCGGCGGGCGCGGCCGTCACCTTTTCCGGCAGCGCCTGCACCATCGCCGCGAACACCGCCTCGGCGATGCGCTGCGAGACTTCAGCCGCACAGCCGGAGACGGGACGCGGGTATTTGGCGTCGAGGAACGTGCCTTCCGGCCGCTTGACGATCAGCGGCTCGAAGGCGCCGGCGCTGATCGGCACATCAGGAAAAATATGGCGCATGGCGAGATAGACCGACGACAATGTCGTCGCCAGCACGCTGTTCATCGGCCCCGCGCATGGTTTTGACGAGCCGGTAAAATCGAAGGTCAGCGTGTCGCCCTGCTTCTCGACGGCGAGCGCGATGGTCAGCGGTTCGTTGACCACGCCGTCCGAGTCGACAAAGGCCTTCGAACTGTATGTGCCGTCGGGAATGGCGGAGATGTTGGCGCGCATCTGCTCGGCGGCGCGGCGACGCAGTTCGGCGATCGCCCCGACGACAGTTTCGTCGCCGTAACGATCGAGGATTCCATTGAGCCGGTCCTGACCGATCAGCAGTGCTGCGGCCTGCGCTCTTATATCGCCGATGCGCTGGTCGGCGACGCGGATGTTGGAGCAGATGATGGCGTAGATTTCCGTGTCCAGCACGCCCTTCTTGAACAGCTTGACCGGCGGCAGCCGCAGGCCTTCCTGCTCGACGGCTGTGGCGGAAGCGGAGAAGCCGCCCGGCACCGAGCCACCGATATCGGGCCAGTGGCCGGTATTCGATAGCCAGCAAAATATCTTGCCGTCGCGGTAGACCGGCATGGCGAAGCGCACGTCCATCAGATGCGTGCCGCCGAGATAGGGATCGTTGACGATGTAGATGTCGCCGGGTTCCGGCGGCAGGCAACGGCCGTTGGCGATCATCTCGATCACCGTCCTGGTCGAATACTGCATGACGCCGACGAACACCGGCAGGCCCTGGCTGCCTTGTGCGATCAACGAGCCGTCGACGGCGGAGTAGATGCCGTCGGAGCGGTCATTGGCTTCGGCGATGACGGGCGAGAAGGCAGCGCGGGAGAAAGTAAGATCCATCTCGTCGCAGACCTGCTGCAAGGCTGCCTGCAGGACCGAAAGCGTGATGGCGTCGAGCTTTTGCATCTCAGGCCTCGCCGATATCGATGATGATGTTGCCGTCGGCGTCCGATCTTGCGCGGTCGCCGGGTTCGAGCACGGTGGTGGCGTCCATCTGTTCGAGGATCGCCGGCCCTTCGATGACGGCATCGGGCGGCAGCTTTTCGCGTGCGTATATCGGCGTATCGTGCCAGCGTCCTGCGTACCAGACAGGCCTTGTTTCGCGCAGCGCCTCGTCTAGCGTCTTTGTACGTCCGGCCGGGTCGATCAGCCGTGACAGGTCGATTGCCGGCCGCACGCCCGTCACCGACGTGTTGAGGTTGACCAGATTGGCGCGGATCTCCGGCAACTCGACCTTGAAGCGGGCAAAATAGGCTTTTTCGAACAGCGCCTGCAACTCCTGCCTTGTCACCGATGAAGACGGCAACGGCACGTTGATGATGTGGGTCTGGCCGACAAACTGCATGTCGGCAGAGTGCGTAACGCGGATCGTTTCCGGCTTCACCGCTTCCTTGCCGATCAGTTCCTCGCCTTCCCCGCGGTGACGTTCCAGCACCTCGCGAAGCTTGGCTTCATCGAGCACGGCGACCGGCTGGTTGATCGTGTTGACGAAGTCGTGACGCAGATCGGCCACGACGCAGCCGAGCGCATTGGTGATGCCCGGACGCGCCGGCACCAGCACACGGGGCAGGCCGAGTTCGCGCGCCAGGGCGGAGGCATGCAGCGGCCCGGCGCCACCGAAGGCGAACAGCGCGAAATCGCGCGGATCATGGCCGCGCGACACCGAGACCATGCGGATGGCGCCGGCCATCTTCATGTTGCCGAGGCGCAGCACCGCGCCCGCCGCTTCGACGCCGGAGAGGCCGGCGGCCTTGCCTATTCTGTCTTCGAAGATCCCGGTGACCCGCTCGACGGTGACCGGATTTTCGACCGCCAGCAGCTTCTTCGGCGCCAGCCGGCCCAGCACCAGATTGGCGTCGGTGATGGTCGGCTCGGCTCCACCACGACCGTAGCAGATCGGGCCGGGATTGGCGCCGGCACTTTCCGGGCCGATCTGGATCAGCCCGGCCGCATCGACCCGGGCGATGGAGCCGCCGCCGGCACCGACCGTATGCACCGCCACCATCGGCACGTGGATCGGCATCGCATATTCGATCTCGATCTCGTTCGAGACGGCGGGCTCCGCATTGCGGATCAGCGCCACATCGGTCGAGGTGCCGCCCATGTCGTAGGTGACGAGGTTTTCAAAGCCGGCACGCTTGCCCGTATAGGCGGCGGCGATGACGCCGGAAGCCGGGCCGGACATCACGGTCTTGGCCGATTCCCTGGTGACGAAACGGGCCGAGATCATGCCGCCATTGCCGTTCATGATCAGGAAGTCGCGGGCGTAACCTTTGGCGGCCAATTCCTTGCGCAGCCGCTCGACATAGCGCTCGAGGATCGGCTGCACCGAGGCGTTGACCGCGGCGGTCACGCCGCGCTCGAATTCGCGGGCTTCCGACAGCAGCGCATGGCCAGTCGTGATGTAGCCGTTCGGCCAAAGCTCGGCGGCGATTTCGGCTGCGCGCCGCTCATGCGAAGGGTTGGCGTAGGAATGCAGGAAATGGATGACGAGGGACTCGCAGCCGGCCACGATCAGCGTCTTCACGGCGTCGCGCATCTCGGTCTCATCGAGCGGGGTGCGCACCGCGCCGGATGCTTCGACGCGCTCCGAGACTTCGAGCCGGAGATCGCGCGGGATGATCGGAACGAAGGTGCCGGTCATGCCATAGGGCTGCGGCCGTGTGCGCCGTCCCAACTCGATCACGTCGCGAAAACCGCGCGTGGTGATCATGCCGGTTTTCGCCAGCCGGCGTTCCAGAACCGCATTGGTGGTGGTGGTCGTGCCATGCACGATGAGGTCGATGCCGTCTATGGCAAAGCCTGTGGCGCCCAGCGCTGAAACCACGCCGAACGCCTGGTTGTCGACCGTCGTCGGCGTCTTGGCGATATGCACCTTTCCGCCGTCATTTCCGTCGATCAAAATGAGGTCGGTGAAGGTTCCGCCAACATCGATGCCGGCAACGACGTGACCCAGGGAATCCGGTTGTTGCACCGAAAAATTCTCTTTCATTGTCGAAATCCGAAATGGCGGAACTACGAATATGCCGCAGTTTGGAAAGCTGTTTTAGCGTGGTATCTTGACACAAATATCGTTTGTATACTAATAAATTTGGGACACAAGAGCTCACTGCTTTGGAGTGTGTGAACGGCTCGCCGGGACCTGAATGGTCTGGGCGCGCAGGAAACGGTTTGGCGCCCGCACAGGCGTGGGCAAGACAGAGTTGGATTTGATGAACACCACATCCGCACTCAACACAGCCGGCGCCCGTCCGCTGCAGTTTCCGATTCCGGCCAATGTCTATGCCGAAACCGTCGTCTCGGTGAAGCATTACACCGACCGCCTGTTCTCGTTCCGCATCACCCGTCCGCAGTCGTTGCGCTTCCGCTCCGGCGAGTTCGTCATGATCGGTCTGCCCAATGCCGAAAAGCCGGTGTACCGCGCCTATTCGGTCGCCAGCCCGGCCTGGGACGAGGAGCTGGAATTCTTCTCGATCAAGGTGCCGGATGGTCCGCTGACCTCCGAACTGCAGAAGATCCAGGTCGGCGACACCGTCATCATGCGCCAGAAGTCGACCGGCACGCTGGTTGTCGACGCGCTGACCCCGGCAAAGCGCCTGTTCATGATCTCGACCGGCACCGGCATTGCGCCCTTCGCCAGCCTTCTGCGCGACCCCGATACCTACGAAAAATTCGATCAGGTCATCCTGACCCACACCTGCCGCGACAATGCCGAACTGACCTATGGCCAGGAACTGGTGGCCGCGCTCGAGAACGATCCCCTGATCGGCGAACTGACCGGCGGCCGCGTCACCCTCTACAATTCGACGACCCGCGAAGAATCGGCGCGCATGGGCCGCATCACGGCGCTGATCGGCTCGGGCAAGTTCTACGCCGACCTCGGCATCGAGAAGCTCAATCCGGAGACGGACCGCATCATGATCTGCGGCTCGATGCATATGCTGAAGGACGTCAAGGAAATGGCCGAAGGCCTCGGCTTCCATGAGGGCTCGCTCAGCCATCCCTCGACCTTCGTCGTCGAGCGCGCTTTCGTCGGCTGACATCAGCAGGCGCCTCGGCGCCTGCTTCTCGATTGGAATTTTGACCATGCGGTCAAAATTCAGCTGCTTTCGCCGCCTTTTTCCGCTATGACCGCTTGAAGGACTCGTGAAGCGATGCTTCACGGGCTATCTTCGGTGTGCGTCGCCTAAAGCCGCCGTGCGGTCCGGGAGCAACGACACGCACCACGACGTAAAATCGTCGAGCGAAAGGGCAGGAGATGAGCAGCACAATCCGCGAAGCCGATCTCGGCGCGTCCAAGGTCACGCCGCTGCCGGCGCGTGCCGCAGCCAACACGCCCGTTCCGCAATCGCATGGCATCGCCCGCAACACCGGCATGCGGCTCGATCTCGGCTTCATGGAATCGGTGCGCTCGGTCAATCGCTCGGCGCTGGAGCGCCGCGTCGCCAGCCTGACCAAGCGTCGTTCGATCAAGGCCGACAACCAGGCGGCATGGCTGCTGCGCGCCGTCTCCTGCATGGATTTGACGACGCTGAATTCCAACGACACCGAAGAGCGCGTGCGCCGCCTGTGCGCCAAGGCGATCAACCCGTTCCGCCGCGACATCGTCGAGGGGCTTGGCATCGAGGGCGAAAAAATCCGCCCGGCGGCGGTCTGCGTCTATCATCCATTCGTCGCGACGGCTGTTGATGCCGTGCGCGGCACCGGCATCCATGTCGCCGCCGTCTCCACCGCTTTCCCGCACGGCCTTGCGCCGCTGTCGACCCGCCTGCAGGAGATCGAGGCATCGGTGCGCGACGGCGCGGACGAGATCGACGTCGTCATCCCGCGCGGCCTGGTCTTCGGCGCCAAGTGGCAGGAGCTCTACAACGAGATCGTCTCGATGCGCGAAGCCTGCGGCGATGCGCATCTCAAGGTCATTCTCGGCACCGGCGACCTCGCCACGCTGCGAAATGTCATGCTGGCCTCGATGGTGGCGATGATGGCCGGCGCCGATTTCATCAAGACCTCGACCGGCAAGGAAAGCGTCAACGCCACGCTGCCCGTCGGCCTTGCCATGGTGCGCGCCATCCGAGCCTATTTCGAGGAGACCGGCTTTCTCATCGGCTTCAAGCCGGCCGGCGGCATCTCTACCGCCAAGGCCTCGCTCGACTGGCTGGTGCTGATGAAGGAGGAGCTCGGCCGGCCCTGGCTGGAGCCAGACCTGTTCCGCTTCGGCGCCTCGAGCCTCCTCACCGATATCGAGCGCCAGCTCGAGCATCATCTGACCGGGCATTATTCGGCCAATCACCGCCACGCAATGGCGTGAGGCGGATGAAGGCCTTGAACGTCGTGTTCCTTCGCGCCTCCCTCTGTCCTGCCGGACATCTCCCCCACTTGGGGGGAGATTGGCTAACGTCGGCGATTTCGCCAATTGTCGACGTTTCAGAGCCGACAGGCGCGAAGGCTAATCTCCCTCCTTGTGGGGGAGATGTCCGGCAGGACAGAGGGGGGCGCCACAGAGCGCCTGCCAAGACGATTATCTGGAGCGCGTCATGAACATTCTCGAACGCTATCACGCCATGGAATACGGCCCGGCGCCGGAAGCCCGCACCGAGGCCGATGCCTGGCTTGCCGGACGCGATTTCGGCAAGGCGCTGTTCATCGACGGCGGCTGGAAGGCAGCAGGCGGCGGCAAGACCTTCGAGACCAGCGAACCCTCATCCGGCAAGCTGCTGGCCAAGATCTCCGATGCCGGCGCCGCCGATATCGACGCAGCCGTCGCTGCAGCCACCAGGGCGTTGCCGAAATGGTCGGCATCCTCGGGCTACCAGCGCGCAAAAGTGCTTTACGCCATTGGCCGCGCGATGCAGCGTCATCAGCGCCTGTTCGCAGTGCTTGAGTCAATCGACAACGGCAAGCCGATCCGCGAAAGCCGCGACATCGACGTGCCGCTGGCCATCCGCCATTTCATCCATCATGCCGGCTGGGCGCAGGCGCTCGACAAGGATTTCCCAGGCCACAAGGGTGTCGGCGTCGTCGGCCAGATCATCCCATGGAATTTCCCGCTGCTGATGCTGGCCTGGAAGATTGCGCCGGCGCTCGCCGCCGGCTGCACGGTGGTGCTGAAGCCGGCCGAGTTCACGCCGCTCACCGCCATCCTGTTTGCCGAGATCTGCGAGCGTGCCGGCGTGCCCAAGGGCGTCGTCAACATCGTCCAGGGCGGGCCGGAAGCGGGCGTCGCCATCGTCAACCATCCCGGCATCCAGAAGATCGCCTTCACCGGCTCTTCGGAGGTCGGCAAGATCATCAGGAAAGCCACGGCTGGATCGGGCAAGAAGCTGTCATTGGAGCTTGGCGGCAAATCGGCCTTCATCGTCTTCGAGGACGCCGATCTCGACAGCGCCGTCGAAGGACTGGTCGACGGCATCTGGTTCAACCAGGGCCAGGTCTGCTGCGCAGGCTCGCGGCTTCTGGTGCAGGAAGGCATTGCCGACGCGTTGATCGCCAAGGTCAAGGTCAGGATGAGCCGGCTTCGCGTCGGCAGCCCGCTCGACAAGAACACCGATATCGGACCGCTGGTCGACGCCACACAGCTCGACCGCGTCAAGGGCCTGGTCGCAGAAGGCGCCAGACAGGGCGCCGTCTGCTGGCAGCCCGACGCGGTGCTGCCGTCTTCCGGCTACTACCACCTGCCGACGCTCGCCACGGGTGTTTCGCCGGCAAATATATTGGCGCAGGAAGAGGTGTTCGGTCCGGTTCTGGCCACCATGACCTTCCGCAACACTGAGGAAGCGATCGAGCTTGCCAACAACACGCGCTATGGGCTGGCCGCCTCGGTGTGGAGCGAAAACATCAACCTCGCGCTGCATGTCGCGCCGCAGCTGAAGGCCGGCGTCGTCTGGGTCAACGGCACCAACATGTTCGACGCCGCCTGCGGCTTCGGCGGCTATCGCGAAAGCGGCTTTGGCCGCGAGGGCGGGCGCGAGGGCATGTTCGAGTATCTCTCGGCAAAGCTGCCGCTCGGCCCGGTGATCAAGCCGACGGCGTCTTCGGCGCAGCCGGTCGAGCAATCGGATGGCGGCGCCATCGATCGTACCGCAAAGCTGTTCATCGGCGGCAAGCAGGTGCGGCCCGACGGCAATTATTCGCTGGCGATAGCCACTGCCAAGGGCAAGCTCGCCGGCGAAGTCGGTCTCGGCAGCCGCAAGGACATCCGCGACGCCGTTGCCGCCGCCCGCGCCTGCAAGGCGTGGCCGGAGGCTACCGCCTACAATCGTTCCCAGGTGCTCTACTACCTCGCCGAAAATCTGTCCGGCCGCACCGGCGAATTTACCGCACGCTTGACCGAACTGACCGGCGCCAACGCCAAGGCCGCGCGGGAGGAAGTGGAACAATCGATCGAGCGCCTGTTCCTCTATGCCGGCCTTGCCGACAAGTATGAGGGCAGGGTGCATCAGCCACCGGCCCGCGCCGTCACGCTCGCCTTGCACGAGCCGGTCGGCGTCCTCGGCATCGTCGCCCAGGACAGCGCGCCGCTGCTCGGCTTGATCTCCCTGATCGCACCTGCGCTTGCCACGGGCAACACCGTGGTGGCCGTGCCGTCGGAAAAATACCCGCTGCTCGCCACCGATCTCTACCAGGTGATCGAATATTCCGACGTTCCGGCAGGCGCCATCAACATCGTCACCGGCCGCACGGCGGAGCTTGCCGGCGTGCTGGCCAAGCATGACGATGTCGACGGGTTGTGGCTGTTCGCCGATGCCGACACCTGCGCCAGGGCGGAGGCCGATTCCATCGGCAATCTCAAGCGCGTCTGGACCGGAAACGGCCGCAGCCTCGACTGGGCCTCCGACGAGGCCGCCGGCGATGCCCTGCTGCGCCGCACCGTCGAAGTGAAGAACGTCTGGGTGCCATACGGCGACTAATGCCGCCTGAAGCGCGCTGTGCTTGAGTGAACCATGGCAGCGCGACTCGTTGCCCGGTTGTCATACATGTTGTTGCATCAGAGCAAGCGATGTGCATTACATCAGCCGTCGCGAAGGTGATCGCGTTCGGGCTTGACGCCCGGACATGTGTTCTTTAACCAGAAAAAACATTTGTTGTTTATGGACTGATGGATTGTGCAGGCCGCATAGTCGCGCCTGTCTGGCACAGGACGCCCCGGTCAGCCCGCATTAAATCGGGCCGAGAAGTGGCCAAAGAGGCGAGGAGAAACGCATGGCGGATCTGGCAGGCAAGGTCGTTGTCGTCACGGCGGCGGCGCAAGGCATCGGCAGGGCGAGCGCATTGGCCTTCGCCAAGGCAGGCGCCGTCGTGCACGCCACCGACATCAACGAGGCGCTGCTGGCCGAACTCGCCAAGACCTCCGGCATCAAGACCCGCAAGCTCGACGTCCTCAACGATGATGCCGTCACGTCCGGCTTCGCCGAAATCGGCCGCGTCGACGTGCTGTTCAACTGCGCCGGCTTCGTCCATTCCGGGTCCATCCTCGAGATGAAGGACGCCGATCTCGATTTCGCCTTCAACCTCAATGTCCGCGCCATGATCCGCACCATTCGGGCCGTACTGCCCGGCATGCTGGAGCGCGGCGATGGCTCGATCATCAACATGTCGTCCGTCGCCGGCGCCGGCAAGGGCGTGCCCAACCGCTTCGCCTATGGCGTCTCCAAGGCGGCCGTGATCGGTCTCACCAAGGCGATTGCCGCGGACTATGTCGCCAAGGGCATTCGCTGCAACGCCATCTGCCCCGGCACCGTCGAGAGCCCGTCGCTGCAGGACCGCATGCATGCGCAGGGCGATTACGAGGCGGCCCGCGCGGCCTTCATTGCCCGCCAGCCGATGGGCCGTCTCGGCACGCCCGAGGAAATCGCCGACCTTGCCGTCTACCTCGCCGGCGCCACGTACACCTCAGGCCAGGCCTATAATATCGACGGCGGCTGGTCGATCTGAGCAATAGCCTCGATCCGCAGGTCCAGGCTCGAACAGTTCTAAAGTCCGGCTTGCCCCAGGTCGGGTCCGATAGCCAGAGTCCGCCCAGTCATCGCTTGGCGGAGCGAGTTTTGAAAACGGCCTTGGGCCGCAATTTGGAGAGCAAGATGAAACTGCTGCGCTATGGCGAGATAGGGAGCGAACGCCCCGGCCTGCTCGATGCGGATGGAACGATCCGCGATCTTTCGGGTCATGTCACCGACATTGCCGGCAAGGCGCTCGATCCGGCGTCGCTCGAGACATTGTCGAAGCTCGATCCGAACTCGCTGCCGGCGGTTTCCGGCAAGCCGCGCCTCGGCGCCTGCGTCGCCGGCACGGGCAAGTTCATCTGCATCGGCCTGAATTATTCCGACCATGCCGCCGAAACCGGCGCCACCGTGCCGCCGGAGCCGATCATCTTCATGAAGGCAAGCTCGGCCATTGTCGGTCCCGACGATGACGTGCTGATCCCGCGCGGTTCGGAAAAGACCGACTGGGAGGTTGAACTCGCCGTGGTCATCGGCAGAAAAGCCAAATATGTCAGCGAAGCCGAGGCGCTGGATTATGTCGCCGGCTATGCCGTTGCCCATGACGTGTCCGAGCGAGCCTTCCAGGCCGAGCGCCAGGGCCAGTGGACCAAGGGCAAGAGCTGCGACACGTTCGGTCCGACCGGGCCGTGGCTTGTCACCAAGGACGAGGTTGCCGATCCGCAGAACCTCAAAATGTGGCTGACGGTCAACGGCAAGACGATGCAGAACGGCTCGACCAGGACCATGGTCTACGGCGTCGCCTATCTCGTTTCCTATCTCAGCCAGTTCATGTCGCTGCATCCTGGCGACATCATCTCCACCGGCACCCCGCCCGGCGTTGGGCTGGGCATGAAGCCGCCGGTGTTCTTGAAGGCTGGCGATGTGGTGGAACTGGGCATCGAGGGGCTCGGCCAGCAGAAGCAGACCTTCAAGGCGGATGTTTAGCCATCTCTTCTCTTGAGCGTTTCACGTTCGGCGGCGAAACGCTCAATCTCTTTGTTTCCCCGGCGGCTGGCGCCTCTTGTCAGCGCCAGCCGAGAGCCGGCGCGACGTGCTTCAGGATCGCCCCGATGACGTGGGCGTTGTACTCGACGCCGAGCTGGTTGGGGACGGTCAGAAGCAGCGTGTCGGCCTCGGCGATCGCTTCGTCCTCTTTCAGCTGATCGATCAGCACATCGGGCTCCGCGGCATAGGAGCGGCCGAAGACGGCAAGCTTCTCAGGCTCGATATAGCCGAAATGATCTTCGCTGCTGCCGCCGCCGAAATAGGCGCGGTCGCGGTCGTTCACCAGCGCAAAGATGCTGCGGCTGACCGACACGCGCGGCTCGCGCGCATGGCCGGCCGCCTTCCACGCCGCGCGATAAGCGCGGATCTGTTCGGCCTGCTGGATGTGGAGCGGCTGGCCGCTCTCATCGAACTTCAGCGTTGAACTTTGCAGGTTCATGCCGAGCTTGCCCGCCCATTCGGCGGTGGCGTTGGTAGCGGCACCCCACCAGATCCGGTCGCGCAGGCCGGCCGAGAATGGCTCGAGCCGCAGCATTCCCGGAGGATTGGGGAACATCGGCCGCGGATTGGGTTGCGCGAAACCTTCGCCGCGCAGCACGTCCAGGAACACCTCGGCATGGTTGCGTGCCATGTCGGCATCGCTTTTGCCGTCCTGCGGCACGTAACCGAAGTAGCGCCAGCCGTCGATCACCTGCTCCGGCGAACCGCGGCTGATGCCAAGCTGCAGCCGGCCACCGGCGATCAGGTCGGCAGCACCGGCATCCTCGGCCATATACAGCGGATTCTCATAGCGCATGTCGATGACGGCGGTGCCGATCTCGATGCGGTTGGTGCGGGCGCCGACCGCGGCCAGAAGCGGAAACGGCGAAGCGAGCTGGCGGGCAAAATGATGGACGCGGAAATAGGCGCCGTCCGCACCCAGCTCCTCGGCGGCGACGGCCAGGTCGATCGACTGCAGCAGCGCGTCGGACGCCGAGCGCGTCTGCGATTGCGACGAGGGCGACCAATGGCCGAAGGAAAGAAAGCCGATCTTCTTCATGCGCGCATCCTGTTCTTTGATTGCAGTTGCCTACTTCGTCGCCCACGCGATTGGGTTCAATCGACACTGACACAACGCAGTGTCAATGCCGCCGGCCCTTGACGGTTTCGCAACGTTACCCATCAGTGCGCAAAGGACCAGGCCATGGTCCCCGGCGATGCCTTGTGCGGTCGGGTCAGCATCTGCCGCGGCGCTTTTGGGGCCAAATGAACCAACCAAAGGCGATGTCCCGCAAACTCCATTCGCTTCAGAGCCCGGTTTTGAAATCTTCTCGCTCATTTAATTCTACAAAATCGGTAGGCTTAATGCGGATAGTGCGTTTGCGAGAAGGAGCCTCGGATGTCAAAAAAGCTGGTGGTGGGGTTGTCCGGCAACCTGACCCGTCCGTCCAAGACGAAGGCATTCGTCAGCCACATCGCCGGTGAGGTGGCGAGCCGGGCCGGCTCGGCTTTGAGCGTTTTCGACATCGAGGATCTCGGCCCGTCCTTTGCGCCTGCAAGACAGCTTGGCGATCTCGATCCGGCGGCGCGCGGTATTATCGAGCAGCTGCTCGGCGCCGACGTGCTGGTGGTCGGCTCCCCGACCTTCAAGGGCAGCTACACCGGGCTGTTCAAGCACTTCTTCGACCTGCTCGACCCGTCGTCGCTGCGCGGCAAGCCGATCATCCTGGCGGCAACAGGCGGCGGCGAGCGTCATTCGCTTGTCGTCGAACACCAGTTGCGGCCGTTGTTCGGCTTCTTCGAGGCGCAGACCCTGCCGACCGCGATCTACGCCTCGGACAAGGACTTTGCCGATGGCGTGCTGGTGTCAGAGGCAGTCAAGGCGCGAGCCCGGCAGGCGGTCGCCGAGGCATGCCGGGTGGCCGGCGTGCCCTACAGCGTCGTCCTTGCCGCCTGAAAACCAACGATCCGCGACGCAACATTCCATCCCGCATAGACCAGAAGGACGCCTGCAAATGACTCGAGCCAGCAAGTCCGATAGCAGGCCGCGGCAGATCAAGCTCGGCGCTTTCCTGCCCGGCGGCGGGCAGCATATCGCCGCCTGGCGTCATCCCGATGCGCCGGCCGACGGGGCCACCAATTTCGAGTTCCACAAGCAACTGGCGCTGACCGCCGAGCGCGGCCTGTTCGACGCCTATTTCCTGGCCGACAACCTGACCGTCGGCCTCGGCGCCCGCGAGGGCGGCAATGCCAAGATCGCCGGTTTCGAGCCGGTGACGCTGTTTGCGGCGCTGGCGCCGCTGACGACGCATCTCGGCTTCATCGCAACGGCGTCCACCACTTATGAGGAGCCTTACACGCTGGCGCGCAAATTCGCTTCGCTCGACCTGTTGTCGAACGGCCGCGCCGGCTGGAACGTGGTGACCTCGGCCGGCGACGAAACGGCACGCAATTTCAACCGCGACGTCCAGCCCAGCCATGCCGAGCGCTATGCCAGGGCGCATGAGCATGTCGAGACGGTCAAGGCGCTGTGGGACAGCTGGGAGGATGACGCCTTCATCCGCGACAAGCAGTCGGGCCGTTTCTACGACAAGGACAGATTGCACGACATCGACCACAAGGGCGAGCATTTCAGCGTCAAGGGTCCGCTCAACGTGCCGCGCCCGGTGCAGGGGCATCCGGTTGTCGTACAAGCCGGGCAGTCGGAAGACGGACGCGGGCTTGCCGCGCACTCGGCCGAGGTCATCTTCACCGCCCATCAGAAGCTCGAGACGGCGCAGGAATTCTACCGCGACATCAAGGCGCGCGTGGCTGAAGTCGGCCGCGATCCCGACCAGGTGCTGATCATGCCGGGCGTCGCGCCCTTTGTCGGCCGCACCGAGGACGAGGCCCGCGCCAAATACCAACAGCTCAACGACCTTATCCTGCCCGAGGACGGTGTTGCGCTCCTCAACGGGCTGGCCGGCCAGACGCTCGACATCAGGGGCTATCCGCTCGACGGCCCGTTGCCGCCGAGCAAGGAAACCGAAGGCATGAAAAGCCGCCAGGCGCTGATCCGGCAGATTGCCGACGAGCACAATTTCAGCATCCGCCAGCTTTACCAATGGGTAGCGACGGCGCGCGGCCACTACACCATCGTCGGCAGCGTCACGCAGGTCGCCGATCAGCTGGAGGAATGGTTCACCAGCGACGCGGCCGACGGCTTCAACATCCTGCCGCCCTGGCTGCCCGGCGCGCTCGACGATTTCGTCGACCTGGTCATTCCCGAGCTGCAGCGGCGCGGCCTGTTCCGCACGGCTTACGAAGGCCGCACGCTGCGCGAGAATCTCGGCCTCAGGCGCCCGGAAAATCCATGGACCGTCGCCCGCTCGACCGTCCTTGCCGCCGAATGACCTTGGCATCGAAGGGGTGAAGCAATGACGTTGCAGCACATCGATCGGCAAATCACGGTTCGCCGCGGTGGTGGCGAAACCGGGCTCGGCACCGACTTCCTGAACCTCGGTAGCAAGGCGGCTTTTCGCTTCCTGAAGCGCTACGGCGTGCTTGCCGGCTTCCTGGCGCTCTGGCAGGTGGCGAGCAGCGTCGGCTGGGTCAACGCGGCGGTGCTGCCGCCGATCGACATGATCGTCGTCGCACTCTGGAAGGGGCTTGCCGGCGGCAGCCTGCTCGGCGACATCGCCATCAGCCTGCAACGCGCCGGCATCGCCTTTGCGGCGGCTGTCGCCGTTGCCATTCCGCTTGGCCTGTTCATGGGCCAGGTGCGCCCGGTCGAAACCGCGCTCGATCCGATCCTGCAGGTGTTCCGGCAGACGTCGGCGCTGGCGCTCTATCCGGTGTTCATCCTGCTCTTGGGACTTGGCGAGACCTCGAAGATCTTCGTCATCTTCTGGGCGACGCTGTTTCCGCTGCTGCTCAACACCACCAGCGGCGTCAAGGAAGTCGATCCCAAGCTGCTTGAAATGGCGCGCGTCTATGGTGCGAGCCGGCTCACCGTGTTTCGCCGCGTCGTACTGCCGGGCGCCGTGCCGTCGATCTTCGTCGGCTTGCGGCTGAGCGCCACCACCGCGCTGCTGCTGCTGATCGCGTCCGAGATGATCGGTGCCAACAAGGGCATCGGCTTCCAGGTGATGAACGCGCAGTACAATTTCCAGATCCCGCTGATGTTTGCGGCAATCGTCATCCTCGCCGGGCTTGGCCTGATCGCCAACCAGGCATTGGTCACCCTGCAGCGGCGGCTCTGTCGCTGGAGCAATCCTGTCAACTGAGCAGTCCGCCCCTCACCGTTTACCTCACAAGGACCCGATCATGAAAATCACCCGCCGTTCGCTGCTTGCCGGCGCGCCGCTTGCCGCCGGCCTCATCGCCGCCGGCCTGCCGCGCCTGGCCTTTGCGCAAGCCGCAGCCGTCAAGTTCCGCTACCTCGCCAGCCGTGGCAGCATCTCCCCGCATGAGCTGGCCGACGAGCTCGGCTACTTCAAAGGGCTCGGCGTCGAGCTGGAGAATGTCGGCTATTCCTCGGGTGGACCGGAATCGCTGTTTGCGCTGTCTTCCGGCAGCGTCGACATCGGCTCGGCCGCCACCGCGGCGGTGATCAACTCGATCTCGGGCGGCAACGATTTCGTCGCGGCGTATCCGAGCAACGGCATCAACAAGGATGTGAAGAGCGTCTTTTACGTGCTGGAAGACAGCCCGATCAAATCGATCGCCGACATTGCCGGCAAGACCATCTCGGTCAACACGCTCGGCGCTCATCTCGACTATACGGTGCGTGAGGCCCTGCACAGCGTCGGCCTGCCGCCGACCGCCGCCAACCTCATTGTCGTGCCCGGCCCGCAGCTTGAGCAGACGCTGCGCTCGCGCCAGGTCGACATTGCCGGCCTCGGCTACTGGCAGGCGACCTTTGCCGGCGCGCTGGTCGCCAACGGCGGCGTGCGCGGCGTGTTCGACGACACCCAGGTGCTCGGCGAACTCGCCGGAGGCTTCGTCGTACTCAGGCGCGACTTCATTGCCGCCAACCCGGATGCGGCGCGCAACTTCGTCGAACAGTCGGCGCGCGCCTCGGACTGGTCGCGCCAGAACCCGGACGAAGCCCGCAAGGTGCTGGCCACTATCCTCGACAAGCGCGGCGAAAACGGCGATCTCGCCCGCTACTGGACCGGCTTTGGTCTGCGCGAAGGTGCACAGGCGACCGACCGCGACATCGACTTCTGGGTCGCCGTGCTGGAGCGCGACGGCCGTCTGGCCCAGGGCAAGCTGAAAGCCGCCGACATCCTGTACCGGCCCGGCGAAACCAAGATCAACTGAGCTTTGAAATAGCTGAGAGACAAGATGGGCGGTTCTAACCGTGGCGGAGAGGTCTCGATCCGCGACCTCTCCAAATCCTTCAGCCTCGGCGGGCGCCAGCTTGCCGTGCTGCGGACGCTCAACCTCGACATTCGTTCGGGGGAATGCCTGGTCATTGTCGGCGCCAGCGGCTCCGGCAAGACCACGCTGCTGCGTATTCTGGCCGGGCTGGAGGCGGCCGACAGCGGCGGTGTCGCGATCGACGGCCAGCCGGTGCATGGCGTCGGCGCCGAGCGTGCCGTGATCTTCCAGGAGCCGCGGCTGCTGCCGTGGCTGAGCGTGCTCGGCAATGTCGCGTTCGGCCTCGAAGTGCGCGGTGTTCCCAAGAGGCAGGCCGAGGAACGCGCCCGCTTCTACCTCGCCCTGGTCGGCCTTGCCGAATTCGCCGATGCTTTTCCGAGCCAGCTTTCCGGCGGCATGGCGCAGCGCGTCGGCATCGCCCGAGCGCTCACCGTGCAGCCCGAAATCCTTCTGCTCGACGAGCCGCTGGGGGCGCTGGACGCCATGACCAAGATCGGCATGCAGGAGGAACTGGCGCGCATCTGGAGCGAGGAGAACGTCACCATGGTGATGGTCACCCACGATCTGGAGGAGGCGATCTATCTGGCTGACCGGGTGCTGATCCTGCCCAAGGAGAAAGGCGGCGCGGCGCGGTTGATCGACATCGACCTGCCACGCCCGCGCGAGCGCAGCGAGAGCCGCTTCGTGCGCTATCGCGAAGAACTGCTGCGCGAATTCGGCCTGCATTGATTAAGGGAAGGAGCCAGCCGTGGCTTCCCCGGAAGATTAGCTCTCGCGATTACTGCTTGGTGAACGTGCCCGTATAGGTGCGGTCGGCAAGCCCATAGGTGACGGCCAGCGTTCCGTCCGCCTGAATGACCGCGCTGACGTCCGCGCCATTGGGAAGGCGCCGCAGTTTCAACGTGTTGCCGAAAATCTTGCCTTCGCCGTCGGCCACGCCCGGTTTGTTGTCGCCGACATCGCCCCAGGCATAGGTGGCGGTGACATTGCCGCCGCGCGTAATCGTCAGCACAGCGAGCTTGCCATCATACATCCCGTCCAACTGTCCGCCCCATATGCCGGAAAACGCGACATACTTGGCCGGGACTCCTTCGCCGGGCGGCATGACCCGCACAGATGGATCGAGGACCGCCGCACCATCCGGAGCAGAGATCGCGGCAGGCGCCATGGGCTGAGGTGCGGGCGCTGGCGGCGGCGATGATGGTTCAGGCGCCGACTGGCAGGCGACAAGCATGAATGCCGCGAAACCGAGCGTCGGAAAGAGACTGTTTGGTGGAGCCAATCGGGATCGAACCGACGACCTCTTGAATGCCATTCAAGCGCTCTCCCAACTGAGCTATGGCCCCACTCCGGCAGTCAGCCGTCGCCGTTGCCGGCGAGAGGTCCGGCGCGGGTTTCAGGACCGCGCCGTTTAGTGCAGGCGGCTTCTAACCCCGCCTTCCCTGAAGATCAAGCCTTCGAGGCCCGCTTTTTCATCATAGCCCGTGAACGCCGCTAAATGCATGCGTTCGAAGCGTTCCTAGACTTCGTCGTCGTCGTCGCCGACGCCGATCATGTCGGCGACGTCGTCGTCTTCTTCCTCTTCGTCGGCAAGGAAAGTATCGTCCTCATCGTCGCCTAGATCGACATCGTCCTCGTCGTCGCCCAGGTCGGGAAGCTCGTCGCCGGCCTTGACGTCTTCGTCGGCCTCTTCAAGCGAGACGACTTCAACGCCTTCTTCTTCCTCGGCGTCCACTTCCTTCTCGGCCACTTCCTCTTCCTCTTCGAGGGCGGCGATCTTGCCGTCCTCGAAATAGGAACGCGGATACGTCTTGCCCGTATAGGGCGAGACGACAGGGTCCTTGTTCAGGTCGTAGAATTTTCGGCCCGTTTCAGGGTCGACACGCTTTGTGCCAAGTTCGTTTTTTGCCACGTCAAGCCTCGTCAGTAAAAGAGTGGTCCCCTTAACCACAGTTTACCGCGCTGTCAAAGCGAAAAGCCGGCGTCACAAAACCAAGCACTGAAAGGCCTCGCGCCAAGCGACGACCATGGGGATGACCATTCGTGCCCGCCGTGATACGAGACCGCCGCAACAAATGAAAAGCGCCGGTGCGCCGGCATTCCGTCCAGGGAAATTCCATGTCTCACGCCGCCGCTGCCAAGCCGGCCACCGCCCGCAAATCATCCGCCCTTTCCGGCACCGCTCGCGTGCCGGGCGACAAGTCGATTTCGCACCGTTCCATGATGTTCGGCGGCCTTGCCTCCGGCGAAACCCGCGTCACCGGCCTGCTCGAAGGCGAGGATGTGATGCGCACGGCGGCCGCCATGAAGGCGATGGGCGCGCATATCGAGAAGCGCGGCGCCGAGTGGGTGATCCGCGGCACCGGCAATGGCGCGCTGCTGCAGCCGGAAGGCCCGCTCGATTTCGGCAATGCCGGTACCGGCTCCCGCCTCACAATGGGCCTCGTCGGCACTTACGACATGGAAACGACCTTCATCGGCGACGCATCGCTGTCGGGACGGCCGATGGGCCGCGTGCTCGAACCCTTGCGCCAGATGGGCGTGCAGGTGCTGAAGGCGACGCCGGGCGACCGCATGCCGATCACGCTGCATGGGCCGAAACATGCCGCACCCATTACCTACCGCGTGCCGATGGCCTCGGCGCAGGTGAAGTCGGCCGTGCTGCTGGCAGGCCTCAACACGCCCGGCATCACCACCGTGATCGAGCCGGTGATGACGCGCGATCATACCGAAAAGATGCTTAGGGGATTTGGCGCCAATCTCTCGGTCGAGACCGACGAGCGCGGCGTGCGCCACATCTTCATCGAGGGCCAGGGCAAATTGACGGGGCAGACCATCGCCGTGCCCGGCGACCCCTCCTCGGCCGGCTTCCCGCTGGTCGCGGCACTGATCGTGCCGGGTTCGGACATCGTCATCGAGAACGTGCTGATGAACCCCACCCGCACCGGCCTGCTTCTAACGTTGCAGGAAATGGGCGGCCAGATCGACATCTTGAACCCGCGCAATGCCGGCGGCGAGGATGTCGCCGATCTGCGCGTGCGCTACTCCGAGCTCAAGGGCGTCACCGTGCCGCCCGAGCGGGCGCCGTCGATGATCGACGAATATCCGGTGCTGGCGGTTGCCGCGAGCTTCGCCGAGGGCGAGACGTTGATGCAGGGGCTGGAAGAGCTGCGGGTGAAGGAATCCGACCGACTGGCAGCGGTTGCCAATGGGCTGAAGCTCAACGGCGTCGACTGCACCGAAGGCGAAGCTTCGCTCGCGGTGCGCGGAAAGCCCGGCGGCAAGGGGCTGGGCGGCCATCGCAATGGCCAGGACACGACGGTGCAGACGCATCTCGACCATCGTATCGCCATGAGCTTCCTGGTGATGGGGCTGGCAACGGAAAAGCCGGTAACCATCGACGACGCCGCCATGATCGCGACGAGTTTCCCGGAGTTCATGGGCCTGATGACGGGGCTCGGTGCGGAGATCGGGTAGGTTTATGCCAAGCGCAAAGCAAGCAGAGATGTCGGCAGGACAGAGGGGGGCGCGAAGGATCGCGGCGTCTGTCTTTTTCATCGAGCCTTTCGATTGTGTTGGCCCGCCAATGACCTTCACCATAGCCATCGACGGCCCCGCCGGCGCCGGCAAAGGCACGCTGGCCCGGCGTCTCGCCGACCACTACCGCCTCAACCTGCTCGACACTGGCCTGACCTACCGCGCCGTCGCCTATGCGTTGCTTCAGTATGCGCTGCCGCTCGACAATGTCTCGGCCGCCGAAACCGCTGCCCGCCAGGTCGATCTAGCCAAGCTCGACCGGGCGGTCTTGTCGGCGCATGCTGTCGGCGAAGCGGCTTCGAAGGTAGCGGTTTACCCTACCGTTCGGCGCATCCTGGTCGAAAAGCAGCGCGATTTCGCCAGGACGCCGCCGGGCGCGGTGCTCGACGGGCGCGATATCGGCACCGTCGTGTGCCCCGATGCCGACATAAAACTCTATGTGACGGCGAGCGCGCAGGTGCGCGCGCAGCGCCGGCTGGCGGAGATCGAGAGCATTGGCGGCACTGCCGATTACGCCGAAATCCTTGCCGATATCGTGCGGCGCGACGAGCGCGACATGGGCCGCGCCGACTCGCCGCTGAAGCCGGCGGCGGACGCGCACTTGCTTGATACCTCCGAAATGGCTATAGAGGCCGCGTTTCTAGCGGCCAAAGCGATCATCGACGACGCCCTGGCTAAGAGAGACAAAGCCTGATCCAGGGTTTTCCCGCTCCACCGATTGCCGGAAGCGAAGAAAATACCCATATCGGGCACGAACCAGCCTGCCAGCATTCTTCATGCGCCGGAATTGCCGCTTAGGCGGCCCAGGGCTTTTGTAGCCCGGAACGCCGGCAGGCCAACGCAACGCTAACCCACGGCGCCCGTTCCGCTTCAGATGCGGGGCACTCCAGGAGAAAATATGTCAGCTGCAAATCCCACTCGCGACGATTTCGCGAGCCTGCTCGAAGAATCATTTACCACCGGTCACTCCGGCGAAGGTCAGGTCGTCAAGGGCACGATCCTGGCGATCGAAAAAGACATGGCCATCATCGATGTCGGCCTCAAGGTCGAAGGCCGCGTGCCGCTGAAGGAATTCGGCGTCAAGGGCAAGGACTCGACGCTCAAGGTCGGCGACACGGTCGAGGTCATGGTCGAGCGCATCGAAAACGCGCTGGGCGAAGCCGTCCTGTCGCGCGACAAGGCCCGCCGCGAAGAGAGCTGGGTCAAGCTCGAAGAGAAGTTCACCAAGGGTGAGCGCGTCGAAGGCGTCATCTTCAACCAGGTCAAGGGCGGCTTCACCGTCGACCTCGACGGCGCCGTGGCCTTCCTGCCGCGCAGCCAGGTCGATATCCGCCCGATCCGCGATGTCTCTCCGCTGATGCACAACCCGCAGCCCTTCGAGATCCTCAAGATGGATCGCCGCCGCGGCAACATCGTGGTGTCGCGCCGCACCGTGCTCGAGGAAAGCCGCGCCGAACAGCGTTCGGAAATCGTGCAGAACCTCGAAGAAGGCCAGGTTGTCGAAGGCGTCGTCAAGAACATCACCGATTACGGTGCGTTCGTCGACCTCGGCGGCATCGATGGCCTGCTGCATGTCACCGACATGGCATGGCGCCGCGTCAACCACCCGACCGAGATCCTCAACATCGGTCAGACGGTCAAGGTGCAGATCATCCGCATCAACCAGGAAACCCACCGCATCTCGCTCGGCATGAAGCAGCTCGAGAGCGATCCGTGGTCCGAGATCGGCACCAAGTTCCCGATCGGCAAGAAGATCAAGGGTACCGTCACCAACATCACCGACTACGGCGCGTTCGTCGAGCTGGAGCCGGGCATCGAAGGCCTCATCCACGTTTCGGAAATGTCGTGGACCAAGAAGAACGTGCACCCCGGCAAGATCCTGTCGACGACGCAGGAAGTCGACGTGGTCGTGCTCGAGGTCGATCCGGCCAAGCGCCGCATCTCGCTCGGCCTCAAGCAGACGCTGGAAAACCCGTGGCAGGCTTTTGCCGCGAGCCATCCGGTCGGCAGCCAGGTCGAGGGCGAGGTCAAGAACAAGACCGAGTTCGGCCTGTTCATCGGCCTTGAAGGCGACGTGGACGGCATGGTGCACCTTTCCGACCTCGACTGGACCCGTCCGGGCGAGCAGGTCATCGAAGAGTACAATCGCGGCGACATGGTCAAGGCGCAGGTGCTCGACGTCGACATCGACAAGGAGCGCATCTCGCTCGGCATCAAGCAGCTGGCCAAGGATACGGTCGGCGAAGCGGCGACTTCAGGCGAACTGCGCAAGAACGCGGTGGTCACCTGCGAAGTCACCGGCATCAAGGATGGCGGTCTGGAAGTGCGGCTGGTCGACAGCGGCATCGAGACCTTCATCAAGCGCAACGACCTCAGCCGTGACCGTGACGAGCAGCGCCCCGAGCGCTTCTCGGTCGGCCAGAAGCTGGACGCCCGCGTCATCGCCTTCGACAAGAAGACCCGCAAGCTGCAGGTCTCGATCAAGGCGCTGGAAATCGCGGAAGAGAAGGAAGCCGTCGCACAGTACGGCTCTACCGACTCCGGCGCTTCGCTGGGCGACATCCTTGGCGCCGCGCTGAAGAAGCAGGGCAGCTAAGCCGCTTCGCGCGCAGCGCGTAAGCCGCTTCGCGCAAGCGTAAACCTCGGCTGCGCCTCACGCGCGGCTTGAACAAGAAGACCCGCGGGCCGCAAGGCTCGCGGGTTTTTTCATGCTCGGCGACGCGGTTGGCACAAGACAAAGACGGCGGAACCCCTTCAATTCCGCATGCGCGGCTGTAGGCTCGGCTGTCGTTGCAGACGTAAACACGGAAGTCCGGCCCTTCGGGCAACGGAGAAGCATGCGCGATGAAGGTCGTCGAACTCTATCGCTATCCGGTCAAGAGCCTGCGCGGCCATGCCGTGCCGAGCGCCGACATCGAGACAATGGGCATGGAAGGCGACCGCCGCTGGATGGTCGTCGACAAGGATGGGCAGTTCCTCACCATTCGCCAGATACCTGATATGACGACGATCGACGTCGAGCATCGCGGAACGGGCATCCTGTTGAAACATGACAGGCATGGCTCGCACTTCGTCGAGGCACCGGCTCCCGGCACCGCGCTCCGGCAAGTCAAGATCTGGAAGGATATGGTTGCCGCGCGGCCGGGCGATCCGGCCGCCGGCGCCTATCTCTCGGCTATTCTTGGCCGGCCTGTCGATCTCGTCTATTTCGACGATCCGCAAAACCGGCCGGTCGATGCGAAATTCGGCCAGCCCGGCGATTTCGTCGGCTTTGCCGACGGTTTTCCGCTGCTGATCGCCACGACAGGCTCGCTGAACCATCTGAACAGCCATCTTGCCAGGCCAATCGAGATGGCGCGGTTCCGGCCAAACATCGTCGTCGACGCAGACGGCGCATGGCTCGAAGACAGCTGGAAGACGATCGGCATCGGCGCTGTCGAGTTGCGCATCGCAAAGCCCTGCTCGCGCTGCGTCATCACCACCCGAGATCCGTTGAGCGGCGAGCAGCCGGACCCGCGCGAGCCGTTGCAGACGCTTGGCAAACTCCACCGCTCCGCCAAGGGCGGCATCATTTTCGGCCAGAATGCCATTCCCAACAACGCCGGCACGATCGCCATCGGCGACGCAGTCGAGGTCGTGGAAGTGGGGTCTCGAACCTGACGTAGTCGCAGGCCTTCTAGTCTAATGCCGTGGAGGCGTCGGCGGTCGCCATGATTGAATGGCCAACCTCCGCTGTAGATCAGGCGAGGTCGGCAAAGGCCGCCATCGGAAGCCAAACCAAATGAGCCGCTCTGCGCGGCGGAACTTCAGGCGCGGCCGTAGAGCGGCACCAGCGTGCCGCTCATTGCCAGATTGGCGGGTGATGCCAGATAGGCGATTGCCTCGGCGGCGGCTTCGAGGCTGACCCATTTGCCGAAATCGGCGTCCGGCATATCGGCGCGGTTGGCCGGCGTATCGAGCGTCGAAGGCGCAACCGCATTGACCAGGATACCCTTGCCTTTCAGCTCTTCGGCCATCGCCACGGTCATCGCTGCCACCGCCGCTTTGCTGGCGCTATAGGCGACCATGCCGGCACCCCGGCGCGGGTCGAGCCCGGCGCGTGCCGTGACATTGACGATGCGGCCCGCTGTGTTCGAGCCCAGCATGGAGCGCACCGCAGCGCGGCAGCACAGAAAGGCGGTGCGGGCGTTGGTGTCCATCATTTCGGCAAAGGATGCGGATTCGATCTTCTCGACCGGGGCTGCGGCAAAGCCGCCGGCCAGATGGATGGAGGCCCACAATTCGGGGACGCTGTCATAGAAGGCATCGACCTTGGCAGGATCGGCGAGATCGACATTGTGCGCCAGCCGGACGCGATCATGGGCCGCGAAGGGGAAATGCGAGGGGGCCGACGCGTGGGCATTCGGCACATGGCAGATCGCGCCGTCCCCCAGCAATTTGCCGACGACCGCGGCACCCAGCGCCCCGGTGCCACCGGTCACCACGATATGCTTGCCCTGAACTGTTTCCGTCATCCTGGACGCTCCTGTCGTTTCTTATGATTATGTCGCTTGTCGTGCCGCGCCGACGCAGAGCGTCGCGCCTTTTGCACGATCACTCAACCGACATCTCGACATGGCAGTTGTTGCGTCTTTGCATCGCTCGAAGTCGCCGACCGCCCCTTCCGACCCCCGCGCATGGACGTACGGCGCGCGACCAGGCGTCAGTCGATGGTGATTTCGATGACGTGCGGCAGTCTGGTTGCGCGTGCGCGTTTGAGCGCATCGGCGAGACCGGCAGTACCGGCAAGCCGCTCGGCTGATATGCCGTAGGCCTCGGCCAGCTTGCAGAAATCCGGCGGCGCCGGGGACACGCCGACCGGCTCGACGCCGACATCGAGCATCGACGTTTCGATCTCGCGATAGCCTCTGTTGTTCCAGACGACGAAGATGACCGGTGCGGGTGCATCGAGCGCCGCGCCCAGCTCCGGCAAGGTGAACTGGAAGCCGCCGTCGCCGGTGAGGCAAACCACCGGCACGCCGGGCATGGCGAGCGCTGCGCCGATCGCCGCCGGCGGCCCGTAGCCGAGCGCGCCGAAACCGGTGGCGGCGTTGAACCAGCCGCCTGGCCGGTCATGGTCGTAATAGAGATTGGCGGCGTAGATCGGCTGCGTGGAATCGCCGACGATGATGGCGCCCGGCAGTGCGTCGCGGATGGTTTCCACCGCACGCACCTGCGCGGCATAGGCCGGGCTGAGCTCGGCAAAGGCCGCCTTTCTCGACGCGGCTGCGCGGCTCTCGCCGTCCTTCGCTGCGGCATGATCAGGGTGGAGCGCGCCTAGCAGTGCACCAAGTGCCTCCGCGCAATCGGCCTGGATGCCGACGCTCACCGGGCGGCGGGCGAGCTGGTCGGCGCCGATATCGATGCGGATCAGATTGGCGGGCAGCACGAAGCCGCCGTCGCTGTAACCGTCATAATCGGTCGGGCCGAATTCGGTGCCGGCGGCGATAACCAGATCGGCGTCTGCCATCAGCGCACGCACCGCCTTCAGGCTGGGGCTGGCCGGCACGCAAAGCGGATGCGCGTGCAGCAGACCGCGCGCATTGGCGGTCTGGACGACAGGCGCGCCGAGCCGCTCGGCCAGGCGCTGCAGTGGCTGTTCAGCGCGCTTGGCACCGCCACCGGCAAGGATCAGCGGCCGGCGCGTGGCTGCGATCAGTCTGGCGGCCTCGGCAATGGCCGCGCCATCCGGCGCGGGCGCCGCCGCATTGGTGAGCGAAGCAGCGATGCCGTCCGCCGGTTTGACCATGACGTCGGTCGGGATTTCGATATGGACGGGGCCCGGCCGCGACGACGAAAACAGCGCGAAGGCCCGCGCCAGAGCGCCCGGCAATTCGCTGGCCTCGGTGACACGCTGCGAAAACAGCGCCACCTTCTCCATCATGCCGCGCTGGTCCGGCAGTTCGTGCAGGAAGCCCAGCCCCTTTCCCAGCGTCGGCATCGCGTTGACGCCCGAAATCACCAGCATCGGCACCGAATCGGCGCGCGCCTGGCCCATTGCGGTGATGGTGTTGGTCAGCCCCGGTCCGGTGATGACAAAGGCAACGCCCGGCCGGCCGCTGGCACGGGCATAGCCGTCGGCCATGAAGCCGGCGCCCTGTTCGTGACGCGGCGTGACATGGCGTATCTTTGAACGCGCCAGCCCGCGGTAAAGCTCGACAGTGTGGACGCCAGGAATGCCGAAAACGGTGTCGACGCCATGCGCTTCGAGCAGCGTGATCAGCGCTTCGCCGATGGTGGTCATGGCTTCTCTCCCTTTTGCGGCGCGAGGCCGAGCTCGGCCTCTATGGCTTTGACGCCGATCGCCGCCAATTCGCCAGGCGAGAACATCTCTGCGGCCAGACAGCCTTCGATCCAGAGCCCGTCGATGATCGCGTTGATGGCAATGGCATGGCGGCGCAGTTCATTTGCGTTTGGCCTGCGCTGCTCGGCGCCGAGCACTTCGGCAACGACTGCTTCCACCTCGTTGCGAAAGCCGAGATAGCCTTCGCGGTGGGCGCGAGCCAGGCTCGGATCCGCGCCGGCGCGGCCGATGAAGGTTGCCCACAGCGAAAACACGCGTGCATCGATGATCGGCGCGTTGAGGTTGGCAGTAACGAAGGCGGCAAGGCGCTGGCGCGGCGAGGCGTTTTCCATGAGCAATGCCGCCTTCGCCTGCTCGATCATGCGGCCCATCAGCGCCGCGTAGGCTTCCTGCAGCAAGTCTTCCTTGCCGGGGAAATAGTGCCGGATCAGCCCGGCGGTGACGCCGGCGCGCAATGCGATGGTGCGCAGGCTGGCGCCCTCCAGCCCATGTTCGGCCACGCTGTCCAGGGTCGCGTCGATCAGATCCTGCCGCCGCCGCTCCTCGCCCTCGCGGCGGAACTTGCGGCGCTCATTCATTGCCGCAGGATGGGCCGCGTCAGGCATGTCGGCCCACCTTCGCAGGCGATGCAGAGCGCATCCGCCTCGAAGATTTGAACCGTGCAGCCGGCGGCTTCCATCGCGGCCTTGGTCTTGGGAAAGCCGGCGACGGCAATGACCTTATGCGGGCTGGTCGGCAGCACGTTCAGGCTGAGGCCGTTCGAAGCGGCAAACTCTTCGGCGTCGCCTTCCACCAGCCGGATGCCGCGCGCCTTCAGCAACTGATAGAACGGCGCCGGCAAAAGCGGTGAATAGACCAGGGCCAGGTCGTCGGCCAGCGGGCTGATCACCGACATCAGATGCAGGCACGCCTCCTCGCCCTGCCACAGCGGCAGATCGAAACCGTAGACGGAAATGGCGAGCGGCGTCAGCAGGTTGGAAACCTGCTGTATGCCTTCCTGGTTGGAGCGCACCCCGCGCCCGATTACCAGCGTGTTTTTATCCAGCCATACGCAATCGCCGCCTTCGACCTGGCCGGGAGCCTCGACGCGGCCGAGGATAGGAATACCCAGGCGTGTGTAGGTTTCCTCATGCAGCGATGGCTCCCGGGCGCGCAATGGCTTGCCCATGGACAGGATCAGCGCGCCGCGGTCGGTCATCAGCGACGGGTCGTGGGTGAATACGGAATCCGACAGCCCATCGGCCTTGTCATCGATCCATTCGATTTCGGCGCCGGACGCCGTCACCAGCTCAGCGAGAGCCGCGTGCTGCGCCGCCGCTTTCGCCGGGTCGAAACCCGGGCCATAGTGCCAGATAACCCGGTCGGCACCGCGCATGGCATTGGCCGCCGACCGCATCAGCACGCGCCGCAACGGCGCCGCCATGGATTGTGATCCGAAAGCGCTCATCAGTGCCCTTTTCAATGCCGTGTTCAAGGTGAAAAAAATGGAAAAAATTTCATCGGAGGCTATTTATACACTTGCACAATAAGGCCGCAAGTGCCGTAATGAGCGGGATTGACGGGCTCGCGCTGTTGGGTCCATGCTGAAGTCTGGAGTGGGCATTACAGCGTATGTTGATTAGCCGGATAGACGTTCGACGATCTGCCGTGGACCCTGTGGCAGAGGTTCCCCGGTGAGCGCGGTGGGAACCGCCGCAGTCCAATCCGGCAAGGCGCAGGACGGCGCCGCCGAAGCCATCCATGTCGAGAACCTGCACAAGAAATTCGGCCATCTGCATGTGCTGAAAGGCGTTTCGCTGTCGGCGCGCGACGGCGAGGTGATCGCCATTATCGGCGGCTCGGGTTCCGGCAAGTCGACGCTGCTGCGCTGCATCAACTGCCTGGAAAACCCGACCAGCGGCATCATCCGCGTCAATGGCGAGGAGATCAAACTCAAGGCCGACAGCCACGGCCACACCGTGCCCGCCGACCGCCGGCAGATCGAACGCATCCGCGCCAAGCTCGGCATGGTGTTCCAGAACTTCAACCTGTGGAGCCACATGACGCTGATCGAGAACGTCATCGAGGTTCCGGTGCATGTTCTGGGCGTCAGGCGCGACGTGGCGATCAGGGAAGCCGAAAAGCTTTTGGCGCGCGTCGGCCTGGCCGAAAAGCGCGACGTCTATCCGGCCTATCTCTCGGGCGGCCAGCAGCAGCGCGCGGCGATCGCCCGCGCCCTGGCCATCAACCCGCGCGTCATGCTGTTCGACGAGCCGACCTCGGCGCTCGACCCGGAGCTGGTCGGCGAGGTGCTGAAGGTGATCGGCGACCTGGCGCGCGAGGGCCGCACCATGGTGCTGGTCACGCATGAAATGAAATTCGCCCGAGAGGTCGCGACCCATGTCGTCTACCTCTGCAACGGGCTGGTCGAGGAAGAGGGGCCGCCGGAGCAGATATTCGGCGCACCGAAATCCGAAAGGCTGAAGCAGTTCATCCGCAACATCGGCTAGGACAAGCCGGGACGGAAGAAAACCGGGAACCAACAACAAACTGGGAGTCGTGACATGAAGACTGTTCTGAAAACATTCGCCGCAGCGCTGCTGCTCGGCGTTGCCGCCATGGGCGTGGCCAAGGCCGATCCGGTCAAGATCGGTGTCGCCGCCGAGCCCTATCCGCCCTTCACCTCGCCGGACGCTTCCGGCAAATGGGTTGGCTGGGAAATCGAGTTCATCGACGCCGTCTGCGCCGAGGAGAAGCTCGACTGCGTCATCACGCCTGTCGCCTGGGACGGCATCATCCCGGCGCTGACGACCAAGAAGATCGACGTCATCGCCAGTTCGATGTCGATCACCGCCGAACGCGAGAAGACCATCGACTTCTCGGATAAGTACTACAACACGCCGACCGCCATCATCGGGCCGAAGGACCAGAAATTCGGCGCCACGCCGGACGATCTCAAGGGCAAAGTGCTCGGCGTGCAGGTGTCGACCACCCATTCGGCCTATGCCAAGAAGCATTTCGGGCCCACGGCCGCCGAGATCAAGGAATACCAGACGCAGGACGAAGCCAACAACGATCTGGCCGCAGGCCGCCTCGACGCCGTCCAGGCGGATTCGATCGCGCTCGACGCATTTCTGAAGTCGGACCAGGGCAAGGCCTGCTGCGATCTGAAGGGCATGGTGGCTCCGGACGATGAAGTGCTCGGACCGGGCGTGGGCGCCGGCGTGCGCAAGGAAGACACCGACCTTAAGGCCAAGATCAACGCCGGCATCAAGGCGATCCGCTCGAACGGCAAATATGACGAGATATCGAAGAAATACTTCGATTTCGACATTTACGGTGGTGGCGGCGCGCAGTCGAACTGACGATCCTCGCATGAGCTGAGGGGCATGGCGCCAACGCCATGCCCCTCCTGCCCGACCTTTCCCAGACATGCTGCCACCGACGCTGCCGTCGGCGGTGGTTGAAGCCAGCAATCCGGGGGCGACGCTGATCGACGCACTTCTTTCGGCCTCGGCGGCCAGCATCATAGAACTTCTCTCGCCCAATCCGCCGGGCTGGGGCGGCACGCTGTTGCTTGGGCTGCTCCATTCGATCGAGATCGCGCTCGGCGCCACGGTCCTTGGTCTCCTGATCGGCACCGGTGGCGCCTTTGGCAAGCTTTACGGCGGGCCGGTCGTACGCGACCTGCTGGCGGTTTACACCACCATCGTGCGCGCCGTGCCCGAACTGGTGCTGATCCTGCTGCTCTATTATGCCGGAACAGACCTGATCAACCAGGCGCTGACCGCAATGGGCTACCAGCGCGTCGACATCAGCGGCCTTGCCGCGGGCATCGCCGTGCTCGGCTTTGTCCAGGGTGCCTATTCGACCGAAGTGATCCGCGGCGCCATCCTGGCCATACCGCAGGGCCAGATCGAAGCCGCCCGTGCCTATGGCATGTCACCCGGGCTCATGCTGCGGCGCATCACCTTGCCGGCGATGCTGCCCTTCGCCATACCCGGGCTCGCCAATCTGTGGCTGATCGCCACCAAGGATACGGCCCTTCTGGCGGTCGTCGGCTTTTACGAGCTGGCGCTGGCGACGCGGCAGGCGGCGGGCGTCACCAAAGCCTATTTCACCTTCTTTTTCGCCGCGGGCGTGCTCTATCTCATCTTGTCGCTGGTCTCCAACCTCCTCATCGGCCGTCTCGAGGCCTGGTCGCGGCGCGGTATGCCGTCGCTCAAGGATGCGCGCTGATGGCCGGAGAAGCGACCATCATCAACGCTGCCGCGCGCACGTCGCTGTGGCTGCAGCCGCATCGCATCGTGCTGATCCTGGTCGCAATCGCGCTGGTTTTCGGTGCCGCCTTTTTCATGCGCTGGGACTGGCTTCCGCAATATTATGAAATGGGACTGATCGGCATCTGGCGCTCGCTGTGGATCCTGGCCGTCACCTGCTTTCTCGGCTTCCTGCTCGCCGTGCCGCTCGGGCTGGCGCAGGCCGCCGGCTCTTTCTGGTTTTCCGCGCCCGCCAGGACATTCTGCACCGTCATCAGGGGCACGCCGCTGCTGATCCAGCTATGGCTGCTCTATTACGGGCTAGGCTCGCTGTTTCCGCAATTTCCCTGGATCCGCGAATCCTGGATGTGGCCGTATCTGAGGCAAGCCTGGCCTTATGGAGTGCTGGCACTGACCTTGTCCTTCGCCGGCTATGAGGGCGAAGTGATGCGCGGCGCCTTTGCCGGCGTGCCGAAGGGGCAGTTAGAGGCGGCCCGCGCTTTCGGCATGAGCCGCTGGAAGATTTTCCGCCGCATCTGGCTGCCGCAGGCCATCTACCGGGCGCTGCCGACGCTGACCGGCGAAACCGTGCTGCAGCTGAAGTCGACGCCGCTGGTGGCGACGATCAGCGTCATCGACATCTTCGCAGTCTCGTCCAAGGTCCGGCAGGACACCTACCTCACCTACGAACCCTTGCTGCTTTTGGCGCTGATCTACATGATCATCACCGGCCTCCTGGTGTTTGCATTCAGCAAGATCGAGGCGCGCATACCGAACAAGGTGGGCTAGGGAATAGTGAGTAGGCAGTAGTGAGTAGTCAGCATATGACCGGGAAACCGCTTGCTTTCGCTACTCCCTACTGACTACTCCCTACTCACTCACCACCAATCGGGTCCGCAACATGCAACTCTCTCTCGATCAGGCAACAGGGCTGTGCCGGATGGCGGCGCTCGGCGCCGGCGCCAATGAGGAGGCGGCGAGGTCACTCACCGCCTCGATCATTGCCGCCGAGGCGGAAGGGCTTTCGACCGTCGGGCTGACCCATTTCATCGATTACCTCGAAGCGCTGGAAGCCGGCCGCATCGACGGCAATGCCGATCCCGTGATCACCAGGCCGGCGCTCGCCGTCTATCAATCCGATGCGCGTGGCGGCCTCGCCCATACCGGCTTCGACCGCACCATCGATGACCTTGCCAAGGCGGCAAAGCTGTTCGGCGTCGCCATCTTCTCGCAGAAGAACGCTTATACCTGCGGCGCACTAGGCTATTTCACCGGGCGTCTGGCGCAACTGGGATTGGTCTCCTTCGCCGCCACCAACGGGCCGGCGGTGCTGGCAGGCTCGGGCTCGGTCAAGCCGGTCTATTGCACCAACCCGATGTCGTTTGCGGCACCCGCCGCCGATGGCGCGCCGCTGGTCATCGACCAGTCGTCGAGCGCCACGGCGTTCGTCAACATCCGCAAGGCGGCCGAGGACGGCAAGAAGATCCCCGAAGGCTGGGCGCTGGACGCCAGCGGCAACCCGACCACCGATCCGGCCGCGGCCATGAAGGGCGCCATGCTGGCCTTCGGCGGCCAGCGCGGCGCCAACATCGCGCTGATGGTCGAAGTGCTGGCGGCTGGCCTGTCGGGCGCCAACTGGTCGCTCGACGCGCCCTGGTTCTCCGGCGGACCGGACAGCCCGGGAACCGGCCTGTTCGTGCTCGCCGTCGAGCCCAAGCTGCTCGACCCGGATTTCGAGCAACGCATGAAGGACCAGCTCGACCGGCTGCGCCGGCGCTTTGGCGTGCACGTTCCGGGCCGGGCGCGGGCCGAAGCGGCCGAGAAGGCGCAGGCGCGCGGCATCAATGCCCCCAAAGCCGTGGTGCAGCGCATTTCCGAGTTCGCCGAGCGCTATTCGGGCTGAAGCGGTCCTGCGACAACGAATTTTTACGCGACCTGACTGAACCTTTCTACCGATCGCAACGACCAATAGCTGCCGGGTCGGGTTTGCCCGGTCGGTGTCTTCTGTCGGATGCGTTTAGGGCCCGGGCGGGCGTATGCCGTCTCAGGTTATCCGCCCCGTTGCGCTCTGTCTCGACCGTTGCGTCACCCGGAAAACCCCGCTTCGGCGGGGTTTTCTGCGTTCGTGCTCTGTGTGCTAAAACATGTGGCGGAAGTTAACTTTTGTTAACTTGACTTGCCGGAACCATCGGGCGTTTGCAAGGGATCGTCACAAAAACAGGAGCTACGATTTCCGCAACCACCGACGCTTCCCGCGGCAAACTTATCGTTCCGGTGTTTGGCCGCCTGTATTCGTCGCTGCATGATGGCGCCGAAACCCTTCTGCGCGTCGTCGCCGGCGGGTTTCACCATTCACGGCTCGCAGAAGATCGCCAACCCTTTCGGCGCCGCCGAGATGGTCGAAGGCCTCGGCTTCTATCCCGGCGCGTTCTGGTCGTTGCTTTGTCCTGCACCGAATTCTTCGGCGGCATTCTGATCGCCATCGGCCTGTTGACTCGGCCCGCCGCCTTTGCCGGCATGATCGTGCTGCTGGTCACCGTCTGGTTCCACTGGATCACTGCCGGCCAGGGCTTTTCCGGCGCTGAAAAGTCGCTTCTATGGGCGGCGATCCTGCTGTTCTTCGTTATCCGCGGCGGCAACCGCCAGTCGGTCGACGCGCGCATCGGCAAGGCGTTCTGAAGGGTCTATAAGAGGGTGGCAGCGACGACGCGTCACCCTTTGCCTTTGGCCCAAAACGGACTATGAAACGGCTTCAGCCAAGCTTTCGAGCGCCGGAGCCAGCCATGACCGAAATCCTGCAGATCCCCAAGCTCGTGGTCGTCTTCGGCGGCTCCGGCTTCGTCGGCCGCCACATCGTGCGGGCGCTGGCCAAGCGCGGCTACCGCATCAGGGTGGCGGTGCGCCGGCCCGATCTGGCGGGACATCTGCAGCCGCTCGGCAATGTCGGCCAGATCCAGCCGGTGCAGGCCAATGTGCGCGTGCGCTGGTCGGTCGACCGCGCCGTGCAGGGCGCCGACCATGTCATCAATCTGGTCGCCATCCCGCATGAAAGCGGCCGGCAGAAATTCAACACCGTGCACGAATTCGGCGCCCGCGCCGTCGCCGAAGCCGCACGCTCGGTCGGCGCAGGGCTCACCCACATCTCGGCGCTGGGCGCCGACCTCAACGCCGAATCCGACTATGCCCGCACCAAGGCGCTCGGCGAAAAGGCCGTCCTGGAGACGATCCCGGACGCCGTCATCTTCCGTCCGTCGATCAATTTCGGACCCGAGGACAGTTTCTTCAACCGCTTCGCCGACATGGCGCGCTATTCGCCGGTGCTGCCGCTGATCGGCGGCGGCCAGACCAAGTTCCAGCCGGTCTATGTCGGCGATGTCGCCGAAGCGGTGGCGCGTTCGGTCGAGGGCAAGATCAAGGGCGGCCAGATCTATGAACTCGGCGGGCCGCAAGTGCTCACCTTCAAGCAGTGCATGGAAGAGCTGCTGACCGTCATCGAGCGCAAGCGGCTCCTGGTACCGGTGCCGTGGTGGATGGCCAATCTGCAGGCCTCGATCCTCGGCCTGCTGCCCAACCCGTTGCTGACCAAGGACCAGGTGCTGCTGCTGCGCCAGCCCAACATCGTGTCGGAGGAGGCCAACAAGGCCAACCGGAACCTTGCCGGCCTCGATATCCAGCCGCAGTCTATCGGCACCATCCTGCCCAGCTATCTCTGGCGCTTCCGCGCCGCAGGCCAGTTCCAGCGCAAGCCCGCCGGCATCGCGTAACAAGGCGTTGCGCCGTTAAACGCGCCGCGTGACCTGCATCGGCAGGCCGCCCTGCGGCTGTGTCGTCAGTTTCTGCACCGGCCACGGCTTGGTCTCGGCGGTCACATCGAAGCGGAAGCGCGACAGCATGATGGCCAGCGCAATGATCGCCTCCTGCATGGCGAAGCTGGCGCCGATGCAGATGCGCGGACCGGCGCCGAACGGCAGATACTGGAAGCGGTCGATCTTCTCGCGGTTTCCCGGATGGAAGCGTTCGGGCATGAAGGCGTCGGGCATGTCCCACAGTTTTCTGTGGCGGTGGACGACCCAAGGCATCACCAGTACGGCCGCGCGCTTGGGGAGCACCAGATCGTTCCAGGTCTCCGTCTCGATCGGCTCGCGGTTGATCGACGGCGCCGGCGGATAAAGCCGCAGCGCCTCCTCGAAGGCGGCGCGGGTGAACGGCATTGCGTCGAGCCATTTCGTTGGGTCGGGTTCGCGCGCCAGCACGGCCTCGATCTCGCGCTCGACCTTTTCACGCTCCCACGGCGCTTCGGCGAGGCAGTAGATCGTCCAGCCCAGTGCCCGCGCGGTGGTCTCGTGGCCGGCGCCGATGAAGGTGATGATGTTGTCCTCGACTTCCGCCCGCGTCAGCCCGTCGGGGCCTTCGGCGCGCAGCAGAAGCGTCAGGAAATCCTGCGGCGCGGTGTCGGGGTCGCGCTTCAGCCGCTCCTCGCGCATCTTGACCGTATCGGTGACGATCTTGCGGAAATACGCCATGGTCTTGCGGCCGCGGATGCGGGTCAGCCGCGGCAGCCATTCGGGCGCGCGCAACAGGTCGAGCGGATCGACGCGGCCCATGGTCTCGAACAGGCGGTCGATCTCCTGCGCGAAACTGCCGGGCTCGCCCGCAATCTCGCCCGAAAACAGCGTCTCGGCCAGGATATCGTAGGTGAGCAGCGTCATGTCATGGGCGACATCGGTCATGCCGCCTTCGTCATAGCGGGCGACGAACTGCATCGTGCGGCGCAGCATCGGCTCGGCGAAGCCGAAGATATGCCGCGGCGTGAACACCGGCGCCATCGCTTTGCGCGAGCGCTTCCACACCTCGCCTTCGGCGGTCAACAGCCCGTCGCGCAAGATCGGTCGCAGGATCATCTGGCGCACCGTCGCCATCTTGTAGTTCTTGGCGTTGTCGATCAGCACGTGGCGGATAAGGCCGGGATCGTTGGCGACGATCAGATGCCCGCCGACGCCATTCGCCGAAATCCAGGGCTCGTTGTAGGTGTGCTCGCCCCACAGTTCGAGCGGATTGCGGTAGACGATCCGCATCATCTCCAGCGTCGAAGGCGGCGTCGTGCGCGGCTTGGGCGCCGGCGGCACGAAGGGGACGGGCTGCGTGTCCATGAGGTGCTCCGCTGATAGCTCAGATGTAGTGGCTGGCAATCCGGGCGTCCATGTGACCGAACGGCAAACTGAAACGCTGCAGCGCCCGGTGTGCCCGACAGACGGTGTGTTCATCGGATCGTGACCGCCGGTGAAACGGTTGCGGCTTGTCCGGTTGGACACTCTGCCATAGGTGACAGTTACCAACAGCTACTGCCAATCGCCCAGGAGAGCCCGCTTGAAGCACAAGCTGAACATCATAATCGGCAGCACGCGGCCGGGCCGCGCCGGGCCGGTCTTCGCCCACTGGCTGGAGGATTTTGCCCGCGAGCACGGCAAATTCGAACCGGTGCTGACCGACATTGCCACGTTCCATCTGCCGGTTCTGGACGAGCCGCATCACCCCAGGCTCGGCAATTACCAGAACGACCACACCAAAGCCTGGTCGAAGGTCATTGATGCCGCCGACGCCTTCGTGTTCGTTGCGCCGGAGTACAATTATTTCGTGGCGCCTGCGATCGTCAACGCCATCGACTACCTTGCGCGCGAATGGAAATACAAGCCAGCCGCCATCTTCAGCTATGGCGGCGTTTCCGGAGGCCTGCGCGCCGCGCAGGCGCTGAAGCCGCTGCTGACCGCGGTGGGCGTCATGCCCATCTCGGAAGGCGTCGCGCTGCCGATGTATCAGAAACTGCTGGAGAGCGACGGCTCCTTCCAGGCTAGTGAGCAGGTAGAGGGTGGGACCAAGACCATGCTGGACGAGCTCTCGCGCTGGAGCGGGGCGCTGAAGCCGATGCGGGCTACGTAACGCAGCCGGCCCCGGCTTGCTCATGCCATAAAGAGGTGGAATGGTCGGCAGGTGACTGAGCCGGGGGCGGTTCGATTTGCGCCTGTTGTTTGCCTTGCTGTTGATGCTTGCGACCACCGCCACAGCGGTGGCGGAGCGGCGCGTGGCGTTGGTCATTGCCGAGGACGACTACCGGCTGGTGCGGAAGCTCTCCAATCCGGTCAATGACGGCGAGGCGATGGAAGCGGCGCTGAAGAAGCTCGGCTTCGAAGTCGTGCTTGAGACCAATCGTGATCTCAGGCGCATGCGCCGGGCTCTCGACGATTTTCGCGAGGACGCCAAGGGCGCCGACGTGGCGCTGGTGTATTTCTCCGGCCATGGCGTCGAAATCTCCGGCGACAACCGTCTTCTGCCGGTCGATGCCGATGCCTCCTCGCTCGACCAGCTGGAGAAGACCAGCCTGCCGCTGGAGGAAGTGCGCGATGCGGTTGCCGCCACGGCGAAGGTCGGGCTGATCGTGCTCGACGCCTGCCGCAGCGATCCGTTCACGGGCGGCAGCGGCGACGGGCGTGGCGCCACATCGCTGATCAAGGACCTGGTGGACAAGATCAAGCCGGGCCTCGGACGAGTCGGCAAGGCGGAAAACATCCTGTTCGCCTTTTCGGCGGCGCCCGGCGAGACGGCTGCCGACGACGGTACCGGTGCGAATTCGCCCTTTACAGCGGCGCTGACCAAATACCTCGGCACCGACGGGCTCGAAATCCGCTCGGTGCTGACGCTGGTGCAGCAGGAGGTCTACGACCTTTCGCGCGGGAAACAGCTGCCCTACGTCGAGAGCGGGCTGCCGAAGCTGTTCTTCGCCTCGGCGGCCAAGGAACAATTGCCGGAGCGCGAGCGGCTGCTGCTTGCCATGGCCGATGTGACGCCGGAAATGCGCGGCGCGGTCGAGCGGGTCGCCAGCGATGCCGACATGCCGCTGGCGCCGCTCTATGGCGCGCTGATCAGTTCCGACACCAGCCATCTCTCCGGCGAAAGCCTGGACGCCAAGCTGCGCGAGGCGGCCGACGCCTTCGTCAAGGTGCGCGGCGAGATGAAGACGCTGGCCGCCGACGACCCGCAGGTGACCGAACTGCGCCGCCAGGCCGAGGAACAGTTGGCGCTCGGCGCTTTCGATGGTGCACGCGTGATCCTCGCCAAGGCCGCCGACGTCGACAATGTCTCGCGCCAGGCGTTGAAGGCCAATTTCGTCAGCCGCACCCTGTCCGAAGCCGCGACGCGATTTCTCTCGGGCGGCGCGGCGCGTGCCACCCTGGACTATGCAACCGCCATCAAGGACTATGAAACGGTGCTGGCGCTCTATGGCGAAGCCGGGCAGACCTCGCTCAGCCTGGAACAGGCCGACCGCCAAAGCCGCACGCTGGAAGAGCTCGGCATCCTCTACACAACGGTCGGCAACACCGACGCCGCCGGCCGCGCCTTTGCGGCGCTGGTCGCCAATCTTGAGCAGCGAGCGCGCCAGGAAACCGATCCGAGCGTCAAGCGCGACCTGGCCATCGGCCATATCAAGTTCGCCAACATCAAGATGGCGCAAGGCGATCTGCCGGCCTCCCTGCAAAACTATGAGGCGGCCAGGGACATGTTGCAGGGCCTGACCACAGACGTGCCGGACAAGAAGGACTGGCTCGGCGATCTCGCCATGGCCCATGATAAGATCGGCAATGTGCTGGCCACGCAAGGCGACGTGGGTGCGGCAGCCCAGGCCTACCAGCAAAGCCTGTCCATCAAGCAGCAATTGGCCGACGCGGAGCCGAACAGCGTCTATCTGCTGCGCGACCTGACCATTACCTACGACGAAATCGGCGGTCTTGCCCGCACCGCCGGCCAGCTGGATGGCGCCCAGACTGCATTCGAAGAGAGCCTGAGAATTCGGCTGGCGCTGGCGCAGAACAACCCCGACGACCCCAGGCATCAGCGCGCCGTCTCCGTGAGCTACACCAGGATCGGCGACGTCCTGCGCGAGCGTGGCGACGCTGCGGGCGCGCTCGACGCCTACAACAAGAGCCAAATAATCGCCGAAGCGCTGGTGCGCCGCGACTCAAACGACACCGATTTGAAGCGCGACCTGTCGGTCGGTTACGCCAAGATCGGCAATGCTTACGGCGACCAGAAGGACTGGCCACTCGCGTTGGAGGCCTACCAGCAAGCGCGGGCCACGGCGCGAGACCTTGCCGCCAGCGACCCAGGCAACACCGACTGGCAGCGCGACCTATCGGTCTGTTTGGAAAAAATTGCCGGCGTGTTTGATGCCCAGGGCAATATCGCCGGTGCTTTGCAGAACTATCAGGACAGTCTCGTCATTGCCAACCGATTGGCAAATCTCGACCCGGGCAATTCCGACTGGCAGCGCGACCTGTCGATCACGTTCGAGGAAATAGGCCTGCTGGAGACCAAGCAGCGCCACTATGATGGCTCGAAGAAGGCCTTCGAAGCCAGCCTGGCCATCCGCCAGCGGTTGGCCCTGTCCGATCCGGACAATGCGATCTGGCAATTCGATCTGGTACAGGCCTACATCAACTATGCCTATGTGGCGAAGAATCCGAAGGCTGTGTTGTCCCAGGCGCTAGACCTGACGCTGGAGCTTGACCGCACAGGCAAACTGGCGCCGAGGGACAAACCCACGATCAAATATCTGCGCCGTCTTCTGGCCAAATTGAAAGCCGCGAAAAAATAGCCGGCTGCCAGCTCGGGATTCAGCCCTGAAATGCCCGCAAACCTTGGAAAAACCGCCTTTTGCGCCTATATCTAGGACATCAAAGCGGCGTGATTCGAAGCCATTTTTTCGCGCTGAGCATGCGGCATCAATCAGACAGGTTTTCATGAGCGATCAAAGCGACAACGCCAACGGCGCTGAGGCCGAATACGGCGCCGATTCCATCAAGGTTTTGAAGGGGTTGGACGCTGTCCGCAAGCGGCCGGGCATGTATATCGGCGACACCGACGACGGCTCGGGCCTGCATCACATGGTCTATGAGGTGGTCGACAACGCCATCGACGAGGCGCTGGCCGGCCATGCCGATCTCGTCACGGTGACGCTCAATCCCGACGGTTCGGTCACCGTTATCGACAATGGCCGCGGGATTCCGACCGATATTCACACTGGCGAAGGCATTTCGGCGGCCGAAGTGATCATGACGCAGCTGCATGCCGGCGGCAAATTCGACCAGAATTCCTACAAGGTGTCCGGCGGCCTGCACGGCGTCGGCGTCTCGGTGGTCAACGCGTTGTCGGCCTGGCTGAAGCTGAAAATCCGCCGCAACGGCCAGATTTTCGAGATGAGCTTCACGCATGGCAATGCCGATGCGCCGCTCAAGGCGACCGGCAGCTATGAGCAGAACAAGCAGCCCGGCACCTATGAGGGCCGCAGCGGTTCCGAGATCACCTTCTTTCCGTCGTCCGAAACCTTCACCATGGTCGAGTTCGACTTCGGCACGCTGGAGCACCGGCTGCGCGAACTCGCCTTCCTGAATTCCGGCGTACGCATCATCTTGACCGATGCCCGCCATGCCGATCTCGTGCGCCACGAACTGCACTATGATGGCGGCCTGGAAGAGTTCGTCAAATATCTCGACCGGGTCAAGAAACCGCTGATCGACAAGCCGATCGCCATCAAGGCCGAGCGCGACGGCATTACCGTCGAAGTGGCGATGTGGTGGAACGACAGCTACCACGAGAACGTGCTGGCCTTCACCAACAACATCCCGCAGCGCGATGGCGGCACCCATCTGGCCGGCTTCCGTGGCGCGCTGACGCGCCAGATCACCGGCTATGGCGAATCGTCGGGCCTGACCAAGAAGGAAAAGGTGGCGCTGATCGGCGACGACTGCCGCGAAGGCCTGACGGCGGTGCTGTCGGTCAAGGTTCCCGACCCGAAATTCTCCTCCCAGACCAAGGACAAGCTGGTCTCGTCGGAAGTCCGCCCGGTGGTCGAAGGCCTGGTCAACGAGGCGCTTGGCACCTGGCTGGAAGAACACCCGACCGAGGGCAAGGTGGTCATCGACAAGGTGATCCAGGCGGCCGCGGCGCGCGAAGCCGCGCGCAAGGCCCGAGACATCACCCGCAAAAGCTCGCTCGGCGTCACCTCTCTGCCTGGCAAGCTTGCCGACTGCCAGGAACGCGACCCGGCGAAATCCGAAATCTTCATCGTCGAGGGTGACTCGGCCGGCGGCTCTGCCAAGGGCGGCCGTTCGCGCCAGAACCAGGCAATCCTGCCGTTGCGCGGCAAGATACTCAATGTCGAGCGGGCGCGCTTCGACCGCATGCTCGGCTCCGAGATGATCGGCACGCTGATCACCGCGCTCGGCACCTCGATCGGCAAGGACGAGTTCAACGCCGACAAATTGCGCTACCACAAGATCATCCTGATGACCGACGCCGACGTCGACGGCGCCCATATCAGGACCTTGCTGCTCACCTTCTTCTTCCGCCAGATGCCGGAGCTGATCGAGCGCGGCCATCTCTACATCGCCCAGCCGCCGCTCTACAAAGTGACGCGCGGAAAAAGCTCGCAATACATCAAGGACGAGAGCGCCTTCGAGGAGTTCCTGATCGGCTCCGGGCTGGAGGAGGCGTCGCTGACGCTTGCCTCCGGCGAGGCGCGGGCCGGACAGGATCTGCGCGGCTCGATCGATGATGCACTGGCCGTGCGCCAGCTCATCAACGGGCTGCACACGCGCTACAACAGGGGCGTGGTCGAACAGGCGGCGATCGCCGGCGCGCTCAACGCCGATGTGCTAAACGACCTCGGCCGCGCCAATGCCATGGCCGAACGCGTCGCCCAGCGCCTCGACATCATTGCCGAGGACACCGAGCGCGGCTGGACCGGCCGGCTGTCGACCTCCAATGAAGGCGTCGGCGGCTATGTGTTCGAACGCACGGTGCGCAGCGTCAAGGAATTCGCGCAGCTCGATGCCGGGCTGATAAATTCGGCCGACGCACGCCAGCTCGACCGCTATGCCCCGCGCCTCATGGAAGTCTATGGCGAGCCGCCGGTGCTGCGCCGCAAGGATGTCTCCGAAACCATTTCGGGGCCGCTGGCGCTGCTCAACGCGGTGTTTGCGACCGGCCGCAAGGGCCTGACCATGCAGCGCTACAAGGGCCTCGGCGAGATGAATGCCGAGCAGCTCTGGGAAACCACGCTCGACCCGAATGTGCGTTCGCTGCTGCAGGTCAAGGTCAATGACGCCACCGATGCGGATTCGCTGTTTTCGCGGCTGATGGGCGACGAGGTCGAACCGCGGCGCGAATTCATCCAGGACAACGCGCTGTCAGTTGCCAATCTGGACATTTGAGGGCTGGGGGCCTTGCCGCCGGAGCTCCACTCCGGGTCAGGCCTTTGGCTCCAGCTTCCGACCAAGGTCCACCGCGTCGCGCAGCACTTGCAGATGCGAGCGCGGCGCGGTGCCCGCCGGCAGGGCGATTTCGACGCCGTTTGCCGTCGATGACCAATAAAGCGTGTGGGTGAAGATACGGCCAAGTGAGCTGCGAAGCTCGATCTGGATGTTCTCCACACCGGGGCCGAAGTTTTCCGTCATCGGACCGGAAATCGGATCGCCTGTCGCCCAGCCATTGCCGCGGTCGTAGACGTTCGTCCAGCGCGTTGCCGCAAACACCGCGCCATGATGCACCGCGCGCTGCGCCTTGCCTTGGCTGTGTCCTTCCCGGTAAAGCACGGTGCCGCCGGGGCGCCCGTCATCGGCAATCGGCGGGCAAGCCGAGAACAGGCGCTCGGCAAGGCCACGCCTGAATTCCGCGAGATTGTAGGTCACCAGGAATTCGCTGTGGGAGAGCGGACTGCCAAGCGTGACGAAATCGCTGATCTTCCAGGGCAGCGGGTGGTCGGCGTCCTTGGTCCGAAGCTGCTGGTAGAGCGCCCATTGACCGCGCCGGAATCCGGCGAGGTCTTCAAGGTTCTTTGGCCACGCTGACCCATCAGAGCCGAGCGTTGCCTTGTCGACGGCCTCGACCGCCGCCAGTTTGGCCTTGTCGCGGACCGCTTCCAGCCTTCGCGGCCGGAACTCGGCCCACAGGATCTGCAGCAAATCATAGGCGATGATCGACCCAAGGCTGTGCGAGACCAGCACGATGCGGTCGTAAGCATCGTCCTTCATCAGCGTCTTGAGCAACGTCAGGCCTCTGTCGCGGATCAGCGCACGCTTCTCGATCGTCGCCGCCTCGGCGCGCACATAAGCGGCGACGTCACCGAAATAGGGCAGGGCGAACTGATCCACCGCCCAGATGACAAAAGAAGCGAGGGTGGTGATCATCAGGCCGGTCGTCAAGGTAACGGCCTGTTGCCAGACCGATGTTGCCAGCACGAGTGCTGCGCCCAGAATGACGATAACGATCAGAAGTGTGGCGACGTAAAGCTTGCGGGCGTCGAGCGGAATGTCGGCGGGCTTGCGCCACAACAGGTTCGTCACCCAGGCGGCCAGCCGGCCGCGCGTCGTGCCTTGCGTGATGTCGGCCCAATAAAGCTCGTAGAAATCGGTACGGCGGCCATCGACGTCGTAGGGCGTGGTGATGCGGCGCAGCTCGTGTGACTTGGTCCGGCTGTCGGGCGTGATCCAGCTCTGGTTGATCGTGGCGCCGGAAACGGCCGGATCGGGAATCTGGGCGTAGGGTGGAGCACGGGTGGGATCGCTGCTCCAGACCGCCTGGACGAATCCCCTCAGCGTACCCATCGGCCGCTGCTCGCCCATGCCGTGCACGATCACCACCGCCTGGCCGGGCTGCGCCTTTTTGTAAGCCAGCGATGCGACAGTCTTGGGCATCAGCGTCTCCGTTGACGACATCCGACGGCGGGATCGCTCATGCTACCCCCGGCTCACCGAGCCAACAATACACGGCAGCCCATGTGGAACTCCGTGAACCAATCCACAGTTTCGCAGTTGTGCCTCGGGCCGCGCGGAAAATAGTTCCGTTCCCGGCAAGCAAATCATTTCATTGCCCTTCGGAACGGAAATCGCTCAGGAACATTGTGACGACATCGATCAATTTCTCGCAGGGAGGCTCTTTATGGGACGCGGTATTTTGCTCTGGTTGCTCGGTATTCCGATCCCGATCATCATTCTCATCATGCTGTTCGTACGGTAGGAGGCGTCGATGCAGTCCACCGTATCGGCTGTCGACGTATCCGCCTCAACGGAATCCTCCGCCCCGGCCGTCAGCTGGGGTCCGATCATCGCCGGCGCCTTCGCGGCCTCGACGCTGACCTTCATCCTCATGCTGCTCGGTTCGGGGCTGGGGCTGACCATGGTCTCGCCGTGGTCCGGCGCCAGTGCCTCGCTGACCACCTTCGCGGTGTCCGGCGCCATCTGGCTCATCATCGTGCAATGGCTGTCCTCCGGGGTCGGTGGCTATCTTGCCGGACGCCTGCGCACCAAATGGGTCGGCATCCACACCGACGAGGTCTATTTCCGTGACACCGCGCACGGCCTCCTCGCCTGGGCGCTGGCGACATTGCTGGTCGTCGGCATTCTCGGGTCGGCGCTGTCGGCAGTGCTTGGTTCAGGCGTGCAGGCGGCTTCTACTGTTGCCTCAGGCGCCGCCATGGGTGCTTCGGCCGGCGCGTCCGCCAATGCCGGCAGCGCACCGGCCGACAATGCAACGTCCTATCTCGTGGATACGCTGTTCCGTCCGGCTGATGCCGCCAGGCTCGCGGCGGCCAATCCGGACAGCGATGCGGCTGCGGCCGGGCAGGCTTCGCGCATCCTCGTCGCCAGTGCGGCGGCAGGCGAAGTTTCGGCTGACGACAAGACCTATCTGTCGCAGCTGGTCGCCGCCCGCACCGGGCTTTCCGAGGCCGACGCCAAGGCGCGTGTCGACGCCCTGGTGGCCAGGGTCGAGGACGCCAAGGTCAAGGCAAAGCAGGCCGCCGACGCCGCGCGGAAAGGCAGCGCCACCTTCGCCCTGCTTGGCGCCCTGTCGCTGGTTATCGGCGCCTTCATCGCCAGCGCTGCGGCAGCCCTGGGCGGCAGGCAGCGCGACGACGAGGAAGCGGTTTTCCTGACCAGCCGCTGAACCGGTCTTCAACATCAAAAAGCCCGGTCGAACCGGGCTTTTTTGTTTCCGATGATGGACCGACAACCTTCCAGTGGAAGGTTGCGGCGGCTTAGTGATCCATGGCCTTGACGATTTCCTCGGTCATCTTCTTGGCGTCGCCGAGCAGCATCATGGTGCCGTCCTTGTAGAACAGCGTGTTGTCGATGCCGGCGTAGCCCGAGCCGAGCGAGCGCTTGACGAACAGGCAGGTGCGGGCCTTGTCGACGTCGAGGATCGGCATACCGTAGATCGGCGACGACTTGTCGTCGCGGGCGGACGGATTGGTGACGTCATTGGCGCCGATGACATAGGCGACATCGGCCTGCGCGAACTCGGAGTTGATGTCTTCCAGTTCGAACACTTCGTCATAGGGAACATTGGCTTCGGCGAGCAGCACGTTCATGTGGCCGGGCATGCGGCCGGCCACGGGGTGGATGGCGTATTTGACATCCACGCCATTGGCCTTGAGCTTGTCGGCCATTTCGCGCAGCGCGTGCTGGGCCTGGGCGACCGCCATGCCGTAGCCCGGCACGATGATGACCTTCTGTGCGTTCATCATCAGATAGGCAGCGTCGTCGGCCGAGCCCTGCTTGACCGTGCGTTCGATGCCGTCATCGGCAACCGCCGCGGTCTCGCCGCCGAAGCCGCCGAGGATGACCGAGATGAACGACCGGTTCATGCCCTTGCACATGATGTAGGACAGGATGGCGCCGGACGAGCCGACCAGCGCGCCGGTGATGATCAACGCCAGATTGCCAAGCGTGAAGCCGAGTGCCGCGGCGGCCCAGCCGGAATAGGAATTCAGCATCGAGACGACGACCGGCATGTCGGCGCCGCCGATCGGGATGATCAAGAGGACGCCGAGCGCCAGCGACGCCGCGACGATCAGCCAGAACACCAGCTTGGCCTCGGTGGTGACCAGAAGCACGATCAGCACGATCAGCGCGATGCCGAGGACCGCGTTGATGATGTGACGGCCGCCGATCATGATCGGCTTGCCCGACATGCGGCCATCGAGCTTGAGGAAGGCGATGACGGAGCCGGTGAAGGTGATGGCGCCGATGGCAACGCCAAGGCTCATCTCGATCAACGCCTGGGCGTGGATGTCGCCATTCGTGCCGATGCCGAAACTTTCCGGCGCGTAGATGGCGGCTGCCGCTACCATGACGGCGGCAAGGCCGACCAGCGAGTGGAAGGCGGCGACCAGCTGCGGCATCGAAGTCATGGCGATGCGGCGCGCTGTAACGGCGCCGACGCCGCCGCCGATGGCCAGACCAAGCACGATCAGGCCGAAGCGCCCGGCGGACGGAGTCGCCAGCGCCAGCGTGGTGGCAATGGCAATGCCCATGCCGATCATGCCGTAGAGATTGCCTTGGCGGCTGGTGGTCGGATGCGACAGGCCGCGCAGCGCCATGATGAACAGGACGCCGGAGACCAGGTAGAGGAAGGACGCGAAGTTGGCGTTCATGGCTCTCTACCGGTCCTTCTTCTTGTACATGGCCAGCATGCGCTGGGTGACCAGGAAGCCGCCAAAGATGTTGACCGAGACCAGCATCAGCGCGACGAAGCCGAAGCCGGTGGCAATGCCGGAGGCCGAGATGCCGACGGCCAGCAGCGCGCCGACGACGATGACCGAGGAGATGGCGTTGGTGACCGCCATCAGCGGCGTGTGCAGCGCCGGCGTCACCGACCAGACGACGTAGTATCCGACGAATATCGCAAGTACGAAGATGGCGAAGCGGAAGACGAAGGGATCGATGGCGCCGCCGGACAGTGCGTGCGCGGCATCGCCCGCCGCATCGGCGCCACCGGGCGCGTTGGCCAGGTTCTGCACAGCCAGCCGGACGGCGGCACTTGCCTGGTCGAGCTGATCGAGGGCTTTCTGCAAGGTCTGATCCATCACGCGATCCCCTTCGGCTTGGCGGCGGACTTGCCGGCAGTGGCTTTGTCGGACGCCTTTTTCGGTGCAGCCTTCTTCGGCGTGGCATCAGCCACCATGGTCTCGGCCGGAATGGCCGCCGGTTCGATATGGGGCTGTTCCGCCGCCTTGGCGAAGGCCGGATGCACCACGCGGCCAGCGTCGGTCAGCATCGTCGCCTTGACCAGATCGTCTTCGCGGTTGATGGCGAGCGTCTTGCTGGTCTTGTCGACCAGCGTCTCGAGGAAGGCGAACAGGTTCCTGGCGTAGAGCAGCGAGGCCGATGCGGCGACGCGGCCGGGCACGTTGAGGTGGCCGACGATCTTAACGTTGTTGGCCGTCGTCACCACCTGACCCGCAACCGCGCCTTCGACATTGCCGCCGCGCTCGACGGCGAGGTCGACGATCACCGAACCCGGCTTCATCGAGGCGACCATCGCCGCCGACACCAGCTTCGGCGCCGGCCGGCCGGGGATCAGCGCCGTGGTGATGACGATGTCCTGCTTGGCGATGTGCTCAGCGGTGAGCGCTGCCTGCTTCGCCTGGTACTCCTTCGACATTTCCTTGGCGTAGCCGCCGGCGGTCTCGGCCGCCTTGAACTCCTCGTCCTCGACGGCGAGGAACTTTGCGCCAAGCGACGCCACCTGTTCCTTGGCGGCGGGACGAACGTCCGTGGCGGTGACGACAGCGCCGAGACGGCGCGCCGTGGCGATCGCCTGCAGGCCGGCAACGCCGACGCCCATGATGAAGATCTTCGCCGCCGGCACGGTGCCGGCCGCAGTCATCATCATCGGCAGCGCGCGGTCATACTCCGATGCGCCGTCAATCACGGCCTGGTAGCCGGCGAGATTGGCCTGCGACGACAGCACATCCATCGACTGGGCGCGGGTGATGCGCGGCATGAATTCCATCGAGAAGGCGGTGACCCCAGCCTCGGCAAGCGCCGCGACCGCGGCATCATTGCCGTAGGGATCCATGATGGCGATGACCGCCGCACCCGATTTGTAGCCCTTCAGCTCGGCGTCGGTCGGCCGGCGCACCTTCAGCACCACATCCGCCCGTCTCGCATCCGAAGCCTTGCCGATCGCGGCACCCGCCTTGGCGAACTCCTCATCGGGAATGCGCGACCTGGTGCCGGCGCCCGTCTCGACGGTGACGTCGAAGCCCAGCGCCGCCAGCCGCTTCACGGTATCGGGCGAGGCCGCGACACGAGGCTCGCTGGCATCGAGCTCGCGAGGGATGAAAACCGTCTGTCCCACCGCATGATCCTTTCGGCTGGAACCTGTTTGCGCAAGAGTGCGGCCGGATATCCGGCTACGCCCTGGCAAGGGGTCTGTATAGACTATCGGAGAATGAAGGCGCCGAGGGCGAGGATCAGCACGAACAGGATGGTCGCGGAGAAGAAGCCGCCTGCGAAGAAGCCGAAAGCCATGGCCAGGAGCAGGGCGCCGCAGAACAGCGAGCCGTATTTGGCCAGCGCCAGAAAGCCATGATAGGTGCGGTCATGTTCGGCATAGTCCATCTTCGCGCCCAGTTCGACAGGACCGGTCGGCGTGTGATCAGCCATAGGAATACCCCTTCGAAGACATCTTTGAGGCACATAGCGAAAAGCCGGGCCAAGAGCAATGGCGCTATTGCCGCACGACCAGTGACAACAGCCTCAAAGGAATGTTGAAAGCCGGCGGTATGGGCTTGTCGCCGGCCTGGCGTCGAAGGTTGAGGATTTTGCGTTTCAACCGGCTAGATGCGGAAACAGCCCGAGCAGCCCAATGACGATCAGATAGAGCGCGACGATGTAGTTGAGCAGCCGCGGCATCACCAGGATCAGCACGCCGGCAATCAGCGAGATCAGCGGGGTCAGTGCTAGCTCGGGAATATGCATGTCGGTTCCTTTCTATGGCCGCGTCGGCGTCGTGACGTCCAGAACGCCGAAGCGGCCGGAAAGCTCCTCGCACCGGGCGCTAAAGTGCGCCGGCTTTGCCGACATTACGCTGCTTCGCGAAAATATTTAGCGGTGGGCAGGATGGTCAGCGGCGCGAGCTCGCCGGCCGGCGCCTTGGCAAACAGCATACGCCGCTCCAGCGCCGTCGACTGGAAGAAGGGAAAGCGCTCCAGCGTCGGGGCCATGTTCTGCTCGCAGATCGATTCATAGAAGAAGATCGGCATGGTGAAGGGCGGGTAGAGGCGCGGCTCGCCGACCTGCACCGATCCGAAGATGCGATGGTAGAAGGCCGTGTGCTCCTCGCGGATCATCGAAATGCAGCTGGTGGCGTTGAAGAAGGTGTTGGCGATAACCGCGAGCCGCAGCGTGACATAGGGCAGGGCGCGGTTGGCCGACGACATTTGCGGATCGATCGCCAACCGGCTCGGGTCGATGAAGGTTTCACCGCGCGCCAGCCGCAGCAGCAGCCGGTCGCCGAAAACGGTCATGATCGGCGCTTCGGGGGTCTCACGGGTCAAATGGTGGAGCCTGACGGTGCTGACCAGCTCGCCATCCATGAAGACGCCGAAACAGTAGCAATTGCGCACTTCGTCAAGGGGATCGACGAGCTTCTGTTCGGTAATGGTGTCAAGCAGGCCGTGTGTATGAAAGGCCTTGTAGCGCAGCCGGTAGACCGCTTCGAGATCCTCGCCGCTTTCGCAGCGCCGGTATTCGACACGCTCGAGGACGTCGAGGACGTTGCGGGCGAACAGGGAAGGCGGGCCAGATTTGACTGCCGCACCCGAAAGCACACCTGACTGATGCGTGTCCATTACTTCCCCTCGTACCGCCGCAGGAGAACAATACCGGACGACCGAAGGAACAAGAAGATGAAACTCTAATCGTCTGTGTTTACCGATCATTAACCTTAACAATCAGTTAACGTCTAGACAATACAACGCTTTTTAGACGGGCTTTTCAAGCGCAATTTAATGACGGGGTCAGGGCGTGGCGAGTTTTGCCGCCGGCCGCAGCTCGGCGGCGAAAGGCCAGGTCACGTTGGACATGGTCTCTATGCCCGAGGCACTGAGTGCTGCGCCAAACAGGAAGCCCTGGACGAGGTCCGGCTTGACCGAATGCACCAGGATCTTCAGCTGTTCGAAGGTTTCCACACCTTCGATGGTGACGGTCAGCCCGAGCACGCGAGTCAGGTCGACGATGCCCTTCAACAAGTCGAGCGAACGCTTGTTCTGGGTCACGTCCATCAGGAACGAACGGTCGATCTTGATCTTGTCGAGCGGCAGCTTGTGGAGGTAGCTCAGGCTTGAATAGCCGGTGCCGAAATCGTCGAGCGCAATGCGCACGCCAAGCTGCTTCAGTTCCTCGATATACTGGCGCGTTAGCGATTTGTCGTCGAGCAGCGCGGTTTCGGTGACTTCGATCTCGAGGCGGCCGGCGGCGAGCCCCGAAGTGGCAAGCGCGTCGCGAACCTTCTGGACAACGTCGCGGTTGCGGAAATCCTTGGCCGAAAGGTTGACCGAGACGCTGGTCTGGCCCGGCCATTTGGCGCATTCGGCGCAGGCAGCCGCGAGCACGAAGGTGCTGATCTCGGAGATGATGCCCATTTCTTCGGCCAGCGGAATGAAGATGCTGGGCGAAACCGGCCCGAGATCGGGATGATCCCAGCGGCACAGGGCCTCGCAGCTGGCAATGCGCATGGTGTTCATCGCCACGATCGGCTGATAGACCACCCGCAGCGCCTTGCCTTCGACCGCCGTGCGCAGGTCGGCCTTCATCAGCTGGCGGTTGCGGAACGCCGCATCCATCGCTGCCTCGAACAGCCGCCAGTTGTTCTTGCCGAGTTCCTTGGCCTTGTAGAGCGCCAGATCGGCCTTGACGATCATGGCGTCGACATCGGTGTCGTCGACCCTGGACAGCACGGCGCCCGCGCTTGCCTGGATGCGCAGACCGTGGCCTGCGACGTCGACCTCGCCCTGCAGATCGGCAAAGATCTGGTCGAGCAGGCCCGTCAGATGGCTTTCATCCTCGACGCGGTCGAAGAAGATCATGAACTCGTCGCCGCCGAAACGGCTGACATTGACGCCTTGCCCGGCGACGGCCGCCAGCCGCTCGGCAACGGCATAGATAAGTCCGTCGCCGACCGGATGGCCGAGGGTGTCGTTGACGCTCTTGAAATCGTCGAGATCGAGCACCGCCAGGGCACACAGGCGGTCGCGGCTGCCCGACGCCATGGCCTCGCCGACCAGCTCATGGAAATACGCGCGGTTCGGCAGGCCGGTAAGGCTGTCATAGCGCGCCATGAAGCGGATTTTTTCCTCAGCCTCGACACGGGCGGTGACGTCCTCGAAGGTGATGACACCGAGGTCCTGATTGCCTTCGCGGGCCGAGAACTCGTAGTGCTGGCCATTGGAGAAGGAGACCAGCACCTTGCGGTCGCGGCCCTCGCGCAAGGCGCGCGTCAGCTGCGCTTCGACATAACGACAGTCTTTCGGCGCCAGCATGCCGCCGGCGACGCCGCGCAGGAGCAGCGAATGGATCGACCGCCCGAGCAGTTGGTCGGGAGAGCGCAGCGACATCAGATGCGCGGCTTCGGCATTGCCGACCACGACCTTGCCGTCGGGGCCGAGCATGACCAGGCCATGCGACATGGTGTTGAGCGCGCGGTTGAAGCGCTCGGCGAGCCTGGCGGCCGTCTTGCGCTCCGAAATGGCGTTGAACAGCACGGTGCGGACGTGGCTGGCCATCCGGGTGATGATGAAGATGAACGGCACTATGTAGAGGCCGAGGATGAAATCGCCGAGATGTCCCTTGAGCATCAGCCCGACCGCGATCGGCAGCACGACCGTGAAGGCCTGCACCGCAACCATGGTCTTGGAGCCGTAATTGCGGCCGACAATGGTCACCGTCGAGCCCATTATGACGGCGATGGCGGCACTTTCCCCGAAGACATCGGGAATGAGATAGATTGAGGTGAAGCAGAAAAGCCCCATGAAGAAAGCCTGGATGGTGCCGCCAACCAGGTAGTAGCGTTCCCACTTCTTGGCTTGTTCATAAGTTTCGAAACTGCCTATGCGCAGGCCTTTGCGGATGCCGTAGTAACGGTAAAGCCCCGCCCCAAGCATAAGCCCGGCCAATGCAAGATAGGCCGGATGCCCCGAGGTAAAATAAACCAGAATGCCGATGAGGCCATGGCAAAATGCGCCAATCAGCAGGATCCCGGGATCGTTGAACAACGATCGCACGAACCCAGCATAGACGTCCTCACCTATCTCTGCGGCTTTGTTTTCTTGCATGGCCTGCGGTGTCGCACGAACCGCAGTCATGTCACATTCGCCTTAAGAAAGGTTTAGAGATGCCGTTTCGACGCTTGGCGTCAAGTCGGCTCCATCGGCGTAAACCGCGAAAATTCGTGTTCAGGTAAACAAGGCGTATCGATCACTCGGCGGCCTGAAGTTCAGGCCGCGCCGGCGTGTTGGCCAGCCGCTCGACAAGCCTTGTGCGCTCGCCCTCGGCCTTTTCGGCGCTGGCTTGCCTGACATGGCCGTAGCCGCGAATGAGCGCCGGCACCGAGACAAGGGCGATGGCGGCCTCGATCCTGCCTGGCGCAAGTGCTTTGGCGACAAGCTCCAGATCGGCCTCATAGCGGGCCAGAAGCTGCCGCTCCATGCGCCGCTCGGCGCTGTAGCCGAACACGTCGAAGGCCGTGCCGCGCAGGCTTTTCAGCGCCGCCAGCAGGCGAAAACCCTTCATCATCCACGGGCCGAAGCTCGATTTCCTCGGCTTGCCGTCATTGCCGCGCCTGCCCATGATCGGCGGCGCCAGATGAAATTCGAGCTTTTCGTAGCTCTGGAACTGTTTTGACAGCTCCATAGCGAAGGAGCCGTCAGTGTAGAGCCGCGCCACCTCATATTCGTCCTTGATCGCCATCAGCTTGAACAGATTTTTGGCGGCTGCCTCGGTCACCGCGGTCGAGCCGGGCACGGCCTTTGCCTCGGCGGCACGCAGGACCGCCAGCCGCTCGACATAGCGCCTGCCATAGGCGGCATTCTGATAGGCAGAGAGGAAAGCGACGCGGCGGGCGATGATATCGTCCAGCGTCTCGGCGATCTCAGTGGGCTTGCTCGGTTGCGCGATGAGGCCGCGCACAAACTCCGGCTGATGCGCGGCGCGCCGGCCCCAGCGGAAGGCGGCGATGTTCATCGCCACCGCCTCGCCATTCAATTCAATCGCTCTTTCAACGGCTTGCGCGGACAGCGGCAGCCCGCCATGCTGGAAAGCGAAGCCGAGCATGAACATGTTGGCGCCGAGCGAATTGCCGAACAATTGGGTGGCGGTGCGCGTGGCGTCGAAGAAATGGGTCTTGTCTTCGCCGGCGGCAGCACGGATCGCCTTCTTCAGGCGCTCGATCGGCAGCGAGAAATCGGCCGAACGGGCGAACTCGCCAGGCATGATCTCGGCGGTGTTGGCGAGGAAGATGGTATGGCCTTCGCGTACCGCGCCAAGCACCTTCTTGGCGCCCGAGACGACGAGGTCGCAGCCGAGCACCAGGTCCGCCTTGCCGGCCGAAACGCGGATCGCGTGGATGTCGTCCGGGGTGCGGGCGATGCGGACATGGGTGAACACCGAGCCGCCCTTCTGGGCGAGGCCGGCCATGTCGATCATGCCGCAGCCCTTGTCCTCGAGATGGGCGGCCATGCCGAGCACAGCACCTATGGTGACGACGCCGGTGCCGCCGACGCCGTCGATGATCGCCGCCCAACCCTCGCTACCGAGCGGGAATTCGGCTGGCACCGGCACGCCGTCAAGCGGGTCGGAGCGCCCGGCAATGCCTTCGGCCTTCCTGATCTTGGCGCCGTGCACGGTGACGAAGGACGGGCAGAAGCCGTTGACGCAGGAGAAGTCCTTATTGCAGCTCGACTGGTCTATTCTGCGCTTGCGGCCGAACTCGGTTTCGACCGGCTGGATCGAGACGCAGTTCGATTGCACCCCGCAATCGCCGCAGCCCTCGCAGACCAGTTCGTTGATGAAGACCCGCTTGTCGGGATCCGGGAAGGTGCCGCGCTTGCGGCGGCGGCGCTTTTCGGCGGCGCAGGTCTGGTCGTAGAGCAGCACCGAGACGCCCTTGACGTCGCGCAGCTCGCGCTGGACGAGGTCGAGGTCGTCGCGGTGGTGGATGGTGGCGCCGGAGGGGAATTCGGCCTTCCCCGCATATTTGTCCGGCTCGTCGGTGACGATGGCGATGCGCTCGACGCCTTCGGCGCGCACCTGCCTGGCGATCATGTCGACAGTCAGGCCGCCCTCATGCGGCTGGCCGCCGGTCATGGCGACGGCGTCGTTGTAGAGGATCTTGTAGGTGATGTTGGCATCGGTCGACAGCGCGAAGCGGATCGCCAGCGTGCCGGAGTGATTGTAGGTCCCGTCGCCGAGATTCTGGAAAATGTGGCCGCGCTTGGAGAATGGCGCCTGGCCGACCCATTGTGCGCCCTCGCCGCCCATGGCGGTGAAGCCGACCGTGTTGCGGTCCATCCACAGCGCCATGAAATGGCAGCCGATACCGGCGGCGGCGATCGAGCCGACCGGCACCTTGGTCGAGGAATTGTGCGGGCAGCCGGAGCAGAAGAACGGCGTGCGCGAACCGATATCGCTGGTGTCGGCAAGCATCGCCTGGAACTGGCGCAGCTTTGCCACCTTGGCAGTGATCTCTTCCGAAGGGCCGATTGTGCGCAGGATGCGCTCGCCCAGCGCAATGGCGATCTCGTTGGGGTCGAGCGCGCCCTTGGCCGGGAACAGCCAGTCGCCGCGCTCGTCCTTCTTGCCGACGATCATCGGCTGGGTGGCGGTGCCGTAGAGGTTTTCGCGCAGTTGCACCTCGATCAGCGAGCGCTTCTCCTCGACGACGACGATGGTGTCGAGGCCGCGGGCGAATTCGGCGATATGCTGCAGGTCGAGCGGCCATGGGCAACCGACCTTGAACAGGCGGATGCCGATGCGGCCGGCGGCGGCCTCGTCGATGCCGATGTCTTCCAGCGCCTGGCGGACATCGAGATAGCTCTTGCCGAGCGTGATGATACCGAGCTTCGGCGCGCGGCCGCCCGAATAGACGATGCGGTTCAGGCCGTTGGCATGGATGAAGGCGGATGCAGCGGCGCGCTTGTATTCATGCAGCCGCTCCTCCTGGCCGAGCATGTCGATCTCATCGCGGATGTTGAGGCCGCCGGGCGGCATATCGAACTCCGGCACGACGATGTTCAGGCGCTCGAGCGCGGCATCGACGGAGGCCGTGGATTCGATGTTGTCCTTGACGCATTTGATAGCCGCCCAGGTGCCGGCGAAGCGCGACATGGCAAAGCCGTAGAGGCCGTAGTCGATGATCTCCTGAACGCCGGCCGGGTTGAGGATCGGCACCATGGTGTCGACGAACAGGAATTCGGTGGCGTGCGCATTGGTCGATGATTCGGCCATATGGTCGTCGCCCATCAGCGCAAGCACGCCGCCATACTTCGACGATCCCGCGAGGTTGGCGTGGCGGAAAACGTCGCCGGAGCGGTCGACGCCCGGACCCTTGCCGTACCAGACCGAAAATACCCCGTCATGCTTGCCTTCGCCCAGCAATTCCGTCTGCTGAGAGCCCCAGCAGGCGGTGGCGGCAAGCTCCTCGTTGAGGCCGGGCTGGAAAACGATGTCGGCCTGCGCCAGCTGCTTTTTCGCCCGCCACAGCTGCATATCGAGGCCGCCGAGCGGCGAGCCGCGATAACCGGACACGAAGCCGGCCGTGTTGAGGCCGGCCCGGCGGTCGCGCTCGCGCTGCATCAAAAGCATGCGGATGACCGCCTGTGCGCCGGACAGGAAGATGCGCTCCTTACCGAGATCGAACTTGTCGTCGAGCGCGACGTCGTGCAGCGTCATCAGGCATTTCCTCGGCGGAGGCAGCACCGGGGGGCGCGCAGCCAACGTAGGAGTGAGATGGCGCAGTCTTTCTCCGCTTGCAAGGCAGGTCAAACGAAATCGAAAGTGCCAGGCAAAGCGCAACGAACGATCCGCTGCCGTCGCGTATCCGGCACGAAATCGGTCCGCGGCGGTTGTCCGGCGACCGAAAATTTCCACGCAGTCGCGCCCGGCAAAGACGCGTCAGCCTTTCGAGCAATCCGGCTTCGGCTCACCCGGCAGCTTGCCGTCGGGATGGCCGGCAAGATCGGGATTGGCCGTATAGAGCTGGTCGACCACCAGCGGCCGGTCGGGAAGGATCGACTGGTCCTCGCTCGACATCAGCGTCGTGTCGATCTTCTGCAGGAACGTGCCGTCAGGACCCCTGATGCTGATGGAGATCGCATAGGGTTTGTCCTTGACGATGCAGGTGAGCGCCGGGCTCTCCAGGCTGACCTTGTCGAGCTTCGGCCAGACCTTCTGCTCGACTACCAGGGGAGGGCCGCCGGCCGGATTCTGGAAACTGGCGACCGCCACCTGGCCTTCGCCCATCGGCTGCAGGGGCCGCAGCGTCACGACATAGGTCGCCCGGGCGAGACGGTAGTTGAAGACGACGACCTTGCCGGAAACCTCGAACAGCTTGCCGTCGCCGCCGGTGTCGCGGCAGGCGCCAAGCGCAACGGCTGCAATGAGCGCAGCACCGACAAGGATTGAACGAAAAACAACCCTAAGCATTGTTGACCTCATGTGCCGCCGTGCGGCGGCGATAGTGACGGCTTGCTTTCTGGCGGTTGCCGCACACAGCCATATCGCACCAAAGGCGGCTGGAATTGCGGCTCCTGTCGAGAAACAGCCAGCTGCAATTGGGACAGATCCTGAGCCTGGCGACCGTGTCGTCGCGCAGCAGCGACAAGGCCGAAACCGCCAGCGCCGCCTCGAACGCGATCGGCGTCGATGGATCGCCGAACGGTCTACCCGGTGCGCCGATTTCGGCAGGGCTCCGATCGAGGCCGTTGGCGCAGGCCTTGAGAAAAGCGGCGAGGTCGCCGGCGGCAAGCGCACCTTTCGACACCGCGCCGCGAAACAGGCGGTCGGTCGTCTCGCGGATCGCCAGCACCACCGGCGCGATGCTGTCCGGCGAGGTCGCCTCTAGCGGTCTGCCGCCAAGCTCGGCACCGCGAAAGCCGGTTGCGGCGTTGGCGAAGCGCGCGATCTCGGCCGGATCGGCAAAACGGTCGAAAGTCTTTTCCGGATCGTTGCGCAACACCACGGTGTTGGCCGTATCGAGCGCAAGAATGCCGCCGGTGAAGCGATGTGGGCTCCAAGATACTGTCATATCAGAAATCTAACCGATAAATCGCGTTTGACAAGTTAGATTTTACGATGCAAACCTTGGCGCGGGCTCCGGCGCCCGGAAAGCTGTCTATGCTCTATTTCTTCCAGCAGGTGCTGAACGGGCTGCATTCCGGCGCGCTCTATGCGCTGCTTGCCTTCGGCTACGTGCTGACCAATGGCATCCTGCACCGGACCAATCTCGCCTATGGCGCGCTGTTCGCCTTTTGCGGCCAGACGATGATCCTGACCGTGGCCTTCGGCTATCAGGTATTGTGGCTGACCTTGCTGGCGGCAGTGGTGCTCGGCGTCGTCACGGCTTTCCTTTATGCCGCGCTGATCGGCCACGTGCTGTCGCGCAGCGTCTTCGAACCGCTGGCCGACCGCACGCCCAATGCCATTGTGGTGACGACGCTCGGCATCCTGCTGGTGCTGTCGGAAGCAAGCCGTATCGCCGCCGACACGCATGATTGGTGGCTGCCGCCGATGCTGGCGCAGCCCATCGTTTTTGCTCAGGATGCCGGCTTCCAGGCGACGCTGACGCTGATCCAGCTCATCGATTGCGCGGTGGTTCTGGCGGCAATCATGCTCGCTGCATGGGCGTTTGCCCGCTCGGGCTTCGGCCGCCGCTGGCGCGCCGTCTCCGACGATCCCAAAGCGGCTGCCATGTGCGGCGTGGACGTGCGCGCAGTGTTCCGGCATGCGGTGCTGTTCGGCGGTTTCTGCGCCGCGCTGGCCGGAATCATGGCCGCCCTTTACTACGGCAATGTCAGCTTCGGCTCCGGCCTCGTCTACGGGCTGAAAATCCTGTTCGTGACGGCGGTGGGCGGCTATCTCTCTCCGCCTCGGGCCGCGCTCGGTGCGGCCGCCTTCGGCATGGCGGAGTCGCTATGGGCCGGCTATTTCCCGATCGAATGGCGCGATGGCTGGATGTATCTGTTCCTGGTCGCGGCACTTGTGCTGATCGGTCCCGGCCGCGACCAGCAGAAGATCGCCTGATCGCCGCATCCGCTGTCAGACTTTGGTTGCATGACGCAGCAGCCGGTCGGCACTTATCCCCTGCCTCCCGTCACGACGGCGTTGATCGCGCCCATGCCATGTTGACCCGCCGAACCACGCACGGCATACCGTTGGGCCACAGCGGCGCGACGGAAAATAGGGGAGCCGGCGCGCCTTCGACCTCAGGGAGGAAATGCATGGCAGGGCTGCTCGCTCTATCCAGAACGATCGACCGTATGAACGAGTTCATCGGCCGGTGGATATCGTGGCTAATCCTGCTGGCAATCCTGGTCAGCGCCGCCAATGCCATCATCCGCAAGGTCTTCGACGTCTCGTCGAATGCCTGGCTGGAACTGCAGTGGTACCTGTTCGGCGCCGCCTTCATGCTGGCCGCCGCCTACACGCTGAAACAGAACGACCATATCCGCATCGACATCGTCTACGGCATGTGGTCGCGCCGCGTGCAGCACTGGATCGACCTGCTCGGCCATGTCTTCTTCCTGATGCCGTTCGTGACGCTGATGGTGATCTATTTTATACCCTACGTGTCGCTGTCGTTCCGCAGCGGCGAAATGTCGAACAATTCCGGCGGCCTGATCATCTGGCCGGCCAAGGCGATCCTGCTCGTCGGCTTCTTTCTGCTGGCGCTGCAGGGCATCTCCGAGATCATCAAGAAGATCGCCATCATGCGCGGCGACATGGACGATCCCAATCCGTTCATCTCGGTGCACGAACAGGCCGAGCTCGAGGCGAAAGCCCTTGCCGAAGAAGCCAAGGCGCTCGCCCAGGAGGCGCGCCCATGATCGAGTTCATCGCCCAGAACATGGCGCCGATCATGTTCGCTTCGCTGATCATCTTCCTGCTGATCGGCTACCCCGTCGCTTTCTCGCTCGCCGCCAACGGCCTGATGTTCTTCTTCATCGGTGTCGTGCTGTCGCCCTATTCGGGCGGCTCGATCAACCTGGCGTGGCCGCTGCTGCATGCGCTGCCCGACAATTTCTACGGCAGCCGGGTGATGTCGAACGACACGCTCTTGGCAATCCCGTTCTTCACCTTCATGGGCATCGTGCTGGAACGATCGGGCATGGCCGAGGACCTGCTCGACACGATCGGCCAGCTGTTCGGCCCGGTTCGCGGCGGCCTTGCCTATGCGGTGATCTTCGTCGGTGCGCTGCTTGCCGCGACCACTGGCGTGGTCGCGGCTTCGGTCATCGCCATGGGACTTATCTCGCTTCCGATCATGCTGCGCTACGGCTATGACCGACGACTGGCGTCGGGCGTCATCGCGGCATCCGGCACACTCGCCCAGATCATCCCGCCGTCGCTGGTGCTGATCGTTCTGGCCGACCAGCTCGGCCGTTCGGTCGGCGACATGTATGCCGGCGCGCTGATCCCCGGCCTGGTGCTGACCGGCCTTTACACGCTCTACATCCTGATCATGTCGATCGTCCGGCCGAACTCGATGCCGGCGTTGCCGCTGGCGGCCCGCACGCTTGGCCACGGCGTGCTGTCGCTGCTCGCGGCACTGCTGGTGGCAGTCGCGGCTTCCTATGCGGCCTATCGCTACCTTGAGCCGGCGCATGGCGACAATGCCGACATCCTTGGCGCCAGCATCGGCGTGATCCTCATCTACATCGTGGCGATCGCCGACAAGGGCCTGAACATCAACATGATGTCCAGGCTGGCGCAGCAGGTGATCATCGTTTTGATCCCGCCTCTGGCACTGATCTTCCTGGTGCTGGGCACCATCTTCCTTGGCATCGCAACCCCGACGGAGGGCGGCGCCATGGGCGCGGTTGGCGCCCTGGCGATGGCGGCAATGAAGGGGCGGTTGTCGCTGGATGTCATCAAGCAGGCGCTGGCGTCGACCACCAGGCTTTCCTCCTTCGTGCTGTTCATCCTGATCGGCGCGCGGGTGTTCTCGCTGACCTTCTACGGCGTCAACGGCCACGTCTGGGTCGAGCATTTGTTGACGTCGCTGCCGGGCGGCGAAGTCGGCTTCCTGATCGGCGTCAACATCCTGGTCTTCGTGCTCGCCTTCTTCCTCGACTTCTTCGAGCTCGCCTTCATCATCGTACCGCTCTTGGCGCCGGCTGCCGATAAGCTCGGCATCGACCTGATCTGGTTCGGCGTGCTGCTCGGCGTCAACATGCAGACAAGCTTCATGCACCCGCCTTTCGGCTTTGCGCTGTTCTACCTGCGCTCTGTCGCCGCGCGCGTGCCCTATCTCGATCGCCTCACCGGCAAGCAGATCGCGCCGGTGACCACCGGCCAGATCTATTGGGGCGCCGTGCCCTTCGTCTGCATCCAGGTGATCATGATCGGGCTGACCATCGCCTTCCCGCAAATGGTCATGCGCTACAAGGGTGCGGCCGTCGATCCGGGAACGATCGAGATCAACTTGCCTGATATGCCAGGCCTTGCGCCTCTCGGCACACCACCACCAGCCAACGGTGGCCCATCACCCGCGGCGCCACCGTCGAACGATCTCTCGCAGCCGCCGAATTTCGGCGAGACGCCGCCCGCCAAGCCGGCGCCGCCGGCGACCGACCTGTCGCAGCCGCCGAACTTCAACTGATGTGTGAACACTGAGAACCTGAGTGAGGATGTCATGAGAGCCGTGCGCCTGGAAGCCGTGGCCAGCATTGCGCTACGGGAGGTCGACAAGCCTGTTGCGGGACCGCAGGACGTTCTGGTGCGCGTTGAAGCCTGCGGCGTTTGCGGCACCGACCGTCACCTCCTCCACGGCGAATTCCCTTCGAGCCCGCCGGTGACGCTTGGTCACGAATTCTGCGGCATCGTCGAGGCTGTCGGCGACGCGGTTTCCGGCATCGCCATCGGTGACCGTGTTACCGGCGATCCCAACATCTTCTGCGGACGCTGCAGTCATTGCCGAGCCGGCCGCGTCAATCTGTGCAGCAATCTCAGGGCCATCGGCATCCATCGCGACGGCGGCTTCGCCGACTACGTCGTGATGCCGCAGAACCAGGCCTTTCTTCTGCCTGCGAACCTCAAGCCAACGCATGGCGCCTTCTGCGAGCCGCTGGCCTGCTGCCTGCACGCTGTCGACCTCGCCGGAATCAGACCCGGCGCTGCCGTGGTGGTGCTTGGTGGCGGCGTCATCGGCCTGCTTACCGTGCAATTGGCGAGGCTCGCAGGAGCGGCGACCATCATCCTGTCGACGCGGCAGGCCTCCCGCCGGGCGCTCGCTGAAGAACTCGGTGCAACGGCGACGGTCGACCCAAACGCGGTCGACCCGATCGAGGCGATCGCCGGCCCAGCCGGTCTTGTGCCCGGCGGGGCCGACGTGGTGCTCGAATGCGCCGGTGTCCCCGATACCGTCGAACAATCGATGCGGCTGGCGAAGTCCGGCGGCTCGGTGGTGATCGTCGGCGTGATGCCGCAAGGCGTGAAAGTGCCCTTCGAACCGTTCGACATCCTGTTTCGCGAACTGAAGGTTCTCGGCTCGTTCATCAACCCCTTCACCCACAGGCGGGCGGCGGACCTTGTCGCGTCCGGCGCAATCGAGATCGACAAGCTCATCTCAAGGCAGGTCGGCCTGGAGGAAGCCGCCTCGGTGATCGCCAATCCGGCAGCGCCCGGCGAGGTCAAGGTGTTGGTGGTGCCGGGCAGGGAATGAAGGGCAGCCTCAATCCTGCGACGTTGGCGATTGGCGAAACGACGATGACCGCGTCCCTCTCCCCGTCACTATACGGGGAGAGGATGCCGGCAGGCAGGTGAGGTGCAGCGTCAACGCTTGGAGAGATAAGCTATAATTTCGGGGCGGCTACCAAGCCCAAGGCGATCAATCGCCGAAGTTTGCGCCGCCCCTCATCCACCTGCCGGGACCTTCTCCCCGTATAGTGACGGGGAGAAGGGACAGATCCCAGCCTACAGTTTGCCGTTGCGCTGCTGGACCATCATGAAGGTGTCGTAATTGTACTCGGCCACCTGCGCCCACAGATAGTGCTCCTTGCGGAAGCCCTTGATCGAGTCCCAGATCTTCTTGAACGGTGCGTTGGTGGCTTCCATTTCGGTGTAGACCTCATTGGCCTTCTCGAAACAGGCGGCCATGATGTCCTGGCTGAACGGGCGCAATTTCGCGCCGCCGGCCACCAGCCGCTTGACTGCTGCAGGATTGAGGTAGTCGTATTTCTGCAGCATGTTGGCGTCCGCCGCGTGCGCGGCCGTGTGCACCAGCGACTTGTAGGCCGGCGAAAGCTCTTCGTACTTCGCCTTGTTGAACAGGAGATGGACGGTCGGGCCGCCTTCCCACCAGCCGGGATAGTAGTAATAGGGCGCGACCTTGTAGAAGCCGAGCTTCTCGTCGTCATAGGGGCCGACCCATTCGGCGGCGTCGATCGTGCCTTTTTCCAGCGCCGGATAGATGTCGCCACCGGCGATCTGCTGCGGCACGACACCGAGCTTCTGCACCACTTTGCCGGCAAAGCCGCCGATGCGCATCTTGAGGCCGGACAGGTCGGCGACGGTGTTGATCTCCTTGCGGAACCAGCCGCCCATCTGCACGCCGGTGTTGCCGCCGGGCAGGCCGAAAAGACCCTGCGTGGCAAGAAACTCGTTGAACAGGTCGATGCCGCCGCCATGATAGTGCCAGGCATTCATGCCGCGCGCGTTGAGCGAGAACGGCACTGCCGCACCGAGCGCCCATGTCGGGTCCTTGCCCCAGTAATAGTATGACACCGTGTGGCAGGCCTCGACAGTGCCGGCAGTGGTGGCGTCGGCGGCCTGCAGGCCGGGCACGAGTTCGCCGGAGGCGAAGACCTGGACCTGGAAATTGCCGTCCGTCGCTTCCGACAGCATCTTGGAGAAGACTTCCGCGCCGCCATAGATCGTATCGAGTGACTTGGGGAAGGATGACGCCAACCGCCACGTCACTTTCGGATTGGACTGGGCGATTGCCGGTGCGGCTAGCGTCGCGGCAGCCGCCGCGGCGCCCACGCCGGTGACCCCGGCCTTGCGGATGAATGAACGACGATCCATGCAGAACCTCCCTTTTGGACCAACAAACCGACATCAGGGACATCTCCTCGCGCCCGCTGTCGATTTGCCCGAAACAATACACGGGCAAGGGGTCGAGTCCAGCATGGCGGCGGGATTTGAGGCGGCGCTAATGACAAATCCGCGAGGCGCGCGCCCGGCCTGCAACTATAGTCTAACGGTCGCGCGTGGCCCATGCGAGATGGCGAAACTTGGCATGGAAAAGCGCCTTCGGATCGCCTATTTTGCAGGCACAATAGATTATTCGCTTCGCTCCAAATGGAATCCGGACCCAAAATGCACCAGCCGCTCGTCGCCATATCAACCGACGTCCGTCAGTTCGACAACTACACTTGGCATGCCGTCCCGCAGCAATATATCGAGGCAGCACTTTCCGGCGCCGGCGTGTTCCCGCTTTTGGTGCCGTCATTCGGTGACCGGCTCGACTTCGACGAGCTGTTGTCTTCGGTCGACGGTGTCATGGTCACTGGCTCGAAGTCCAACGTGCATCCATCGCTCTATGGCGGCGACGCCAGCGAAGCCAACGGCCCCTACGACCCGGCGCGCGATTCCACCACGCTGCCGCTGATCCGCAAGGCGATCGAGCGCGGCGTGCCGCTGCTTGCCATCTGCCGCGGCATCCAGGAGTTGAACGTGGCGCTAGGCGGCACGCTTGGCACCGAGATCCAGGAGCGCGAAGGTTCGCTGGACCATCGCGCGCAGGTGAGCGACAATCAGGACGAACGTTTCGCCATTCACCAGACCATTTCGATCAAGCCGGGCAGTTGCCTGGCCGGTGTATTCGGCGCCGGCGACATCAAGGTCAACTCGCTGCACCGCCAAGGCATCGACCGGCTCGGCTCGAAGCTGCAAGTCGAGGCGGTTGCCGGCGACGGCACGGTGGAGGCGGTTTCGGTGAAGGACGCCCGCGCCTTCGCCGTCGGCGTGCAATGGCACCCCGAATACTGGGTCAAGTCGGACGGCAACTCGGCCAAGATCTTCCGCGCCTTCGGCGATGCGGTGCGGCTGCATGCGGCGGCGAAGGCCGGTGCACGGGCGGCGGCGGAATAAATCCCGACGATCAATTGCCGGCGGATTGATCCCGTTCGCCGGTTGTCGCCAGCGAAAGCAGCGGCGTGGCCGGAGCGTAGGATTCGTAGCCGTCGCCATCCGCAACCGAGAAGGTGACGATCGGGTCGGTGCCGTCGGCGCTGAACGCGATTGTGCCGTCCTCGCCCTCTCGCCAGAATTTTGCCCGCTCGATCCCCGGCAGCAACCCGCGGCAACTCGGCGCCACGGCCAACAGCGACAGGCCATCGTCAATCGCGGCGCCGCGGCTAACCGCGCAGTCGCCTTCGTCGCCATTGGCGACCAGCCTGAAGGTGGTTGCCGGCCTTGCTTCATTGGCCGAACTTTCACTGCTGCCGCCGTGAAACAGCTGAAAGCCGGCGAAAAGTGCCGCTGCCGCAATCAATGCCGGAACTTTCGTCATCTTGCACTCCGCGCCCCCCGGCGCAGATGCAGAATGATTCCAAAGCGTTAAGCCGACGTTAACGAGTGTGGCAGAGAGCCGCTCAGCTTCGTGGCTTGACTTGCGCCGTCTCAGGCACCGGGGTCAGTGGCCGGCGCTCGCTGAACCAGGATACCAGATTGTCGACGCACAGATCCGCCATGGCGCGGCGCGTATGGTGCGAGGCCGAGCCGACATGGGGCAAAAGCGAGGTTGGCGCGTCCAGCAAAGCCTTGGGCACATTCGGTTCATCGGCGAAAACATCGAGCCCGGCCGCGGCGATGGTGCCGTTGGCAAGCGCTGCGGCGAGGTCTGCCTCGTCGACCGTGCTGCCACGGCCGATGTTGACGAAAACGCCGTTGGCGCCAAGCGCCGCCAGGATTTCGGCATTGACCGCCTTCTCCGTGGAAGCGCCGCCCGGCACTACGGAAATCAGCGTATCGACCGCTTCGGCAAGGCCCTTCAGCGTCGGGTGGTATTCATAAGCCAGACCTTCGACCTTGCGCCTGTTGTGGTAGGCCACCGGCAGCCCGAACGCTTCCAGCCGGCGCGCAATGGCAAGGCCGATGCGGCCCATGCCGAAAATGCCGACATGCCGACCGCGCAAGGTCAGCCGGCTCAGGGGATAGTTGCCCTTCTTCACCCAACTGCCGTCGCGCAGCCATTTCTCGGCCTTGTAAAGTTCACGCACGGTGTTGAGCAAAAGGCCGATCGTGGTGTCGGCGACCTCCTCGGTCAAAACATCGGGGGTGTTGGTGACCATGATGTTTTTCTTGGCCGCATGGCCGGCATCGACCGAATCATAGCCGACGCCGAAGGAGGCGATGAGTTCGAGGTTGGGCAATGCATCCATCAATGCCGCATTGACGCCAGCGAAGGACGCAATGGCGCGCACGTCATGGCGCATCTCGTCGGTGACCAGGGCGGGATCGGCGCGCTCTATCTTGACCCGCTTGAAGGTGCGGTCGATGCGCTCGACCGCATGGTCGTTGAAATGTCCTGGCACCAGAACGGCGACGGTCTGCAACGCATCAGTCTTGGTCATGCACGCTCCACCGGCTTGCCGGTCGACTGGCGCACATGCAGTTCCGGCTTGATCAGTTCCTGTGACGGCCGTACCGTCTGTCCGTTCAGCTTGTCGAGCAGCGCGCTGGCGGCACGGCGGCCGACCTCTCGCTGGCCATTCCAGACTGTGGTGAGCGCCGGTGTCGCGATTGCCGCCTCCTCGAGATCGTCATAGCCGGTCACCGAGATGTCGGCGCCCGGCACCAGGCCGGCGCGGGCAATGCCGTTCATCAGGCCGATGGCGACCAGATCATTCCAGCAGCAAGCGGCGGTTGGCTTGTCTTTAAGCGCCAGAAACTGTCCAGCCGCCTCGAATCCGCCCTGCTTGGTGCGCGGCCCGGCGATGCGCCAGGACGGCCTGACCTCAAGCCCGGCGGCCTCCATGGCGTTGAGATAGCCCTGGTAGCGGTCGCGCCCGGTCGAGGTCTGGTCGGTGCCGCCGATCATTGCGATGCGCTTGTGCCCCAGCGAGATCAGATGATTGGTGGCAAGTGCCGTGCCATAGGCATCGTCGCCGCGAAACACCGGCACGTCGGCGCCTTCCACGCTGCGTGCGATCAGCACCGCCGGCAGGCCGTTTTCCTCGGCCATGACGATGTCGGAGGCCGGCGTGCCGATGGCCGGGGACATGATGACGCCGTCGGCGCCGAGCTGCAGCAGCGTATCGATGAAGGTGCGTTGCTTTTCCAGCTGGTCGTAGTGATTGGACAGGATGAAGGTCTGCCGGCTGCGGTCGAGTTCGCTCTCGATCGAGCGCAGGATCTCGGCGAAGAACGGGTTCATGATGTCATGCACGACGACGCCGACAATGCCCGAGCGCGAGGTGCGCAGTGAGGCGGCGCGGCGATTGTAGATATAACCGATGGCCCGCGCGTGCTCCTTGATGCGGTCACGCGTGGCGCCTGCGACCAGCGGGCTGTCGCGCAAGGCGAGGGAGACGGTGGCCGTGGAGACGCCAAGCGCATCCGCGATCGTCGAAAGCTTGATCTTTTGTGCCAGCCCTTGGCTCCCCGAGTTTTTTAAATTTTTTAAATGCGGCGTTATGCCATCGGATTCGGAGCAAATCAAAGTTTTTTCGCCAGAGCCTCCGCCTCGACATCGACGGTCGTGCGATTGCGCAGCCGCAAACGGTGCTCGCGATGGATGATGTAAAGGCCGCTGGCGACGATGATGGCTGCACCCACCAGCGTCCAGCGGTCGGGGAACTGGTGGAAGATGATCCAGCCGGACAGGATCATCCAGACCATCTGCGAATAGGGGTACGGCGCCAGCGCCGTGGTGGTCGCCAGGCGGTAGGCCTGCACCAGCAGCCAGTGGCCGCCGGCGCCGAACACGCCCAGCATCACCAGTATGAACCAGTGCCAGCCATCCTGCGGCAGCCCATGCGAGAACGGCAGCATCGGCAGAAGCAGCACGGCCGGCGCCAGCGCCGAAAACAGGATCAGGCTTTCCGAGGTTTCGCTGGCTGACATCCGCCGCGTCATGATGACGTAAAAACTGTTCGACAGCATCGAGCCGAGCGCGAAAAGATGGCCGATGCCGAACACGCCGATGCCCGGCCTTGTAATGACGAGCACGCCGACAAAGCCCGACAGGATTGCCAGCCAGCGCCGCCAGCCGGCCCATTCACCAAGCAGCGGTCCGGCAAGGGCGGTGATCACCATCGGCCCGAAGAAGTAGATCGAGGTGGTCTCGGCCAGTTGCAGGGTCTTGAGCGCCATGACGTTGCACATAGTCGAGCCGAACAGCAGACCGCCGCGCAGGATGTGGGCCGGCAGGTTGTTGGCGCGGAAGCGCGACGGCTCGCGCCAGCCGCGCAGGAAGACGCCGACAAGCAGGACATGGACGGTGAAGCGGGCCCAGGCGACGATCAGCGCCGAGACGCCGGCCAGGACCAGATATTTGCTCGAGGTGTCGAGAAAGGTGAAAAAGACATAGGTCGAAAGCATGAACAGCATCGCCGCGGGCGGCGTTGCGCTTTCGTCTGATTTTGCGGGAACGTTCAAATGTCAGGCCGGGCAGGGAGGATCAACGCTTAACCTTTGCGGCAATCGCCTGCGCCCGGCAAGCCAAAAGCGACTGGCACAACAGGAGCCGCGCGCAGGCTCAGCGCGGGCCGATCCTATGCCGGCTAAAGCGCCTCGCCGGATGCCACTTGCGCCTGGAGATGAAGCCACAACGCCTGGGCGACGGGTCCATGCGGTCGGTCGCGCCGGCGCACCGCCGCCAGGGTCTCCGTCCGGCCGGGCAGATGTGCACCAGCGATCGAGATCAGCCTCCTATCCCGCAGTTCGTCCTCGATCAGCCATGCCGGCAGATGGCCCCAGGCCAATCCGTGAAGGATCAGTTCCTTCTTCATCAGATGATCCGGCACCGAGCACTGATGCGCACCGTCGACGAGGAAATAGCTCTCCGGCGACGGCCGCCGCGCCGTGTCGCGGATCACGCACTGGGTGAAGGGCCGCATCTGCTCCGGCGCAATCTCGCGGCCAGGCGCGAACGGAAGGAACCCAGGCGCCACCACCGGCACGAGGGGCACCGCGCAGAGATGGATCCGCTCGAGATGCGGATCGGAAGGATCCGCGCGATGGAAGATGAGGTCAGCCTCGCCTTCCATCAACCGTTCGAGCGGACCGCCGACCGCCTCGTACTCCAGGTGCAGGCGTGTCCCGGTGCGTTCGGCAAAGAAGCCGCTGAGCATAGGCAGGATTTGCGGTCGCGGGCACAGATCACCCACGACCACACGCAGGACCGTCTCCTCGCCACTCGCCAACTGGCCCGCATAGGTTCGCAGATGGTCGAGCTCGCGCAATGTCAACTGCGCTCGCGCGTGAAACTCGCGGCCCGCCTCCGTCAGCCCCACCCGATATCCGCTGCGGTCGAGAAGTGTGAGCCCGAGCAACTGCTCGAGGCGTGCGACAGCGGCGAAGACGGATGGATGCGATCGGTTCAAGGCAAGGGCGGCCGCCTGGAAGCTGCCCTCGCTTGCCACGGCGTCAAAGCACCGTAGGTCGTGGAGTTTCAGACCATTCATTATCGCCAAAACCTACTGAGATTGTCCAATCATAGTAATTTTCCTGGATAATTACGAGGCCTAGGGTGGCTCATTCAAAGGGCGGCGGGAGCATCGAACTCCTTTCGCCAGGGTGAGATGAGGACCAGATGACTGACACGCTTTATTTTACGACGGGCGACGGCTGCCGGATCGCCTATCAGCTGGCGGGGGCCGGCCCTGTGCTTGTGCTCTCGAATTCCATTGCGACGAACCTGCATATGTGGGACCGGCAGCTTGCGGAATTTGCCGGATCTTTCCGGGTGCTGCGCTATGATCTGCGCGGCCACGGCAGTTCCGATGCTCCGGCCGGAGCCTATTCGCTCGATCGGCTGGGCCGCGACGTCCTTGAGCTGCTGGATGCGCTTCAGATCGCCCGCGTGCATTTCTGCGGGCTGTCGCTGGGCGGCTTCGTAGGGCAGTGGCTGGGTATCCATGCCCCGGACCGCATCGAGCGTCTCATCCTTTCCAACACCTCGCCACATCTCGGGCCGGCTTCTTACTTTGACGAGCAGATCCGTACTGTCCTTGCTGCGAGCAACATGTCGGCCGCCGCGGACATGTTCATGCACAACTGGTTTCCCGCCTCGATGCTTGCCGGCCCAAACGAAACCGTCGACGCGTTCCGCGCGATGGTCCTGGCGACGCCGCCCCAAGGTCTCGCGGGATGCTTCGCCGCCGTACGCGATTGCGATCTGCGCCGGACTGTCTCCCTCATTACCGCCCCCACCCTGGTGATCGGTGGAGAAGACGACAAGGTAACGCTGGCAAGCCACAGCGAGGCGATCGCAGCCAGCATCCCCGGCGCCACGCTTACACTGCTTCCGGGCGTCCATATGCTGAACGTCGAGCGGCCGACTGAATTCATGAGCGCCGTTACACGCTTCCTGCTGAATTAGGCGTGCATGCGGGCGCCCTTGGTGATCTTGTCGACGAGTTTCTTGTCGGCACGCAGCGCGATGCCGACGATCTTGGCGTCCTCAGGGCCGAACTCGGCGAAGACGGCGCGGTTGGCCGCATCGAAGCCGGTGGCAAACATCTCCTCGACATAGGCTGACGCCGTCACGCCCCGCTCCAGCGCCTTCCGGTGGATGGAGTTGAGCGTCGGCCCATCGGCCGAAAGCACGATGACCGGCTGGATCGACAGAGGATTGTAAAGGTTGCCGGCGCGGTCGCGGTAGGGTTCGCCGATAATGTCGGGGAATTGCGCGACGACGCCGCTGGTCAGGAAGGCCGTGACGTTGAGCTTTTGCCAGACGGCGAGATCGTCCCGCAGCACGATTGCAAATTTCGTATCGAACACCAAAATGAGGACTCCGGAGCACGCCCATGAAGGGCAGGGATAGGTGATGACGCACGATCTAGACGGTGAGGCGACACAGGGTCTTGGACGTTCGTGCGCGGATGAAGACCGGATCGTCTCGGCGCCTGTTACCGCTGGCATCGAGCGCATCGAGGCGCATTTCCATGGCAACGCCTTCGACCTACACCGTCATGATACACTTGCCGTCGGCGTGACGCTTTCCGGTGTGCAGCGCTTCCACTACAGGGGCACTGTCAACCACAGCCTGCCCGGCCAGGTTATCGTGCTGCATCCCGACGAAGTGCACGATGGCGGCGCCGGGACCGAGGATGGTCTGCGCTACCGGATCCTCTATCTGGAACCCTCACTGCTGCTCGACTGCCTCGACGGCGCGCCGCTGCCTTTCGTCAGGGATGCTGTGGTCAGCGATCCTGCCTTGCGTGGCACGCTGCTTTCGGCCCTGTCGCCGCTCGATGAGGAACTGGACGAGCTGTTCGTCGCCGATTTCGTTGCGGAGCTGGCGCAGCATCTGGGGCGTCATGCGGGACAGAAAGCAAAGCCGATGGGGAAGTCGGCCTCGCGTGCGGCAGCGCTGGCGCGCGGCTATCTCGAGGAGAATGCCGAGCGGTCCGTTCGTTCCGATGAGCTGGAAGCCGTCACCGGGCTCGACCGCTATGCGCTGTCACGCCATTTTCGCGCGACCTATTCCACCAGCCCGCATCGGTTCCTGCTGATGCGCCGGCTGCAAAAGGCAAGACGGATGATCGAGGTGGGCGAGCCGCTGGCCGAGATTGCCGTTGGCGCCGGCTTCAGCGACCAGAGTCATTTCAACAGGCATTTCAAGAAAGCATTCGGCCTGACGCCCGGCCGCTGGTCGGCGCTGGTGCGCGGCCCTTCGGTGGCGGCCTAGCTCAAGACACGCGGCCGCCGTGCCGGTCAGTCGTCGATGTCGGCGTCGTCGTCGACGAGCACCAGCTCCTCGTTCGACAAATTGGCCTCGATGCGGGCGAGCAGCTTGAACAGCGTCTTCTGTTCTTTCTTGTCGAGGCCCTTCAAGGCCTGCTTTTCGGTCTTCTTCACCGACTTCTCGATGGCGTGGATGATCTCGCGGCCGGTGTCGGTGAGAAAGATATGCGCCTGGCGTGCATCCGCGGAAGAGGCGCGCTTTTCCAAAAAGCCCTGGGCCTGCAGCCGGTTGATGGTCTTGGTGATGGTCGGCGGGCGCACGCCGAGGCGGCCGGCGAGATTGCCGGGCGTCTGGCCGTCCTCGCGGTCGAGCGTCAGCATGATCTGGTCCTGGCCGGCATAGAAGCCGTGCGCCAGAAGCCGCGCCGCCAGCGCGGTCCTTGCCAGCCTTGCCGCCGAATGCAGCCGGCTCATCGTTGCAGTCTTGTCCGCCTTGGCCATGGTGATCCCTCTTCGGCCGTACCGGTGCGTGCAGCATAGACGCAGCCGGCCGGTTGGCAATCGACGATCCAAAAGATTCCGGCTTTCGAAACAGCTTTGCCGGCAAGCATTTGTGGTGCTCGAAATGGTGATGCCAGATGTTTATTTCAGTTAGATGACAAACGAGTTTCCGCCAAGGCGATTGCAACGGTTTGACGCGGCGCGGCTCAGCACAGGTCAACGAAGAGGCGTTTCCGGCGACACGTTGATGGTCGGCATCCCTCGCACTCGGCCTCTCGGGTCTACCCATCCGCTTCGTCAATCCTGGGTCAAACACCCAGGCGGTTTGCCTCGTGCAAAAGGCCGGCACACATCCTATATCAGGCCAACAATCCCTTCTTGCGGCCCGCAATTCCGTGGCCCAGCCATTTCGAGGCAAGATATGAGCGAAGCACAGACGCAAATCCCCGTGACCGTTCTCACCGGCTATCTCGGCGCCGGCAAGACGACGCTGCTCAACCGCATCCTGTCGGAAAACCATGGCAAGCGTTATGCCGTCATCGTCAATGAATTCGGCGAGATCGGCATCGACAATGATTTGATCGTGGAATCCGACGAGGAAATCTACGAAATGAACAATGGCTGCGTCTGCTGCACGGTGCGCGGCGACCTGATCCGCGTCGTCGAAGGCCTGATGCGCCGTCCCGGCCGCTTCGACGCCATCGTCGTCGAGACCACCGGCCTCGCCGATCCTGTGCCGGTGGCGCAGACCTTCTTCATGGACGACGACGTGCGCTCCAAGACCAAACTCGACGCTGTCGTGGCTCTGGTCGACGCCAAGCACCTGCCGCTCAGGTTGAAGGATTCCAAGGAAGCCGAGGACCAGATCGCCTTCGCCGATGTCGTCGTGCTCAACAAGACCGACCTGGTTACGCCCGAAGAACTGGCCAAGGTCGAGGCCACCATCCGCGCCATCAACCCGGCGGCCAGGATCCACCGCACCACGCGCGCCGGCGTGGCGCTGTCCGAAGTGCTCGACCGCGGCGCCTTCGACCTGTCGCGCGCATTGGAAAACGACCCGCATTTCCTTGAGGCGCACGATCATGATCACGACCACCATGATCACGACCACGATCACCACGACCATGATCACGACCATCATCATCACGGTCACGCGCATCCCTCCGACATCCATGACGTGACCGTGCAGTCGGTGTCGCTGCGCGGCGGCGAGATGGACCCGAAGAAATTCTTCCCGTGGATCGAGAAGATCACTCAGATGGAAGGTCCCAACATCCTGCGGCTGAAAGGCATCATCGCGCTCAAGGGCGACGACGAGCGCTATGTCATCCAAGGCGTGCACATGATCATCGAAGGCGACCACCAGCGCGCTTGGAAAGACGGCGAAAAGCATGAGAGCCGGCTGGTGTTCATCGGCCGCGAGCTTGACGCCGAACGGCTGAAGAAGAGCTTTGACGCCTGCCAGGCGGCTTGATTTCCGGACTCTATGGCGCTAGCGCTGCCCGCTCTTCCTTCTCCCCTTGTGGGAGAAGGTGGCCTCGCGAAGCGAGGTCGGATGAGGGGTGCTCCAGCTCGGCACCGACGGCGATCCGTTCAACACCCCTCATCCGTCTCGGCGCTGCGCGCCGATCCACCTTCTCCCACAAGGGGAGAAGGTTGACGCCAGGCCTGGCCGCCTCAGTGGCTTCCCGGGAGTGGTGACAGCTTCATTGGAATGGTCCTGATGCCCACAGTTGCTCCCCTCGACCTGGAAGGTCACTGCCTTGCCGCCGTCTTCCTCGACAACGTGCCGCATTTTGCGCTCGCCGATGGGACAGTTCATAGGCTCGACAACGGCCACAAGACAATTCAGGCCAATGACGGCCTGCTCTCCACGTTCCATGACGCCGCCAACGACCGCCTGATCACCGGCGGCGAGGACGGCAAGATTTTTGCCGTTGCCGCCGGCGGCAATGTCAGCGAACTCGCCAGCGCCGGCAAGAAGTGGATCACCAGCGTCGCCGCCGGGCCGCAAGGCGCTATCGCCTATGCCACAGGCAAGACTGCGTTCGTGCGCTTTGCCGACGGCAAGACCAAAGAGTTTGCCCATCCACGTTCGGTCGAGGGGCTGGCCTTCTCCCCCAAGGGCATGCGCTTCGGCGTCGCCCGCTACAATGGCGCGACGCTGCATTTCCCGGCCGCCGAGGGCAGACCGGTGGAGCTGGAATGGGCCGGCGCCCATACCGGCGTGACCTTCTCGCCGGATGGCGCCTTCCTCGTCACCACCATGCAGGAAAACGCGCTGCATGGTTGGAAGCTCGCCGACGGCAAGCACATGCGCATGACCGGCTATCCCGGCAAGGTCAAAAGCCTGTCGTGGAGCGTGAAGGGCAAGTGGCTGGCGAGTTCCGGCGCGCCGGCGGCGATCGTCTGGCCGTTTTCGGGCAAGGACGGCCCGATGGGCAAGGCGCCGCTGGAGCTCGGCACGCGCGGCAACGCCATGGTGACATCGGTTGCCTGCCATCCGAGCCAGGATGTCGTCGCCGTCGGCTATGATGACGGCATGGTCATGGCGGTGCGCTTTACCGATGCCAAAGAGGTGCTGTTGCGCCGCCCGGGCATGGGCGCCATCACCGCGATGATGTGGGACAAGGAAGAGCGCCGGGTCGCCTTCGGCAGTGCCGCCGGCGACTGCGGCGTCATCGATATCTCGGCGTGACCTATTCGGCTCCGCACGACACCTTGCCGGTCAATTCTTTCGGCTTGCCGTCCTGTTCCGTGTCGGCGGCGTTGTCGTAGACGGCAAGCGTGTACCGGCCGTCATAGACGCCCTCGTCACTGGTCTTGGTCAGGATCGTCAGTTCGACAGAGTTGAATTTATCTCCGAGCTGATGCTCGTGGTAGACGTTCAGCCGCAACTCCTTGTCGTCCAGCCAGTACTGGGTGAGGTCGGAATCCTCGAAGACGGTCTTGCGCAGACTGTCGCCTTCCGGCCGGCCAAGTATCTCGAGATCGCCGCGAAAATTGAAGGTCGGGCCGCCCATACCTCTGGTGACCCCGGCGCCGACCTCGAATTGCACCGCTTTGTCATCGACGGAACACCAGACGCCGCCCGATGCGGAAGCCGCAGCGGCCGACAAGAGTAGCGCAATAGCGCAGATGATCGTCCGCATTTTTCTCCCCAAACCACAGACCCGATCGCATTGGCGCCCGACTGCGCCGGAAGGTCAAGTCTGCCGAACTTGCTGCTGACCCAATGCAGCGCACCAACACGGCCAATTGCGGTTGCCGTCGCCAATTGGGTAGTGTGCCGGCCGAGAGGGATTTCATGTACAGCACGAACAGTTCAAAGGCGTCCATTGGCGGTATCAGCCGTGACCGCATCGCTGCATTGCGGACAAGCGAGGCGAACACCTTCCGCAAGGCGCGGCCGAAATCGCAGGCCAAGGTCGGTAACGGCCTGCCAGGCTTCTTCGGCGGTGTGCCGATGCACTGGATGAACGACTGGCCGACGCCATTCCCGATCCTGGTCGAAAGCGCCAAGGGCGCCGCCATCACGGATATCGACGGCAACAGGCTGGACGATTTCTGCCTCGGCGACACCGGTTCGATGTTCGGCCATTCGCCGCCGCCGGTGGCGCGCGCCATCCGCCGCCAGGCCGGGCGCGGCCTGACCTATATGCTGCCTTCGGAGGATGCGCTGGCCATCGGGCCGCTGCTCACACAGCGTTTCGGTCTGCCGTTCTGGCAGATCGCCACCAGCGCCACCGACGCCAACCGCTTCGCGCTGCGTGTTGCCCGCGCTATCACCGGTCGGGAAAAGATCCTGGTCTTCAACGGCTGCTATCACGGCTCGGTCGACGAGACGATGGTCCGGCTGGTCGACGGCAAAGCTGTCAACCGGCCGGGCCTGGCGGGCGAATTCCGCGACCTGACCAGGACGGCGAAGGTCATCGAATTCAACGATGTTGCTGCACTGGAAGCGGCGCTCGCCGACCGCGATGTCGCCTGCGTCATCGCCGAGCCGGTGCTGACAAATTCCTGCATGGTGCTGCCCGATCCGGGTTTTCACGACGCCTTGCGCAAACTGACGCGCGCGGCCGGAACGCTGCTGCTGATCGACGAGACCCACACCATCTCGACCGGCCCAGGGGGCTACACCAGAAAATTCGGGCTGCAGCCCGACCTTTTCGTGCTGGGCAAGCCGATCGCCGGTGGCGTGCCGGCAAGCGTGTGGGGCATGAGCGACGAGGTCGCCTCGCGCTATGCCGACTACAACCGAACCAAGGAGCCGGGCTATTCCGGCATGGGCACGACGCTGTCGGCGAACCCGCTGCAGTTCGCAGCCATGCGCGCAACGCTCGAAGAGGTGATGACGCAGGAGAATTATGCCCGGATGGATCGCCTCGCCCTGCGGCTCGATGCCGGGCTGACCGGCGTCATCGATCGCTACAATCTGCCCTGGCATGTCGCCCGCGTCGGCGCCCGCGTCGAGTTCATCTGCGCCCCTGGCCCGCTCAGGAACGGCGCCGAAGCCGAGACTGCCCATGCGCCGGAGCTTGAGGCGGCTATCCATGTCGCGCTGGTCAACCAGGGCGTGCTGATCGCGCCCTTTCACAACATGATGCTGATCTCACCGGCCACCACCGGCGCCCAGGTCAACCGGCTGATCACCGCCTTCGCCACGGTTGCGGCAAGGCTGACGGCATGAGACAAGCTGCCAACAAGCGGGTGATCAACAAACAGGCGCCAAAGCAAACCTTGAGTACAGTAATCATGACCTCACCTTCGGGCTCGACGCCCGCCGAGGCGCAAGCCTTTCTCGCTGCTCATCCGGAAATCGAAGCCTTCGATATCGTCTTGACCGACGCCAACGGGGTCGGCCGCGGCAAGATCGTGCGCCGGCATGAGCTGAAAAGCATCTTCGAGGGCGGCCGCCACATGCCGATCTCGATCCTCGGCCTCGACATCACCGGCGAGGATGTGCACGAAACCGGGCTGATCTGGACGACTGGAGACGGCGATCTCAGGGCATGGCCGATCCCCGGCACGCTGGTGCCGCTTTACGGCACGAACCCGCCGCGCGGCCAGTTGCTGATGGCGATGTACCATCTCGAGGGACAGCCTATGTCGTCGGACCCACGGCTGGCGCTGGCCAGGCAGGTCGACATCTTGGCGGCCAAGGGCCTCTATCCCGCCGGCGCCTTCGAACTCGAATTTTTCCTGCTTGCCAATGAGCGTGACGCCGACGGCAAGGTAAAACCGGCGGACGCCGTGCTCGACGGCCGCCGCTCGGCCAAGACGGAAGTCTATTCCGTCGACCATCTGCACGGCATGGAGCCGTTGTTTTCCGACATCTATGCCGCGGCTAAGGCGCAAGGCATTCCGGCCGAAACGGTGATTTCGGAATACGCGCCCGGCCAGTACGAGCTGACGCTGAATTACCGCAAGGATGTCATGCGGGCGGCCGACGACCTCGTCATGTTGAAGCGGCTGGTGCGGGCGCAGGCGCGCCGCCATGGTGTTACCGCCTGCTTCATGGCCAAGCCGATCGAAAAATATGCCGGCTCCGGCATGCATTTCCATGTTTCGCTGCAGGACAAGAACGGCCGCAACGTTTTTGCCGAAGCCGGCGGCGAAAGCTGGTCGCTGCCGCTGCTGCAGGGGCTCGGCGGGCTGATCCAGACCATGGCCGAATCGATGCTGGTGTTTGCGCCGCACGCCAATTCCTGGCGGCGCTTCGTCTCGCAGTCCTATGCGCCGGTGGCGCCGACCTGGGGCGTCAACAACCGTTCGGTGGCGCTGCGCGTGCCGGCCGGCGACGCCAAGAACCGGCGCATCGAGCACCGGCCGTCGGGCGTCGACGCCAATCCCTACCTGATCGCGGCAACGGTGCTGGCCGGCATCATCAAGGGTCTGGACGAAGGCCTCGACCCCGGCCCTGAAACCACTGGGAATGGCTATGAAGCCGCTGTCACGCGCACGACCATGCCGGTCGACTGGCGCGCCGCGATCGAGGCGGCGCGGGCCTCGAGCTTCCTGAAAGAGGCGCTTGGCGAGGATCTGCATCGCACCTTCGTGGCGATCAAGCAGTCGGAGTATCTGCGCGTCGCGCGTACGGTGAGCGAGCTGGACTACCACCTCTACCTGCACGAGGTCTGAGAGACCGTTTCGAAATTCTACTCCGGCGGCCATCGATGGTGGTTTCTGCGCTTCCGATGCTCACGGACCAAATGTCCGCTGCGCTTCGGTTCTCGAAACCACCACCATATGACTCGCCAGAGCGAATTTCGAAACGGTCTCTGATTGCCCTGACGGCGGGCGGCGATCACTTTTTCGCCGCCTGCATCAAATGAGGTGGCGCTGCAGCCTTCAAGAACATATCATGAACAGATGAGCGCGCCCACCGTCCGTGAAAAGCTGGCAATCCTGTCTGACGCCGCCAAATACGACGCCTCCTGTGCTTCGTCCGGCTCGGCGAAGAAGGATTCGCTCCAATCCGGCGGTATCGGCTCCACAGAAGGCATGGGCATCTGCCATTCCTACGCGCCGGATGGCCGCTGCATTTCGCTCCTGAAAATCCTGCTCACCAATTTCTGCATTTACGATTGCAGCTACTGCATCAACCGCTCGCGCGAGCACCGGCTCTATCAGGCCGACTGGCTGATGCGCTTCTACGGCTTTTCGCAGCCGGAAATCCTCGCCGGCAGCAGCGACGGCATGCTCGATCTCGCCATTGACCCCAAGCTCGCCTGGGCTTTGCGCAATCGGGCGAGGTTTCCCGTCGACATCAACCGCGCCGATCGGGAAGCGCTGCTGCGGGTTCCGGGTCTGGGCACCAAGGTGGTGGCGAAGATCCTTAAAACCCGCCGCCACCGACGCATGCGGCTGGAAGATGTCGGACGGATCTGCCATTCGATCGCCAAGCTGAGGCCCTTCATCATCGCCGAAGGCTGGTCGCCGGGCGGACTCACCGACAAGACAGGCCTGCGCGATACGATCGTAAAGTCCTGCGAACAACTGTCGCTGTTTTGACCATGCAGCCGGCCCAGCTCGACCTTGCCCGATACACTGTCCGGCTAGCGAGCCAGACCGATTTCGCCGGTTGGCGCGATGCGGCACGGCGTCTGACGCTGAATGAGGTCCGGCCTGAGGATATTAGTTGGGGTGTCGGGTCCGACGCCAATGATCCTCGAGATGCCTTGCCGGCGGTGCCAGAGGGCGCGCAGCTTACCGTCCCGCGCGAGTTCATCGCCCATGCCGAAACCGCCTTCTGCCACTCCGACCCCGGCCGGTTTGCCTTTCTCTACTGGATGCTTTGGCGCCTGCGCACCGAGCCGAAACTGCTGGCGATCGCATCCGATCCCGACACCAGGCGGCTCGAAGCCATGGAAAAGGCGGTGCGGCGCGACGGCCATAAGATGCATGCCTTCGTACGCTTCCGGAAGATCGGCTACGGCGAGGACGAGCGCTACGTCGCCTGGTTCGAGCCGGAGCATTTCATTGTCGAGCGCAACGCGGATTTCTTCGTCCGGCGGTTCACCGGCATGCGCTGGACCGTCCTGACGCCCTATGCCTCCGCCGACTGGAATGGCGAAAGGCTGGCGATCGGCCCGGGTGCGGCCAAGGGCGATGCACCCGATCAGGACGACACCGAGGCGTTGTGGCTGACCTATTTCCAGAACATCTTCAACCCGGCGCGGCTCAAGGTGAAGGCGATGCAGAAGGAGATGCCGAAGAAATATTGGCGGAACCTTCCCGAGGCCTCGCTCATTCCAGATCTGATCGCAGGAGCGGACGAGGCCGCTATAGCCATGATTGCCAGACAACCGACGACGCCGGCGCCGCACCACGCCAAGCTGCAGGCAAGACATTGGCCGAAGCCCGAGCCGGCCGAGGCGCCGGATGAAGACGATGCCAAGACGATTTCCGATTTGCGCGAGGCTGCAAAGGGTTGTCGTCGCTGCCCGCTCTGGCGCGACGCGACACAGACCGTGTTCGGCGAGGGGCCGGATGACGCCAAGGTGGTCTTCGTCGGCGAACAACCTGGCGATCAGGAAGATCTCGCCGGCAAACCTTTTGTCGGGCCAGCGGGCAAAGTGTTCGATGCAATTCTCGATGACGCAGGCGTCGACCGGCAAAAAGTCTACGTCACCAACGCCGTCAAGCACTTCAAGTTCGAGCCGCGCGGCAAGCGCCGCATCCACTCGAAGCCAAATACCGGCGAAGTCCAGGCCTGCCGCTGGTGGATCGGCCGGGAGCTTGAGCTGATCAAGCCGGACCTCGCCGTGGCGCTTGGGGCAACGGCGGCGTTGTCGCTGCTGGGCAAGGCCATTGCCGTGACGAAAATGCGCGGCCAGTTGATCGAACGCGAGGATGGCTTGCGCGTGTTCATCACCATCCACCCGTCCTTTATCCTGCGCATTCACGAGCCGACGGACAAGGAGGCTGAGCGCGAGCGGTTCCTAAAGGATATGAAAGAGGTGAAGCGGCTGATGGGGTCGTGAGATGAGCGAAAGCCTCAGCGACATCGTCATCCGCGGGCGGAACAAGGAGCTTCGCTCCTGCTTCGCCCAGGGATGACGAAGCTGAGTGGCTTCACGGTCGTGAATCCAACGTTGGAAACTTCGGCCGCCACGGCCGAATTAACTGATCAGGATTGCCCTCAGATCATTCACATTCGTACCCGTCGGCCCCGGCACGAACAGATCGCCGATCGCGTTGAACGCCGTCCAGGCATTGTTGCCGGCCAGCATCGCCTTGGCGCCGACGCCGGCGGCACGCATGCGCGAGACGGTCGAGCCATCGGCAAAGGCGCCGGCATTGTCTTCCGAGCCATCGATGCCGTCGGTATCGGCGGCCAGTGCATGAATACCTTCCGCGCCGCTGATGCCGATGGCAAAGGCGAGCAGGAATTCGGAGTTGCGGCCGCCCTTGCCCCTTTTTCCGTCAACAGGGGCCCGCAAGGTCACGGTCGTCTCGCCGCCGGACAGGATCAGCACCGGCTTTTTGAACGGCCGGTTGCGCGTCGCCACTTCGCGCGCAATGGCTGCATGCACGCCACCGACCTCGCGCGCCTCGCCCTCGATGGAATCGGAGAGGATGACGGCTTCGATGCCCTGCCGTTTTGCCTCAGCGGCTGCCGCTTCCAGCGACACGCCAGCCGAGGCGATCAGGTGCACTTCATTGCGTGAAAAGCGCTGGTCATCCGGATCTGGCGCATCGGCCTCTGGCGAGTTGATGTGCGCCATGACGGCGTCGGGCAGTTTCATGCCGTAGGCCGCTATCGAGGCCAGCGCATCGGCGCGGTTGCCGGAGTCGGGCACGGTCGGGCCGGAGGCCACCAGCGCCGGGTTGTCGCCGGGAATGTCAGAGACAACCAGTGATACCAGTTTGGCCGGCCAGGCGGCAGCTGCCAGCCGGCCGCCCTTGATGGTCGAGACATGCTTGCGGATTGTGTTCATCGCCGCGATCGGCGCGCCGGAGGCAAGCAGCGCCTCGTTGACGGCGATTTCGTCGGCGAGCGTCAGGCCGGCGGCAGGCGACGGCAGCAGCGCCGATCCTCCGCCCGATATCAGCGCCACTACCAGGTCGTCCGCAGTCAGCCCTTGCACCTTTTCGAGCAGGCGCCGCGACGCCTCAAGACCGGCAGCGTCCGGCACCGGATGTGCCGCCTCGATGATTTCGATGCGCTCGCATTTGGCGCCATAGCCGTAGCGGGTGACGACCAGCCCTTCGATTGGCCCGTCCCACACTTTCTCGAAGGCAGCGGCCATCTGTGCCGAGCCCTTGCCGGCGCCAATGACAATGGTCCGCCCCTTCGGCCTGGCCGGAAGGTGGTCCCGGATGGTCCGTTCAGGATCGGCAGCGGCAACGGCGGCATCGAAGATCGAGATGAGAAAGGATTTGGGATCGAGCACGGTTATCCTTGGCCGTAACTGGCGGTTTTCAAAATGAGCAAACGTTGGCGTTGCCCCTCACCCTTACCCTCTCCCCGTGAAAGACGGGGAGAGGGGATCGCCAGCGCTCGAGCTTGTCCCTTCTCCCCGTCCCTATACGGGGAGAAGGTGCCGGCAGGCGGATGAGGGGCAGCGCCAACGTCACGATTTACCTTCCGGCGGCAGCGCCAATTGTGTCCGATCGACGCCGAGATGATCGCACAGTGCATCGACGACGACGCCGTGGTCCTGGCGTTCCGGCAGGCCGGAGACGGCGATGACGCCGATCACGCCAGCCCCCTTTACAGTCACCGGAAACCCGCCGCCGGCCAGTACGTAATCAGCAATATCCAGCCCCTCGCCGACCTTGAAGGTGCGGTCCGGACGCTGCTGTTCCAGCACCAGACGATAGGTGCTCCTGAGGTAGCGCTTGACCACATTGATCTTGCGTCGCGCCCAGTCGGGGTTGGAGGCGTTTGAACCGGGCATCGCGGCATAAAACAGCGGCCGATCCCACAGCCTGATATCGACAATGATGGGCAGCTTTTCGGCCAGCGCCCGCTCGCGGATCGCCGCGCCGACCTTGAAGGCGACGGCCTCGTCGAAGGCCGGGAAGACCAGCGTCTCTTCCTGTTTCTGGATCAGAGCGATGTCGTCCGCGGCGGCCATTTTTGTTCTCCGAAATCTTCACAAATCGTGTGTACGACAAGCTCCGCCCGGTCAAGGTCTCGTCGCGGTGGTGGTCTTGCCCCGCCAGGGTCGCCCCCCACTCCTTCGAGCTTCTCTCGACACCTCTCCCCCGATCGACGGGGTAGAGGAAGGGCGCCAAGCTGTCCGAACCGGCGCCCGTCCTCCGAAGCAAAGGCTCCCTTCCTCACCCTCGGAGGGGGATAGGTGGCGCCGCGAAGCGGCGACGGAGTGGGGGAACCACTTGGCAACCAGGCGCAATCATCATCTTGTCCCGCGCGGATGATGGGTCCTAACCGGCGATTATATCACTCTTGGCAGGCCGCCCCGCGACATAGACCTCGCGCACCGCGCGGTCGTCGCCCAGCGTCTGCAGCAGGAACAGCTCCTCCGCCAGCGTCTCCACAGTCTCCATCCTCAGCCGCATCGCCGGTGTGGCGCGGGCGTCGAGCACGGTGATATCCGCGTCGGTGCCTTCATCCAGCGTGCCGACCTTCTCCGCCACAGACAGCGCCTCGGCATTGCCACGCGTTAATTGCCAGAAGGACTGGAACGGGTTCAGCTTTTCGCCAGTCAGCGCGATCACCTTGTAGCCCTCGTCCATGGTGCGCAGCATCGAATAGTTGGTGCCGCCGCCGACATCGCTGGCCGCGGCGATGCGCAGCGGCTTGTCGCGGCGCCGAAAGCGCTGGTAATCGAACAGGCCGGAGCCGAGGAACAGGTTCGAGGTCGGGCAGAACACCGCCACCGAGCCGCTGTCCGACAGCGCATCGGCCTCGCGTTCCGAGAGATGGATGCAGTGGCCGAACAGGCTCTTTGGCCCCAGCAGGCCATACTGCTCGTAGACATCGGTGTAGTCGCGCGCCTGCGGATAGAGTTTTTGCGTGAAGGCGATTTCGGCGTGGTTTTCCGACAGATGCGTCTGCATATGCAGATCGGGATGCTCGCGGCAGAGCGCGCCCGACATCTCCAACTGTTCGGGCGAAGAGGTGATGGCGAAGCGCGGCGTGATCGCATAAAGCTGGCGGCCCTTGCCGTGCCATTCCGCAATCAGCGCCTTGGTGTCGTCATAGCCCGATTGCGGTGTGTCGAGCACGCCTGCCGGCGCGTTGCGGTCCATCATCACCTTGCCGGCAATGTTGAGCATGCCGCGCGCATGCGATTCGGCAAAGAACGCCTCGGCCGAGGCCTTGTGCACCGAGCAATACGCGGCGACCGTCGTCGTGCCGTGGCGCACCATTTCATCCAAAAACAGCCGCGCGATGCGGCGGCCGTGCTGGGCATTTGCGAATTTGGTCTCTTCGGGAAAGGTGTAGGTGTTCAGCCAGTCGAGCAGTTCGGCGCCATAGGAGGCGATGACCTGCATCTGCGGAAAATGCGCGTGCGCGTCGATGAAGCCTGGCAGCAACAGATGCGGCCGATGATCGATCTTTTTCGCACCGGCGCCAGCCTGCCTTTCCACATCAGCGTAGGCGCCGGCGGCAACGATTCGGCCATCGCGGATCAGCAGGCCGCCATCCTCCTCATAGCGCCAGGCGGCATGGTCGGTGATGGCTTCGGGCAAGCGCAAAAAGCTCAGCGTGCGGCCGCGCAGAAGTGTCGAAGTCATGCTTATTTCCCTGCGCCTTCGAACCAGGCGACCAGCAGCGCCCGTTCCTTGTCGCTGATCTGGGTGACGTTGGCGGGCGGCATGGCGTGGCTGCGCCCGGCCTGCAAATAGATTTCACGCGCATGCTCGGCAATGCCGGCGTCGGTGTCGAGCATCACGCCCTTCGGCGCATGGTAGATGCCTTCATAGACCGGCTCGGCCGTATGGCACATCGAGCAGCGGCCAAGCACGGTGTCGCGCACCGCCGGGAAATGCGACGAGGCGATATAGACTTCGGCCGCGGCGGATGCCTTGGGCTCGCCGGTCAGTATTTTCGGCGCTGTCGACAGCCACATGATGATGACGAATAGCACCGCAGCCGCCATCCAGGTCCAGTGGGGGTTGCCGGCACGCTTATGCACGGTGTTGAAATAGTGCCGGATCAAGACGCCGATGGTGAACACCAGCGAGGCGATGACCCAGTTGAACTCCGTCGCAAACGCCAGCGGATAGTGGTTCGACAGCATCAGGAACAGCACGGGCAGCGTCAGGTAATTGTTGTGCAGCGAGCGCTGCTTGGCGATCTTGCCGTATTTCGGGTCGGGCTTGCGGCCGGCAATCAGGTCGGCGACGACGATCTTCTGGTTTGGAATGATCACCATGAAGACATTGGCCGACATGATCGTGGCGGTGATGGCGCCCAGATGCAGGAAAGCGGCGCGGCCGGTGAACAGATGCGTCAGACCCCAGGCGATGAACACCAGCACGCCATAGAGCACCAGCATCAGTCCGGTGTCACTTTTGCCGAGCGGCGAGCGGCAGAGCAGATCGTAGACTACCCAGCCGACGCCGATGGTGGCCATCGACAAAAGGATGCCGACCGGCACCGACATCGGCAGCACATTGGGGTCGATCAGGAACAAATCGGCGCCGGCATAGTAGACCACGCACAGCATGGCGAAGCCGGACAGCCAGGTGGCGTAGGATTCCCACTTGAACCAAGTCAGGTGTTCCGGCATTTCGGCCGGCGCCACCAGATATTTCTGGACGTGGTAGAAGCCGCCGCCATGCACCTGCCATTCCTCGCCGAATGCGCCGACCGGCATGCCGGGGCGCTGGCGCAGGCCAAGGTCGAGCGCGACGAAATAGAAGGACGAGCCGATCCAGGCGATGCCGGTGACGACGTGCAGCCAGCGCACGGCGAAACTCAGCCAGTCCCAGAAAATCGCCAAATCCATCATGTGAAATCGTCCCTGCCGATCGGCTGACTTTACGGTGTGGGGCGCAAACGAAAAGAGGCGAGGTGTACGATGACTTTCAAAAAAAAATGGAAAATACTAGGCTGACCACGTACGCCGCCACATAAAGAGCCACGAATGGCCTATCTCGACAACATCGCCGTCTTCGTCCGCGTCGTCGAGCTTGGTAATCTCTCGGCGGCGGGCCGCGACATGCGCATTTCGCCGGCGGTCGCCTCCAACCGCATCAAGGAGCTGGAAAAACACCTCGGCGTGCGGCTGTTCAACCGCACCACACGGCAATTGATGCCGACGGAGCATGGCACGGTGTTCTACTCCGGCGCCAAGCAGGTGCTGGAGGCGATCACCGAGGCGGAAGCCGCGGTCTCGGCTCTTTCCGGCCAGCCGCGCGGCACCATCAAGGTGACCGCCCCGCTCGGCCTTGGACGGCGGCTGGTTGCGTCGGGCATTCCGGATTTCCACGACAAATACCCCGATATCGAGGTGCGGCTGAGGCTCTCCGACCACAATATCGACATCATGAAGGAAGGCATCGACGTCGCCTTCAAGCTCGGCATCATTGAGGATTCCAGCCTGCGGATGCGCGGCATCATGGAATGTGAACGCGTGCTGGTGGCGGCACCGAAATATCTCGAAGCGCGCGGCGAGCCGGTGGAGCCACAGGAGCTGATCGGCAAGAAGCACGACTGCCTGATGCTGCGCTATTCCGGGGCGCGCGAATATGTCTGGACGCTGCAGACGCCGTCCGGCCCGCAGAAATTCGAGGTGCACGGCCCCTACGACACCGACGATGGCGATGTGCTGACCGGCTGGGCGCTGTCGGGCCGCGGCATCATCAACAAGCCGCGCTTCGAGGTCGAACCCTTCATCCGCGACCGGCGGCTGCAGGTCATCCTGGCCAGCACGCCGCCAACGCCGGTGCAGTTCGCCGCCGTCTATCCGCACAAGAAGCTGCAGGACCCGAAGGTGCGGCTGTTGCTCGACTTCATGGCCGAGCGTTGCCAGCGGCTGATCAAGGATTTGCTGGCCGGCAAGTGAGGGGCTGTTGGCCCAGTCGCCAGGGTTGTCTTACAAGCAGGTGACCTTAGGTTCGCATACGCCGCCCTATGATCGATGGTCCCATGCCGACTGACCAGCAAGCCACAATGCATCTTGCCGTTTCGCTCAACATTACTTCCGGGCAGCCGCTCGGGTTCAGCGACCTGGCCGGCTTTGCCAAGCAAGCGGAAGCGGCGGGGCTGGACATGATTGTCCTCGATGATTCCGCGCCGAACAGCGCCGGGTCGAGTTCTTTCGAAGCGACGACCTTGCTGGCGGCGCTGGCGACGGTGACAAGTCGGATCGGCCTTGTCGCTGCAGCCTCGACGGTGGCTCACCAGCCGTACAATCTGGCGCGCCGTTTTGCTTCGCTCGACATCATCAGCCATGGCCGCGCCGGCTGGCACGCGACCATGGCGCAGGCGCCACGGGAAGCCGCCAATTTCAGCCGGCCGGATGGATTTTCCGACGATGTGTTCCGCCGCCGCACGCAGGAATACATCGGCATCGTTCAGCGCCTGTGGCAGGGCTGGGATGCCGGCGCGCTGCTGTTCGACAAGGCCGGCGGCCGCTTCCACGATCCCGAAAAAATGCACCTGCTCGACCACAAAGGCGAATTTTTCTCCGTGCGCGGGCCGCTGAGCGTCGCGCGCTCGCCGCAGGATACGCCGGTGCTGGTGCTGTCCGGCCTGTCCGAGGCCGACCTGGATATCGCCGCCCGCACCGCCGATGTCGTCCTGCTGGACAGACCCACAGAGGACGCCAAGGCGCGCCATGACGATCTCAAGCGCCGCGTTGTGGCCTGCGGACGCGATCCGGGTGCGGTCAAGCTGCTGCTGAACGTTGGCGCAGATGTCGCTGCTAACGCGCTCGAAACATTGTTCAGCTCGCAAAGCTGCGACGGGTTCAACATCGCAATACCGCCTGCCGCGATTGACGGTTTCATCGGCCGCGTGCTGCCGGAATTGCAGCGCCGCAGCCTCGTCCGCCCGGATTATCCCGGCACCGCCTTGCGCTCGCATCTCGGACTTGCCGGAGGAGCGCAATGACCCGCCAGATGAAGCTTGGCGCCTTCCTGTGGGCGACGGGCCACCACATCGCCGCCTGGCGTCACCCCAAGGCGCATGTCACGGCAGGCATCGACATCGATCATCACATCCGGCTGGCGCGCACGGCGGAAGCGGCGAAGTTCGACATGGTGTTCTGCGAGGACGCCGCCGGCCTGCGCGAAGCCAATGTCGGCATCGCCAGCCAGACCTCACGCTCGATCGGCTTCGAGCCGATCAGCCTGCTGTCCGCGCTCGCCGTCCAGACCAGCCGCATCGGCCTCGTTTCGACGGCCTCGACCAGCTACAACGAGCCCTATGGGCTGGCGCGCACCTTTCTGTCGCTCGATCATCTGAGTGGTGGCCGGGCTGGCTGGAACCTGGTGACGTCGGCCAGCCCCATCGAAGCCGCCAATTTCGGCGCGACGGGCCTGAAACCCCATGCCGACCGCTACGAGCGGGCGCGCGAATTCGCCGAGGTGGTATCGGGACTTTGGCAAGGCAGTGGCTTTCACTGTCACAACGGCCAGAGCTTTTCGGTGCGCGACCCGCTCGACCTGCCGCGCTCGCCGCAGGGCGCGCCGGTGATGGTGCAGGCCGGCGCCTCGGATGTCGGCCGCGACCTTGCCGCACGCACGGCCGACGTGGTGTTCACTGCGGCGCAGACCCTCGAGGAAGCCAAGGCCTTTTACGACGACCTCAAGGGCCGTATGGCGGCCTATGGGCGGGAACCCGACGACATCAAGATCATGCCCGGCGTCTCCCCGGTGGTGGCGGAAACCGAGGCCGAAGCGCGGGAGAAACAGGAGGAATTGCAGGCGCTGATCCCTGACGATGTCGGCGTGGCGCTGCTGTCCAGCTATCTCAGCATCTCCGATCTCGGGAGCTATCCGATCGACGGACCGATGCCCGAGCTGCCGGAGACCGAGGGCATGAAAAGCCGCCAGGCGCTGGTCATCGAACAATCGCGCCGCGACGGCCTGTCGATCCGCCAGCTTGCGCGCCATTTCGCCGGCGCACGTGGCCATTGGCGTATCGTCGGCACGCCGGCGCAGATCGCTGACGAATTGCAGGCGCGGTTCGAGGGCGGCGGCGCGGACGGCTTCAACGTCATGCCGTCATACTTCCCCGGCGAGCTCGATGCCTTTGCCACGCTGGTGGTGCCGGAACTGCAGCGGCGCGGACTGATCCGTCGGGAATACGAAGGCAGCACCTTGCGAGATCATCTCGGCCTGAAGCGGCCTGCTTAGCCGCGCCGAAGCTTAGCCGGCCATCATCTTGTGCTGGACTTCATGGTCGGCATTCGGCGCGGTGTTGTGAACGACCAGTGCCGTCACGATCTCGGCTGCAGCGAGCGCCGCGATCACCGGCGGGCGCTTGTCCCTGACGGCGTCGCCGCCGATCGGGGAGACGAGGCGGGCGAACTCAGCCTCCGTGCCATCCGCCGATTTCAGGAACCAGTTCCTGAACGTCGCTCTCTTGGTTTTCGAGCCGATCATGCCGACATAGGCCGCGTCGTCGCGCTTCAGCGCCTCGGCGACGATGAGGAAATCCAGCGCATGGTCGTGGGTGAGGATGGCGAAGGCGGTGCCGGCGGGAGCGTTTCGCACCTCGGCCTCGGGCATCGGCGTCAGCCGCCTCTCGACCGTCTCCGGCATACCTTCCAGCGCTTCGGCCCGCGTCTCAATGACGACGCCATGCACGGGAAGAAGTGCTACCGTCGCGGCCAGCGCCTGGCCGACATGGCCGCCGCCGAAGATATAGACATGCGGCAGGTGGGCTTCCTCGGCTTCTGCGGCCGCGATCAGCTCGGCAGTAAGCGCGGCATCGACGATACGGATCAAGACTTCGACGCGCCCGCCGCAGCACTGGCCGATCTCGGGGCCTAGCGGCACGTCAAGCGTGGCGCAAACTTCGTCGAAGCCGATGCGGGCTTCTTTACCCTCCCCCTTGTGGGGAGGGTCGGTGAGCGGACGCCGTGTGGCGGCGTCAGCGAAACGGGGTGGCTTGGCACGATCGACCGCCCCCCCCCCCCCCGGGGGGGCGCCCGGCCCCCGACCCTCCCCACAAGGGGGAGGGTGAAGACCCCACCATCTGCCTCGCCTTGTCGATCGCCATGTACTCGAGCTGACCGCCGCCGATCGTGCCAAAAATCGCCGCCTGCGATACGAGCATGAAGGCGCCCTTCTCGCGCGGGGTCGAGCCTTTGGTGCCGGCCACTTCGACCAGAGCAAGCCGGCCGGCGCTGGCGAGAAAAGCTCTGAGGCTTTGCACTTTCGAGTTCATATTTCGCATTCCCGTACGGGAAATATAGAGTTTTTCAGTCTGAATTGCACGTTTTGCCAGAATCCAGGTCAGAGTCAGGCGCTATTCTCGGCTTCACCCTTCAACCGTTCGATCGCTATCAGCACCCGTTCTGGTGTTGCAGGAGCGTCGAGACGCGGACAGACCTTATGATCGGCCACACTTGCCACCGCGTCCGACAGCGCATGCAGCACAGACATGCCGAGCGGGAAGGGCGGTTCGCCGACCGCCTTGGAACGGTGCACCGTCGGCTCGTTGGCCTCCGGCCAGTCGGCCAGCGTGACGTTGAATATCTTCGGCCGGTCGGACGCGAGCGGGATCTTATAGGTCGACGGCGCATGCGTGCGCAGCCGGCCCTTGTCGTCCCACCACAGCTCCTCCGTCGTCAGCCAGCCCATGCCCTGGATGAAGCCGCCCTCGATCTGGCCGAGATCGATGGCGCGGTTCAGCGAGCGGCCGGTTTCATGCAATATGTCGGTGCGCTCGACGACATATTCGCCGGTCAGCGTGTCGACCGAGACTTCCGAGCACGAGGCGCCATAGGCGAAATAATAGAACGGACGGCCCTCGCCCTTGTCACGGTTCCAGTGGATTTTCGGCGTCTTGTAAAAACCCGCCGCCGACAGTTGGATGCGGGCCATATAGGCCTGCTTGACGAGGTCGGTGAAGGCGATCTCCTGGTTGCCGATGCGCACCCGGTTGGGCAGGAAAAGCACCTGCTCGCGCGGCACCTGGTATTTTTCGGCGGCGAAGTCGGTCAGCCGTTCCTTGATCTGGCGGGCGCCGTTCTGCGCCGCCATGCCGTTGAGGTCGGTGCCGGACGACGCCGCGGTGGCCGAAGTGTTGGGCACCTTGCCGGTGGTCGTCGCGGTGATCTTGACCTGGTCGAGGTCGATCTGGAACTCTTCCGCCACCACCTGCGCCACCTTGACGTAGAGGCCTTGCCCCATCTCGGTGCCGCCGTGATTCAGATGCACCGAACCGTCGGTGTAGACATGCACCAGCGCGCCGGCCTGGTTGTAGTGGGTGGCCGTGAAAGAGATGCCGAATTTGACCGGCGTCAGCGCCAGGCCGCGCTTGATGAAGCGGCTGTTGGCGTTGAAGGCCTGGATGATGCGGCGGCGCCCCGCATAGTCGGCGCTCGCCTCCAGCTCGGCGACGATGCGGTGGATGATGTTGTCCTCGACCGTCTGGTGATACGGGGTGACGTTGCGGCCCCCGTCCTTATCACCACTGGTGCCATAAAAATTCTGCTTGCGGATTTCGAGCGGGTCCTTGCCGACGGCAAAGGCAACCTCGTCGATGACGCGTTCGGCACCGACCATCCCTTGCGGGCCGCCGAAGCCGCGAAACGCCGTGTTCGACACGGTGTTGGTGTAAAGCGGCGCCGATTGCGCATGCACCGCCGGCCAGAAATAGGTGTTGTCGCAATGGAACAGCGCGCGGTCGGTGACCGGGCCGGACAGGTCCGATGAAAAGCCGCAACGCGCCGCGAACATGAAGTCGACGCCAAGAATGTTGCCGGCGTCGTCGAAACCTACTTCGTAGTCGACGAGGAAGTCATGGCGCTTGCCGGTGGCAATCATGTCGTCGTCACGGTCGGGCCGGATCTTGACCGCGCGATGGTGTTTCTTGGCGGCGATCGCCGCCAATGCCGCAAACTGGTTGCCTTGCGTCTCCTTCCCGCCGAAGCCACCGCCCATACGGCGGATTTCCACCGTGATGGCATTGCTCGGCACGCCCAGCGCATGGCTGACCATATGCTGCACTTCGCTCGGATGCTGGGTCGAGGAATAGATGGTGACGTCCTGGTCCTCGCCGGGAATGGCCACGGCGATATGGCCTTCCAGATAGAAATGCTCCTGGCCGCCAATGCGCATCTTGCCCTTCAGCCGGCGCGGCGCCGCCTTGATCGCGGCGGCGGCATCGCCGCGCTTCAAGGTCAGTGGCGGCGTGACCAGCTTGTCCTTGCAGGGGTCGAGGTCGCCGATGTCGGTGACGAAAGGCAATGGACTGTATTCGACCTTGGCCAGCCGGGTGGCGCGCCGCGCCTGCTCGCGCGTCTTGGCAATAACGCAGAAGATCGGCTGACCATAAAACTGCACCTTGCCGTCGGCCAGCACCGGCTCGTCGTGTCGACCGGTCGGCGAAATGTCATTTTCGCCCGGAACGTCCTTGGCCGTCAGCACATCGACGACGCCAGGCGCCGCACGCACCGCCGACAGATCCATTTTGCTGATCGTCGCATGCGTCGCCGTGGACAGGCCGAGGCAGCCATGCAGCATGCCCGCCGGTTCCGGCATGTCGTCGATATAGACCGCGCTGCCGCTGACATGCTTGTGCGCGGAATCGTGGCGCTGGTCGGTGGCGACGCCACCGGAAATCTTCTGCGCCTTGAGGTCGGGAGAGGCGTGCTTGTCCATCAGGCCGCCTCGTTGCGTGACACCTGGAACGGCGCCTTGCTGCCGCTGGTCTCGGCAAAGAAGCGCAGCAACAGGTTCTTCGCCGCCAGGGCCCGGTATTCGGCCGATGCCCGCATATCGGTCAGCGGGGTGAAATCGGAGGCATATTCAGCCATGGCCGCTTCCACCGTCGTCTCCGTCCACGGCTTGCCGAGCAGCGCTTTTTCGACACCGAAAGCCCGCTTCGGGGTGGCCGCCATGCCGCCATAGGCGATGCATATATCGGCCACGGTTCCGTCCTTGGCCAAGTCGAGGAAAAAGGCGCCAAGGGCTGCGGTGATGTCCTCGTCGCGGCGCTTGGTGATCTTGTAGACGGCAAACTTCGTGCCCTTGGCCGGCACGGGAACGTGCACGGCCTCGACGAATTCGCCTGGCTGCCGGTCCTGCTTGCCATAGGCGATGAAGAAATCCTCGAGCGCGATGGTGCGCCGCTTCTTGCCGCGGCGCAGCGTCAGTTGCGCACCAAGCGCGATCAGGGGCGGCGGCGTGTCGCCGATCGGCGAGCCATTGGCGATGTTGCCGCCGATGGTGCCCATGTTTCGTACCTGTTCGCCGCCGATGCGGTCGAACAATGGCCCGAGCGCGGGGATGCGCTTGGCCAGTGTCGCGAAGGCGTCGGTGTAGGTGACGCCGGCGCCGATGGTGATGACGTCATTGTCTTCGGAGATCGCGCACAGCCCCTCGAGATTGCCGATGAAGACTACCGGTGAGATGTCGCGCATGTGCTTGGTGACCCACAGGCCGACGTCGGTCGAGCCGGCGACAACAGTGGCGCCGGGCTCCTTGTCCAGTACAGCGGCGAAATCGTCGACGTCAGCCGGCACAACCAGCCGCTGCTTGCCGGCGCCGATTTCGACGCGGGCACCGTCATGCATAGCCTCGAGCCTGGCGGTGATCGCCTTGCGCTCGGCCGCCAGCGGATCCTTCGCCGCCTTGCCGTAGCTGGAGATGGCACGCGCGGCGCGCATGATTGCCTCATAGCCGGTGCAGCGGCAAAGATTGCCTTGCAAGGCCTTTTCGATCGCGGCATTCGACGGGTCCGGCGACTTCATCCACAGGCCGTAGAGCGACATGACGAAGCCCGGCGTGCAGAAGCCGCATTGCGAACCGTGGAAATCGACCATCGCCTGCTGCACCGGATGCAATTGGCCAGGCGCGCCGCGCAGATGCTCGACGGTGACGACATGGGTGCCGTCGAGCGAGCCCAGGAAGCGGATGCAGGCATTGACGCTTTCATAAACCAGCTTGCCGGCGGACAATTTTCCGACCAGCACCGTGCAGGCGCCGCAATCGCCCTCGGCGCAGCCTTCCTTGGTGCCGCGCAGCGAGCGGTCGAGCCGCAACCAGTCGAGCAAGGTCGCGTCGGGCGCCACCGACGACAGCGCGACATCCCTGCCATTGAGGATGAAGCGGATCTCGTTGCGTATGGTGATCTTGGCCATGCGTCAGCTCCCCCTGTAGGTCGAGTAGCCATAAGGAGAGATAAGCAACGGCACGTGATAATGCACGGATTCCGCCATGCCGAAGCGGATCGGCACACTGTCGAGGAAGGCCGGTTCCGGCAGTTTGGTGCCCTGGCCGCGTAGATAGTCACCGGCGGCGAACACCAGTTCGTATTCGCCGAGGCGGAATTCCGCTCCTGCCAGCAGCGGCGCATCGCAGCGGCCGTCGGCATTTGTGACGACGGTCTTCAAATGTATCCGCGCGTCGCTCTCAAGATGATAAAGCGCGATCGACAGGCCCGCCGCCGGCTTGCCGGTCGCGGTGTCGAGCACATGCGTCGTCAGACGTCCGCCATCGGCTTTCGACGTTTCTGCCACTGGCGCCTCCCATTTCCGATACAGCCGAACAAAGCAGTGAATTGTGCGCCAATTAAAGGCGATGCATAAGTCCCGGTCGAGCGGAGTGGCACAAAAACACTTTCAAAAATTTCGGGGGAATGCGCGAGCAACCCTTTCGACTATCCTGATCATAACTTCCGGCAGCGTCCGGCGGGAGGGGCAATGCGTTACTCTAGAGACATGCGCGGCTACGGAGCCAATCCGCCGGATCCGAAATGGCCGGGCGGTGCGCATGTGGCCGTCCAATTCGTCGTCAACTACGAGGAAGGCGGCGAGAACTGCGTGCTGCACGGCGACAAGGCCTCGGAAGCCTTTCTGTCGGAAATCGTCGGCGCCGCGCCCTGGGTCGGCCAGCGCCACTGGAACATGGAATCGATCTACGAATATGGCGCGCGGGCAGGCTTCTGGCGGCTGCTGCGCCTGTTCAGCGAGGCGCGAGTGCCGGTGACCTGCTATGGTGTCGCCACAGCACTGGCCCGGTCGCCCGACCAGGTGGCGGCGATGCAGGAGGCCGGCTGGGAAATGGCCTCGCACGGCCTGAAATGGATCGACTACCGCGACCACAGCGCCGAGGACGAGCGCCGCGACCTCGAAGCGGCGATCAAGCTGCACTACGAGGTGACGGGCCAACGGCCGACCGGCTGGTACACCGGCCGCACCTCGGTCAATACGGTGCGGTTGGTGGCCGAAGAGGGCGGCTTCGACTATGTGTCGGACACTTATGACGACGAACTGCCCTACTGGTTCGAGCACAGCGGCGGCGCGCAACTCGTCATCCCCTACACGCTCGATGCCAACGACATGCGTTTCGCCACGCCGCAGGGATTCAATTCCGGCGACCAGTTCTTCGCCTATTTGAAGGACAGTTTCGACACGCTCTATGCCGAGGGCAAAGCGGGCCGGCCGCGGATGATGAATATCGGCCTCCATTGCCGCCTCGTCGGACGTCCCGGGCGGGTGGCGGCGCTGAAGCGCTTCGTCGACTATGTCAGATCGCACGACAAGGTCTGGCTGGCACGGCGCATCGATATCGCCAGGCACTGGCAGGAGAACCACCCCTACCAGCCGGCGGCGCTCAAGCCGTCGAAGATGGCGTTCGAGACCTTCGTCGACACTTTCGGCGGCGTGTTCGAACATTCGCCCTGGATCGCCGAACGTGCCTATGAGCTGGAGCTTGGGCCGGCGCATGACAGCGCCGGCGGCCTGCACAATGCGCTCTGCCGCGTCTTCCGCGCCGCCAGCGAAACCGAGCGGATCGGCGTCCTCAACGCCCATCCCGATCTCGCTGGCAAACTGGCCGAAGCGAGACGCCTCACTGCGGAATCCACACGCGAGCAGGCCTCCGCCGGCCTCGACGCGCTGACCGACAAGGAGCGCGAGCTGTTTTCCAAGCTCAACGCCGCTTACGTCACCACCTTCGGCATTCCCTTCATCATCGCGGTGCGGGGCAAGACCAAGGAGGAGATCCTCGCCGAGTTCGAGGCGCGCATCGGCAACAGCCGTGGCGTAGAACTCGATACCGCCTGCAAACAGGTCGAGCGCATCGCGTTGCTCCGCCTGAAAGACATGCTCCCGCTCTAATGAAATGACTGAGGGGTCAGGACCCAATGGATATGATCAAGACTGACCAGAAAACCTATTATGCACCGCATGGCGGCCATCCCGGCCAAACTGAGCTTTTGACCGGCCGCGCCGTCTTCACCGAGGCCTATGCCGTCATACCGAAGGGAGTGATGCAGGACATCGTCACCAGCCCACTGCCGTTCTGGGACGAGACCAGGGCCTGGATCATCGCCAGGCCGCTTTCGGGTTTCGCCGAGACATTTTCGCAGTACATCGTCGAGGTCCTGCCCGGCGGCGGCAGCGACCGGCCCGAGCCGGACGCCGGCGCCGAGGGCGTGCTGTTCGTGGTTGAGGGCGAGTTGACCGTTTCGCTGGCCGGCAAGAAGCACGTGCTGCAAGCCGGCGGTTTTGCCTTCCTGCCGCCGGACAGCGGCTGGACGGTGCGCAACGAAGGTCGCGACGCCGTACGCTTCCACTGGATCAGGAAGGCCTATGAGGCCGTCGACGGCATCGACGCGCCGGAAGTCTTGTTCAGCAGTGACCAGCAAATGGCGCCGACGCCGATGCCCGGCACCGAGGGTCGCTGGGCGACGACCCGTTTCGTCGATCCAGCCGACATGCGCCACGACATGCATGTCACCATCGTTACGCTCGAGCCTGGCGCCGTCATCCCATTTGCCGAGACGCATGTCATGGAGCACGGGCTCTATGTCTTGGAAGGCAAGGCGGTCTACCGCCTCAACCAGGATTGGGTCGAGGTCGAGGCCGGCGACTTCATGTGGCTGCGCGCCTTCTGCCCGCAGGCCTGCTACGCGGGCGGCCCAGGCAAATTCCGCTATCTCCTTTACAAGGACGTCAACCGGCACGCCAAGCTCGGCGGGGCGGGCATTGGCGGTCGCGCGCGGTGACCCGCATCACAGCGCGGCCGCTGACCCGCGAAAGCTTTGCCGGCTTCGGCGATGTCATCGACATGGGCGGCGGCAATCACTACCCGATCAATGGCGGCAAGACCGAGCGCTACCACAATCTCGCCACCGCTGAAGCCGCGGGACCGAATGCCCGCGTGCTGATCTCGATGGCGCGCGGCACGCCTTACGACCTGCCGCTGAAGCTGACCATGGTCGAGCGCCATCCCTTGGGCAGCCAGGCGTTCATCCCGCTGTCGCCGCGGCCTTTCCTGGTCGTCGTCTGCCATGACGGCAAGGACGGTCCGGGCGAGCCGCACGCCTTCATCACCGCACCCGGGCAAGGCGTCAACTATCCGCGCAATCTCTGGCACGGCGTGCTGACGCCGCTCGGCGAAGCGCAGGATTTCGTCATCGTCGACCGCGGCGGTGACGGCTCCAACCTCGAAGAGTTCCATTTCTCGCACCCCTACGAAATCCATCTCCCCAACGAGACCTGAGAAATGACCGACTTGTCGCTGATCGACCGCCTGCTCGATGTCATCGAGCACGACATCGTGCCGAAAACGGCAGAGGGCGTGGCCCATGGGAACAAGCTGTTCGGCGCCGCCATCCTGCGGAAGGGCGACCGCTCGCTGGTGCTGGCCGAAACCAACAACGAGATGGAAAATCCGCTCTGGCATGGCGAGGTGCACTGCCTGAAGCGTTTCTATGAAATGCCGAAAGCCGAGCGCGTCGACACCAAGGACGCCATCTTCATCGCCACGCATGAGCCCTGCTCGCTCTGCCTGTCGGCGATCACCTGGACCGGCTTCGACAATTTCTACTACCTCTTCAGCCACGAGGATTCACGCGACAGCTTTGCGATCCCGCACGATCTGAAAATCCTGAAAGAGGTCTTCACTCTTGATCCCGGCGGCTACAATGCCGAGAACGCTTATTGGAAGAGTTTTTCCATTCGCAGGCTGGTGCGGACGCTGCCCGAGGCCGAGCGCGGCCGGCTTGAGGCAAGGATCGGCAATATTTCCGCCCGCTACGACGAACTGTCCGGCGCTTATCAGGCGCGCAAGGCCGAAAACGACATTCCGCTGAACTGACGCGGATTGCCTAGCCTACCTTCGCGTTTTTCAGCACCTCGTTGATCCTGGCCTGCCAGCCCTTGCCGGTCGCCTTGAATTTACTGATGACATCCTGATCCAGACGGATGGACACGACTTGCTTAGGCTTCTCCACGGCTGGCCGGCCACGAGCACGCCTTATGCTCTCGAAAAGTTCTGGAAACACTTCCGCGAAAGGCCTGGCTTGCGCCAACTGTTCGTCTGTCGTCTCCGCATCGTCGGGATCATCAACAATTTGTCTTTGAATTTCCACTTCCTCCGCATCGGTAAGCGGTCGAACACGCGATTTAGGATTGTTCATATACTGACCTTTCCTTTCGGCTGGCACGGCGCATCGAGATCACCTCCGAACCAAGCGGCTTGAAAATCACGGCCAGGATGATCTCTCCGAATTCGCCAATCGCCTTGAACCGGTCGGCCTTGGCTGGAAGGACGGTTGAAGTCGCAAAAAAACTCAATATCGAGTTCGGCAAAATCGAGACCCCGGCTGTCCAGGTTCGTCACGCGCTTTGGCTCATCCCAAACGATTTTCAGGCGAAATCCTCATCACGTTGGGTTCAGTTAATAAATGTAATACATTAATTATAATCCTGCAACATCAGGGCAAAACAATCGGGCTACATATCGTGGCGTCGTCGCGGCGACACCGGCCGTCGCCCGTTTGACTTCATGACATGCCCGCTCCATGCGTCACTGACATCCTGGAGCATCGCATGAAAACCATCACCGAATTTCCCCGCAAGGTCGTCGAATTCCCCGATATGGGCATCGTCATGCCGGATGGTTGCCGGCTGTCGGCGCGGGTTTGGATGCCGGAGGACGCCAGCAGCGATCCGGTGCCGGCGATCCTCGAGCACCTGCCCTACCGCAAGCGCGACGGCACCATCTTTCGCGATCAGCTGACGCATCCCTATTTTGCCGGCCACGGCTACGCCTCGATCCGCGTCGACATGCGCGGCAATGGCGATTCCGAAGGTCTGATGGACGACGAATATTCCGAGCAGGAATTGCAGGACGCCTGCGATGTGATTGCCTGGGCGGCAGCACAGCCCTGGTGCAACGGCAGTGTCGGCATGATGGGCATTTCCTGGGGTGGCTTCAACTGCCTGCAGGTGGCGGCCAAGCAGCCGCCGGCGCTGAAGGCGGTGATCAGCCTGTGCTCGACCGTCGACCGCTACGCCGATGACATCCACTACAAGGGCGGCTGCCTTTTGACGGAAAATTTCGGCTGGGCCTCGACCATGTTGTCCTATTCGTCGCGACCGCCGGATCCGCTGATTGCGGGCAACCGCTGGCGCGACCTCTGGCTGACGCGGCTGGAGAACCAGTCTTTCCTTCTGCCGCTCTGGCTCAGCCATCAGCATCGCGACGCCTATTGGAAACGCGGTTCGATCTGCGAGGATTTCTCCGCGGTCAAAGCCGCCGTGCTGTCGATCGGCGGCTGGCATGACGGCTACCGCAACACGATTTCGCATCTGGTCACCAACATCCAGGCGCCGGTGAAGGGCATTGTCGGGCCATGGATCCACAAATACCCGCATTATGCCGAACCCAAACCCGCCATCGGCTTCCTGCAGGAGGCTTTGCGCTGGTGGGACAGCTGGTTGAAGGGCGTCGACACCGGCGTCGAGGCCGACCCGGACTACCGCGCCTATGTCATGGACAGTGTGCGGCCGGCGCGCTGGCACCCGGAGCGGCCGGGCCGTTGGGTGGCCGAACAGGAATGGCCGTCTCCCAACATCAAGGTCGGGGCGATCGAACTCATTGCTGACGGCGTCAGGCCGGCGATCGTGGCGACCCCGCAAAGCTGCGGGCTCGCCGGCGGCGAATATTTTCCCTTCACCTTTGGCCCGGAACTGCCCGGCGACCAGCGCCCGGATGATGCGCTGTCCGTCTGCTTCGATCAGCCTGTGCTTGCCGAGGCACTCGACATCGTCGGCGCGCCGGAGCTTCTCATCCGGGTGTCGTCCGATCGCCCGCAGGCGAACATCGCGGTGCGGCTGTGCGACGTGCACCCCGACGGCGCCTCGGAACTGATCTCCTACGGCGTGCTCAACCTGACGCATCGCGCTTCGCACGAACAGCCGCAAGCGCTGGTGCCGGGCGAAACGGTTTCGGCGCGCGTTATTCTCGACCAGTGCGCCTACCGCGTGCCGGCCGGACACCGCCTGCGCATCGCTGTTTCCAACGCTTACTGGCCGATGATCTGGCCGTCGCCGGAGCCGGTGCGGCTCGACCTTTCAGCGGCGACGCTGAGGCTGCCGCTGCGCCCGCTCGCAACAAGCGACGAGACTTCATTCCAGTCTCCCGAAGGCGCAACACCCTGGGCAACCGCGACAGTTCGTGCAGCGAATTCCGAGCGTCACGTCGATCGCGATGAGAAGACCGGCATCGTCACGCTCTCGATCACGGATGATTTCGGCGAAGTGCGCGATCTCGCGCATGGACTGGCCAATGGCAGCATTGCCCGCGAGAGCTGGACGATCCATCCCTACGACCCGCTGTCTGCCTCGGGCCGGACGCACTGGACGCAGACCTTGTCGCGAAACGGATGGTCGGTGCGCACCGAGACATCGGCTGAAATGCGCAGCGACGCGCAAAACTTCGTCGTCAGCGCCAGAATCGAAGCCTATGAGGGCGAAACGCTGGTTTTCGAACGCGATTTCGAAGAGACGATCCCGCGCGACCTGCTCTGAGCGTCCACGCGACTGGTCCAGTTGCGACGCACGATTTACGCCACGGCATGTCGCATTCCGTCTTGCTTACCGCTTTGCCTTCCGGTCAATATCCCTTTGGTAACAACAAGCAAAAAACGACCATAAGGTCGAACCAACAGAGTGAGGAACTCAAATGTCCAACGAACTCGAATATCTGAGCCGGCGCGTTGCGTCCGGCAAGCTGAGCCGTCGTGATTTCCTCGGCCGCGCCGCAGCACTCGGCGTCACAGCGCCCTTCGCCAATATGCTGCTTTCCAGTGCGGCTCGCGCGGAAGGCCCGGTCAAGGGCGGCACGCTGAAGGCCGGCCTCGTCGGCGGCGAATCCACGAACAGCCTGGACCCGGCTTTGTTCATGACGCAAGTGCCGTTCGCCTTTGGCAAGATGTGGGGCGAGCTGATCGTCGAGCTGTCCCCGGAAGGCAAACTCGAGAACCGCATCGCCGAAGAGATCGGCTCGTCGGACGACGCCAAGGTGTGGACGCTGAAAATCCGCGACGGCGTCGAATTCCACAACGGCAAGACGGTGACCGCTGAGGATGTGGCGGCAACCCTCGAGCGCCATTCCGATGAAAAATCGAAGTCCGGCGCGCTGGGCTACATGAAAGGCATCGACAGCATCAAGGCCAGTGGCAAGGAAGTCGTCCTGACGCTGAAGGAGGCCAACGCCGACCTTCCCTATCTCCTCAGCGACTACCACCTCATCGTCCAGCCCAACGGCGGCAAGGACAAGGCGGATGCCGGCATCTCGGCAGGACCCTACAAGGTCACCACCAACGAGCCCGGCGTGCGCCATGGCGGCGAGCGCTTCGCCAATTACTGGCAGGCCGACAAGATGGGCCATGCCGACCAGATCGAGATCATCGTCATCAACGACGCGACCGCGCGCACGGCGGCCCTGCAGGGCGGCCAGGTCAACATGATCAACCGCGTCGAGCCGAAGATCGTCGACCTCATCAAGCGCGTACCGGGCGTCACCATCCGCAACCATGCCGGCCCCGGCCACTACGTCTTCATCATGCATTGCAACACCGCGCCCTTCGACAACAGCGACCTGCGCATGGCGCTGAAGCTCGCGATCGACCGCGAAGAGATGCTGAACAAGGTGCTGCGCGGCTACGGCTCGCTCGGCAACGACTTCCCGATCAATTCGTCCTATCCGCTGTTTTCCGAGATCGAGCAGCGCAAATATGATCCCGACAAGGCCAAGTTCCACTACAAGAAGTCGGGCCATGACGGCACCGTGCTGCTGCGCACCTCCGACGTCGCCTTCCCGGGCGCGGTCGACGCCTCGCAGCTCTTCCAGCAGAGCGCGGCCAAGGCCGGCATCAAGATCGAGCTCAAGCGCGAGCCCGGCGACGGCTACTGGAACGAGGTCTGGAACAAGCAGCCCTTCTGCGCCTCCTATTGGGGCGGCCGCTCGACGCAGGACCAGATGTACTCGACCGCCTATCTGTCGACCGCCGACTGGAACGACACCCGTTTCAAGCGTCCGGACTTCGACAAGCTGGTGCTGGCCGCACGCGCCGAACTCGACGAGACCAAGCGCAAGCAGATGTACCACGACATGGCCGTGCTGGTGCGCGACGAGGGCGGCCTGATCCTGCCGATGTTCAATCAGTTCATCGATGCGACAGGCGCCAAGGTCGGCGGCTGGGTAGACGATCCGCATCAGGAGCTGATGAACGGCTACGCGCTGGCGAAGTGCTGGCTCGAAGCCTGAGCCCGGCTTTGCGGATATGTCCTCACCCGTCGTGAAACTTGTGGCCCAGCGCGTTGCGCTGGGCATCGTCCTCTTGCTGGCCGTTTCGGTCCTGATCTTCGCCGGCACCCAGATCCTGCCCGGCGACGTCGCGCAAGCCATTCTCGGGCAGTCGGCGACGCCGGAATCGCTCGCCAATCTGCGCGAGCAGCTCGGCCTGAATCAGCCGGCTTACATCAGGTATTTCCATTGGCTAGGCGGTGTGCTCACCGGCGATCTTGGCACGGCGATGTCGAGCGGCCAGGATATTGCCACGTCGATCAAGGGGCGGCTGTGGAACACGCTGTTCCTCGCCTTCTGGGCTGCGATCGTGGCCGTGCCGCTGGCCATCATCCTCGGCCTGATCGCCGTGCGTTACCGCAATGGCTGGGTCGACAAGCTGATCTCCGGCCTGGCGCTCGCCTCGACATCTTTCCCGGAATTCTTCATCGGCTATGTGCTCGTCTATTTCTTTGCCGTGAAGTATCAATGGTTCCCGGCCATTTCCACGGTCTATGACGGCATGCCGTTCGGTGAGCGCATGCAGGCGATCGCGTTGCCAGCCACCGCGCTGACGCTGGTTGTGCTGGCGCATATGATGCGTATGACCCGCGCGGCCATCCTCAACGTCATGCAGTCGGCCTATGTCGAGACGGCAGAACTGAAAGGCCTGTCGGCCTTCAACGTCATCCGCAAGCATGCTTTCCCCAATGCCATAGCGCCGATCATCAACGTCGTCATGCTCAACCTCGCCTACCTCATCGTCGGCGTCGTCGTGGTCGAGGTGATCTTCGTCTATCCCGGCATGGGACAATATCTGGTCGACCACGTCACCAAGCGCGACGTGCCGGTGGTGCAGGCGGTCGGCCTGGTCTTCGCCGCCGTTTATATCAGCCTGAACATCATTGCGGACATCGGGGCGATCGTCGCCAATCCGCGCCTCAGACATCCGAAATAGGCGGCGGGCATGCTCGACATCAAACGCATCCCCATCCCCGCGCTGATCGGCATCGTGCTGACGGCTATGTTCGTGTTGGCGGCAGTTTTCGCACCGTTGATCGCACCGTACGGCAATGCCGAAATCGTCGGCGATGTCTGGGAACCGATGACGGCGGCACATTTGCTGGGCACCGACAATCTCGGTCGCGATCTTCTGTCGCGCATGATCTACGGCGCTCGCATCACGCTGTTCATCGCGGTGCTGGCCACCGCGCTGTCATTCTCGCTCGGCGCCATCCTCGGCTTTTCGGCGGCGGTGTTCGGCGGCTGGTTCGACACGCTTCTGTCGCGCCTTGTCGATCTGCTGATGTCGATCCCGACCCTGATCATGGCGCTCGTCGTGCTTTCGGTGCTGCCGACCAATCTGGTGACGCTGATCCTGGTGATGGGCGTCCTCGACTCGACCCGCGTCTACCGGCTGTCGCGCGCGGTGGCCGTCGACATCAACGTCATGGACTATGTCGAGGCCGCCAAGCTGCGGGGCGAAGGCAGCGGCTGGATCATCTTCCGCGAGATCCTGCCTAACGCGCTTTCGCCGCTGGTCTCGGAACTTGGCCTGCGCTTCATCTACGCGGTGCTGTTCTTGTCGACGCTCTCCTTTCTCGGGCTTGGCGTGCAACCGCCGGATGCCGACTGGGGCGGCATGGTCAAGGAGAACAAGGACGGCATCGTCTTCGGTATCGGGGCGGCACTCATTCCCGCCGCGGCGATCGCAGCACTGGCGATTTCGGTCAATCTGGTCGCCGACTGGGTGCTCAACCGCACGACAAGCCTGAAGGGAGGACGCGGGTGATGGCTGACACAAAAGCAAAGCCCGGCCTGCTGCTCGATATCCGCAATCTGCGCATCGAAGCGACAGTGTTTCCGCCCGGCGAGGCGCCGAAGAACATCGTTTTGGTCCACGATGTCTCGCTGACGCTGGAAAAGGGCAAGGTGCTCGGCCTGATCGGCGAGTCCGGCGCCGGCAAGTCGACCATCGGCCTGTCGTCGATGGGCTATGGCCGTGGCGGCGTGCGCATCACCGGCGGAGAGGTGCTGCTCAACGGCCGCGATATCCTCAAGGGCGGCAAGGAAGGTTTCCGCAAATTGCGCGGCCGCGAGGTCTGCTATGTCGCGCAGTCGGCGGCCGCGGCCTTCAATCCGGCGCACAAGCTGATGGACCAGGTGGTGGAAGCAACGCTGCTGCACGGCACGGCGACACGCGCCGAGGCCGAGAAACGTGCCGTGGCGTTGTTCAAGAAGCTCAGCCTGCCAAACCCCGAAATCATCGGCGAACGGTTCCCGCACCAGGTCTCCGGCGGTCAGTTGCAGCGGGTGATGACGGCTATGGCGCTGTGTTCGGAACCCGACCTGATCGTCTTCGACGAGCCGACCACGGCGCTCGACGTGACGACGCAGATCGACGTGCTGGCGGCGATCAAGGACGCCATCCGCGACACCCATGTCGCGGCGCTCTACATTACCCACGATCTTGCCGTCGTCGCCCAGGTCTCGGACGAGATCATGGTGCTGCGCCATGGCAGGCTGGTCGAATGGGGCGGCACTCGCCAGATCATCAAGGAGCCGCGCCAGGAATACACCAATGCGCTGGTCTCGGTGCATGAGATCGAGCATGCCGAGCAGAAGCCCGGCGCCGCGCCGTTCCTGTCGGTCAAGAACGTCACCGCCGCTTACGGCGGCAGCCACGTCAAGGTGCTGAAGAACGTCTCGGTCGACATCTTTCCGGGACAGACGCTGGCTGTCGTCGGTGAATCCGGCTCCGGCAAGTCGACGCTGGCGCGCGCCATCACCGGGCTGTTGCCGCCGGAAGAAGGCACCGTCACCTTCGACGGCAGGCCGCTCGCCAACAGGCTTGCCGACCGGCCGAAGGAGGATCTGCGGCAATTGCAGATGATCTACCAGATGGCCGACGTGGCGATGAACCCGCGCCAGACCGTCGGCACCATCATCGGCCGGCCGCTGGAATTCTACTTCGGCATACGCGGTCGCGAGCGCGACAAGCGCGTCGCCGAACTGCTCGACGAGATCGAGATGGGCAAGGGCTTTCTCGATCGTTATCCGGCCGAACTCTCCGGCGGCCAGAAACAGCGCGTCTGTATCGCCCGCTCGCTCGCCGCCAAGCCCAAGCTGATCATCTGCGACGAGGTGACATCGGCGCTCGACCCGCTGGTGGCCAACGGCATTCTCAAGCTGCTGCTCAACCTGCAGCAGCACGAGAAGGTCGCCTACCTCTTCATCACCCACGATCTGGCGACGGTGAAGTCGATCGCCGATTCGATCGCGGTGATGTATCGCGGCGAGGTGGTGCGCTACGGCGCCAAGAGCAAGGTGCTGACGCCGCCCTTCGACGCCTATACCGACCTGCTGCTGTCGTCCGTTCCCGAGATGGAGATCGGCTGGCTGGAAAAGGCGATCAAGGGACGGCGCATGGCGAGCGCGGGGAACTAGTAGGGAATTCGCGGCCTTTGTCGCGAAAACTTCCTTCAACGGCAAAAGCTTTCCGGAGCCGCCCATGGCGCTCAAGACCAAACTGCTGCTCATCATTCTCGACGGCGTGCCCTACCGGAACTGGCGCCGGCTGATGGGCAATCTCGAGGGCTGGGTGCAGTCGGGCGAGGCGCAGGTGTGGAAGATGCGCTCGGTGCTGCCGTCGACCTCGGCCTGCTGCTATGCCTCGATCCACACCGGGGTTTCGCCGCAGGAGCACGGCATCCTATCCAACGAGAACCGTTTTCTCGTCAACAAGCCGGATATTTTCTCCGAGGTCAGCAAGGCCGGCGGCAAGACCGGCGCAGTGACGCATTCCTACTGGTCGGAATTCTTTCGTTCCTATCCGTTCGATCTGGTCGAGGACATGGAGTATGACGAGCCCAGCGGACCGATCGCGCATGGCCGCTTCCACACCATGACCGGCTACAATTTGCGCAACCAGATGACGCCGAGCGATGTCGATTTGTTTGCCACACTGACCCAGCTGACCCGGCGCCACGCCATCGACTACGGGATCCTGCACACCTGCACGCTGGATTCGATGGGCCATCGCTTCGGCCATGACTGCCACGAAATGGACCATGCCTGCTATGCGATGGACGGCATGCTGGCAGCCTTTCTGCCGGGATGGCGGCAGGCCGGTTACGAGGTGATCGTCACCGCCGACCACGGCCAGACAGACCGCGGCCATCATGGCGGCCATGACGACGAAATGCAGGATTTCGCGCTGTATTATTTTGGGGAAGGCAATGGGCCGGATCCGGACACGCTGCTCGATCAGCTGCAGCTGGCGCCGACGGTGCTGAAGCGGCTGGGTGTGCCGGTGCCGGAGACCATGAAGGCTAAGCCGTTTTTGGGGTGACGGAGGTCGTCGCTGAGCCGCCGTTCGCTACCCCCTCTCCCCGTCACTATACGGGGAGAGGGTAAGGGTGAGGGGCAGCGCTAACATCAAAATAAATACCCCAACGCCGGCGCCGCCCCTCATCCGCCTGCCGGCACCTTCTCCCGTATAGTGACGGGGAGAAGGGAGACGTGTCCGAACCGGATAGATAGGTAACAGAATGGACCGATAGCATGGGTGACAGTTTTCTTGTCCGCCGGAGGACCGGCGATGGTTTGGCGAGAGACTGGCATCATGGACGAGCGGCTACGGTTTGTTGTGGAGTGTCTTTCTGGGGATGAGACGATGGTTGCGCTTTGTGCGGCCTACGGGATCTCACGCAAGAACGGCTACAAATGGCTAGGACGCTATCGGACGTTTGGGCCTGAGGGTTTGCACGACCTGCCGCGAGCCCCGCTCAATCATGGCCGGGCGACAGCTCAGGATCTGGTTGAGCGGATTGTGGCGGCCAAGGAGCTGCATCCGCTTTGGGGTCCAAAGAAGATCGTGGCACGGCTCA
>NZ_JAMYSB010000013.1:0-173664 GCF_040321695.1 Mesorhizobium sp. M0292
TTTTGTTCTCTGTTGTCTCTCCGGCGTAATCCTGCCCCCACCCCCCCCCACGGCCCCCCGCCCCGACCAACACACCCCACCCCCCCCGGGGCCCGCCGCCCCCCCCCCCCCCCCTTCGTTTTCGCAGGCTTCGAAATCAGTCCTTTTCGAAGATGCGTGCCTTGGCGACGACGCCAGCGATTGCGCCGCCGATCAGCGGCGCAACGATGAACAGCCAGAGCTGGCTGAGGGCTGCGGCACCGGTAAACAGCGCCGGGCCGATCGAACGCGCCGGATTGAGCGAGGTGCCGGTCACCGGGATCATTGCGAAGTGCAGTCCGGCCAGCGTCAGGCCGATGACCAGGCCGGCGAACGCCGTCGAGTGCTTCTCGGCGGTGACGCCGAGGATGACGGTGACGAAGGTGAAGGTGCCGATCAGCTCCCACAGGAAGGCCGAACTCGTCCCCCATTTCGCCACGTCCCAGCCATTGGCGCCGAAACCGGTGGTGTGCCCGCCGGTCTGGCCGGAGACGATGATCCACAGCGCCAGCGAGGCCAGAATGGCGCCGATGATCTGCGCGATCCAGTAAGGAATCACACCCTTGGCCGGCAGCCGGCCGGCAAGGAAGACGCCGAGCGTGACGGCCGGGTTGAGATGTGCGCCTGAGATGGGACCCACCGCGTAAGCCGCCGCAATCAGGCCGATGCCGAACGCCAGGCCGATGGCTTCCTGGCCCAGCGGCAAGTCGGCGAGAAAGCCACCCGTCGCCACCGACGCCGTGCCGATAAACACCAATAGAAATGTCCCTAGAACTTCCGCAAGATACGTTTTCATTGCCCTCTCCTCGTATCGATCCGTCGGTCCGCTTTTCCGCGCCGCGAATCATGGCGCAAAGAGTATTCCCAACGCAAAAGCTTGGAAAGCAGAGCAATTGCGCCACAGATCGTGCTTACGGCGGCCAGTTACCAACATTAGAGATCTTGCATATATTTGAGATTTGTTATCGCCGGCGGGCGGACATTTGCCGGCGGGGAAAATCGTCGGCCGCGAGCGGAAGGCCTCGTCGCCGCGAAATTCAAGCGGGGTTCAATCTCGACGCGAAACGCTCTAAGAGCAGGCCGAAGGATACTGTGCTCGATAGGTGGAATGACGAATGCGACTGGGCGGACGGCTGGCGGCAGCCATTGAAGTGCTGGACGACATTGGCCGGCGCCACCGGCCGGTGGCCGATGCGCTGAAAGATTGGGGCCTGTCGCATCGCTTTGCCGGCGGCGGCGACCGCGCGGCGATCGGCAACATCGTCTACGACGCGCTGCGCCACAAACGTTCCGCCGGCTGGCTTTTGGGTGAAGACACGCCCCGCGCCATCGGCTTCGGCGCGCTGCTCATCGAATGGGGCCAGACGCCGCAATCGCTTAACGATGCGCTCCAGGGTGACAAGTTCGCGCCGCCGCTGCTCAGCGCCGCCGAGTTGCAGGCGCTGGCCGAGCGCCGGCCTGAAGACGCGCCGGAGGCGGTGCGGGCGGACGTACCCGACTGGTGCGCGCCGTTGTTCGAACGAGCCTTTGGCGCAGACTGGGTTGCGGAAGGGGCGGCTTTGGCGACCCGCCCGCCGCTCGACATCAGGGTCAACACGCTGCAGTCCGACCGCGCCAAAGTGCTGGCGGAACTCGCCGACACCGGCGCCAAACCGGCTGCTATTGCGCCGCAAGGCATTCGCATCCCGCCCATCGACGGCGACGGCCGGCACCCCAACGTACAGGCCGAGCCGGCTTTCCAAAAGGGCTGGTTCGAGGTTCAGGACGAGGGTTCGCAGATCGTTGCAACCCTTGCCGGCGCGCAAGCCGGGATGCAGGTGCTCGATTTCTGCGCCGGCGCCGGCGGCAAGACGCTGGCGCTATCTGCGGCGATGGCCAACAAAGGCCAGGTCTTCGCCCATGATGCCGAAAAGGCGCGGCTGGCGCCGATCTTCGACCGCATCCGCCGTTCGGAAAACCGCAACGTCCAGGTTGTCACCAAGCCGGCTGAGCTCAGCCCCCTCGCAGGCCACATGGACATCGTGCTGGTCGATGCGCCCTGCACCGGCAGCGGCACCTGGCGGCGCCGTCCAGACGCCAAATGGCGGCTGACGCAAAGACAGCTCGATGCCCGCAAGGGCGAGCAGTCGGCGATCCTCGATGCGGCGAATGCCTATGTCAAACCGGGCGGCCTGCTGGTCTACATCACCTGTTCGGTGTTCGACGAGGAGAATGGCGAGCAGGTCGCCGCCTTTCGCGAACGGCACAAGGGCTTCGTCCCGGTCGATCATCGCGCGCTCTGGGATGCCAGCTTCCCCGGTCACGCAGCGGCCGCCCGGATCGGCAAGACAAGCGATATCTCGCTGTCGCCGGCTCTGAGCGGCACCGACGGGTTCCATTTCTGTGCGCTGCGTCGGGCGAATTGACGCTGCGATTGACAGGCTGACATAGCGCCAGTTGCAGATGCGCGGCGTCGGCCGCCAGACGGGGTAGAATTCTTGCAAAGATATGTGTCGCTTCTGCTTTTCCTCCTTCTGGTGCTCGGCGGCGGCCTGTTGATCGGCTATGCGACGCTGCCGGGTGAATGGTATGCCTCGCTCGCCAAGCCGCCCTTCAACCCGCCCAACTGGGTCTTCGCGCCGGCCTGGACGCTCCTCTATGTGCTGATCGCCGTGGCCGGCTGGCGGACATGGGAGCGGGAACGAGCAGCCGCCGCGATGAAGATCTGGGCCCTCCAGCTTGTTCTGAACTTCGCGTGGTCGCCGACTTTCTTCGGCGCCAAACAGATGGGGCCGGCACTGGTCGTGATCCTGGCTCTTCTCGCCAGCATTGCGCTGTTCATAGCCACGGTGTGGAACCGCGACCGGGTTTCCGGCTGGCTGTTTGCGCCCTATGCCGCGTGGGTAGCCTTCGCCACCTTGCTCAACGCGTCGCTGCTCCTGTTGAACTGAGTGCTTTGCTGCAGTGCAGCAAAAGCATTTGCGTGGCGTTCAGGCGTCTGCGATAAGCTTTGCAGATAAATCAGGGCGATGGCCATGGCAGCAAAGATCGTACCCGCACCCGATTATGAGGACCGCGTCAGGGCGTCGTTCGCGCGCCAGCAGGCGATGGCGACCATCGGCGCCGAACTGACGCTTGTGACGCCGGGCATCATCGAGATCGAAATGCCCTATTCGGCCGCACTCACGCAGCAGCATGGTTTCCTGCATGCCGGCGTGATTTCGACCGCACTGGACTCGGCTTGCGGCTACGCCGCGTTCTCGCTGATGCCGGAAAATTCCGGCGTGCTGACCATCGAGTTCAAGGTCAACCTCCTGGCGCCCGGCCGGGGCGAACGCTTCCTGTTCCGCGGCTCGGTGACCAAGCCCGGCCGCACCATCATCGTCGCCGACGGCCAGGCCTACGCCTTTGCCGCCGATGGCGAGGCCAAGCTGATCGCGACCATGACCGGCACGATGATGACGGTGGTTGGCCGTGACGGGATAGCAGGCTGATGGCCAAAATTACGCGAATTGGTGGCAAGGACGTCCTCTTCGTCATGGCGGCGCAGGCCGAGTACGGTCCGCATCTGCAAAAACTGTTCACGCCGCTGATGACGGGCGTCGGCCCGGTAGAGGCAGGTGTGCGGCTCGGCGCCGAACTGTCATGGCTGAAATCCGAGAAGGCGTTGCCCGATCTCGTCGTCTCGCTCGGCTCCGCCGGCAGCCGCACACTAGAGCAGACGGAAATCTACCAGGCGGTCTCGGTCAGCTATCGCGACATCGACGCTTCGCCGCTAGGCTTCGAAAAAGGCGCGACGCCGTTCCTCGACCTGCCGGTGACCGTCCCGCTATCATTCAGGATACCGGGCATGAAAGAAGCCAGCCTGTCGACCGGCGGCGCCATCATCACCGGCGCCGCCTACGACGCCATCGCCGCCGATATGGTCGACATGGAAACCTTCGCCTGCCTGCGCGCCTGCCAGTTGTTCGATATCCCGCTTATCGGCCTGCGCGGCATTTCAGACGGTGCAGCCGATCTGCGCCACGTTGGAGACTGGACCGAATATCTGCATGTCATCGACGAGAAGCTGGCGGATGCGGTCGTGCGCCTCGAACAGGCCATCGGCTCCGGCACGCTACACAAGGAGCAGCCTGGGCAAGAGCCGGCAGCGCTCTGAAAGTCGGGCTACGCACCCCATTGCGCCGACTCGTTTCTTTCTCTAAAGGCTCGCCATGACGACAGCCAATCATCCCGATACAGTCCTGATTGTCGATTTCGGCAGTCAGTTTACGCAGCTCATCGCCCGCCGCATCCGCGAGGCCGGCGTGTTTTCCGAGATCGTGCCGTTTCAATCGGCCGAAGCTGCCTTCAAGCGTATCAATCCAAAAGCCGTGATCCTGTCGGGCGGTCCCGCCTCGACATCGGACATCGGCAGCCCGCGCGCTCCGCAGATCGTCTTCGATGCCGGCGTGCCGGTGCTCGGTATCTGCTACGGCCAGATGGCCATGTGCGTGCAGATGGGCGGCGTCGCCGAAAGCTCGAACCATCGCGAATTCGGCCGCGCCTTCGTCGAGATCGAAAAGGACAGCCCGCTGTTCGAGGGCCTGTGGGCGCCCGGCCAGCGTCACCAGGTGTGGATGAGCCATGGCGACCGCGTCATCTCGCTGCCCAAGGGGTTCGAAGTCTTCGGCAAGTCGGAAGGCTCGCCCTTCGCCATCTTCGGCAATGTCGCGCGCAAGATGTACGGCATCATGTTCCACCCCGAAGTGGTGCATACGCCGGATGGCGCCAGGCTGCTGAGAAACTTCGTGCACAACATCGCCGGCATCGAAGGCGACTGGACGATGCGCGCCTATCGTGAGCACGCGGTCGAGACCATTCGCAAACAGGTCGGCAGGGGCAAGGTGATCTGCGCGCTGTCGGGCGGCGTGGATTCATCGGTCGCTGCCTTGCTGATCCACGAAGCGGTAGGCGACCAGCTGACCTGCATTCTTGTCGACCATGGCCTTATGCGCAAGGACGAGGCGGCCGGCGTCGTGGCGATGTTCCGCCAGCACTACAATCTGCCGCTGATCCTGGTCGACGCGTCGGAAAAATTCATCTCGGCGCTGGAAGGCGAGTCCGACCCCGAGAAGAAGCGCAAGACCATCGGCCGGCTGTTCATCGAAGTGTTCGAGGAAGAGGCCAAGAAACTCGGCGGCGCCGATTTCCTGGCGCAAGGCACGCTCTATCCCGACGTCATCGAGAGCGTCTCCTTCACCGGCGGCCCGTCGGTGACCATCAAGTCGCACCACAATGTCGGCGGCCTGCCGGCGCGCATGAACATGCAGCTGGTCGAGCCGCTGCGCGAACTGTTCAAGGACGAGGTGAGGGCACTGGGCAAGGAACTCGGCCTGCCCGAAAGTTTTATTGGCCGCCATCCGTTCCCTGGACCAGGCCTTGCCATCCGCTGCCCCGGCGGTATCACCCGCGAAAAGCTCGAAATCCTGCGCGAGGCCGACGCCATCTATCTCGACGAGATCCGCAAGGCCGGCCTCTACGACGCCATCTGGCAGGCTTTCGCCGTGCTGCTTCCGGTGCAGACCGTCGGTGTGATGGGCGACGGCCGCACCTACGAATTCGTCTGCGCCCTGCGCGCCGTGACGTCCGTCGACGGCATGACCGCCGACTTCTACCACTACGACATGGCTTTCCTCGGCGCGGCGGCCACCCGCATCATCAACGAAGTCCGCGGCATCAACCGCGTCGTCTACGACGTGACGTCAAAGCCGCCAGGCACCATCGAGTGGGAATGATTCAGGCCCACTCAAACGCCGCCGAAAACACGCCATTGTACGCCATAACTATTTGACAACACATATAAACCCATTCGGCGACAATCGGTGCGCAGAGATTGGATTGACGGACCGGCTGACGGACCTTCCGCATATTGCTAGCTCAGATTTTTCGAAGTACCGTCAGATCCAATGAGGCTCTGACGGTACTTTTTTATGCCTTAAGGAATTGAAGATAAAACAAAATTTCTGCCGAAGAGCCTCGAAATTGTACTGACGGTACTTTTCAGACGGATGCCGCCCTTAAGGCGCTGAAACCAAAAGAGAAAATCTATAGGATTGCAGACCGTGACGGCATGTATGTCCGCGCGATGCCCAGTGGTGCGATCTGGTTCGGCTGGACTACAGGCTCAACGGACGCCAGGAGACGGTCTATCTTGGCAGGTATGGACGGGACGGAATCTCGCTTGCCTCAGCCGGGAGAAGTGTCTCGACGCGAAGCGCGCTATTGGCGAGGGACGGTCGCCGGCGATAGAAAAGCAGCGCGACAAGCGCCGAGTTGTCACCCCGATTTCCGGCCGACTTCAGCGCCGAAATGGCTACCAAACCAAAGCGATGCCCGGGCCTTCAAGGCCTCTTCTTATTCCGGCCAAGCCGGCCCGGAGCGCCGCATTCACTCACATCCCTTGAACCTGAGTGCAGAGTTGCCGCATCGAAGCCATTTGAGCAGCCGAGTTCGCGCCCGAACCCGTGCTGGTGCTGGCGGTCGTATCGCCAGCTGTATTCGAGGATCCCGACGTGCCGGTGGTTGTACCCGAACCAGTGCTGTTGCTGGCCGTGGTGTTACTGCCGGTCGAACCAGAGCTGCCTGAAGTGCCGGTGGCTGTGCCAGAGCCGGTGCCGATACTCGCCGTTGTATCACTGCCGGTCGAAGCCGAGCTACCTGACGTGCCGGTCATTGTGCCAGAGCCAGTGCCGTTACTGGCCGTCATCCTCGAGCAGTCGGAGCGAACCTGTGCCTGCTGTTCAGAGCTCAGGGACGACCAGTTCTTGCGGATCTCATCCTGCGACAGAAGTCTTCCCGAATTGGCGTCGCTGAAGAATGAGCCGGAGAGCTTGCTGTCCCAGCCGCTCGGGATACCGCTTTGGCCGGAGCCGGACGTAGAGCTCATACTGGACCCGGCCGATGAGCCGGACGTTCCGTTCGTGCCGCTGGATGTTCCCGACGACTGCGCCAAGGCCGCGGTGGCGAGACAGAGAGAGATCGCTGTAGCTGTCAAAATCTTACGTTTCATGTGAGTCTCCTTTGGGGTTCGACGCCGTTGCGGCGTCGAATCCTAATCCCGAGGAAAGGCACTTGTTCCTGTAAAGAGTGGAATTCGATGTCATGATCCTTGTGCACCAGCCTTGGCCTCGAATGCGATGCCGGAGCGCTTCAACGACGACTGACGCCTCAGGCGAGAGCTGTCCGCTACTGGGTGTTAGAGGCGATATGCGGAACGCTTCCCGAATAGTTGGGTGCCACCATCGGGTAATTGCGAGGCAGGTTCAATTTGGTTCGGTAATCGTCCGGATTCATGCCCAGTCGGCCAAGGTGCGAACTGCGTCGGGTCTCGGTTAGAGACAGGAGGGTGGCCTTTGCCGCGGCGTATAGCTCGACATGCGGAGCTCGTCTCGACCGCGCACACTCAATATGTTTTACGATGACGCCGCCAGATGTCATATGAGCGAATGCCTTTCCGGCGAAATAAATTGCTCCCAGCAGGTCGACGCTCAGCACCTTCAGCCAGCCCGCTCTAGTGAATGCCTCAATAGTTAAAGATTATCAGGCCGGCGCGTTGTTGACGATTATTGCCAACCTGCCGAACGCGTGAGCGCAAGTCGACAGCACCGTGATAGCGGCCTCCCCGGCGCGCCCCTTGTCGAACCGATGCGCGCCTTCTCGACCTTGCCTCCACCCACGTCGGCTCACCCGTGCACCTTCGGTGCCCAACCGCATGGCGATGGCCAGTCCAATGCCGCTTGCAGCACCGGTTACAATGCAATCTTGTTATCCAGGCGCATCGGGTTCGACCTCTTTCTGGGGAGCAGCAAGTGGTTCAGTCCAGCCTTCAGCGACCCGATCCACGCTCAGCAGGCTGCGCGCATAATCCTGTTGCGCGCGAACAATGGCATCGTCTTGCTGTGAGGGAAGAAAGACCGGCAAAGCAAGGCAGACACTTTGTGTGGCCAACAGCTTGTTCCAGTTCGCGATCAGCGCCTTGAAAGCGCGCCCCACCGCCCTCGGATTTCGGTCGAGGTCATAGAGGCCGAGCGGATTGATCCGTCCGTTGTTCTCCCGAAGCGCACTGTCCCAGTCCACCTGATCCGTCAGCGAGTACCAGGTGAAACCTACGATGGGGATGCCATCGTTGCGGATCCGCAGCACGTTGGCCCACTCTTTCCACAGCCAATAGACGGCCTCGTCTCCATTGGGGCCTTCGCTGATGTTGGTCTCCGTATGCATTACGGGAAGCCGGTAGCGGTTGAAGTACTGCCGCGTGATCTCGTCATAGCCAAACACCTCGCCGGACCCGGACGTCGTTCCGTCTGCCCAAACCCGATGTTCGTTGGTCTGGTAATAGTCGGTGCCCATCACGCAATGCCTGCGCAGATGGCTTTCCAGGAAGAAACTGTATTCTTCGGCCGTCATCCCGTTTTCGAGAAGATAGCGATAGGTGTGCGCGTCGACGTCATGACCGTAGTTGAGGTCAAGCGACAGGAAACGCTCGCTGTTGAACCGTTCCGCTCTGCCGACCGCCTCGGGAGAATCGGCGTGGAAGTATTCCGAGGATTCGCTCTGAATGAAGATGGCGTCCGGCCGCACCTCGAGAATCGCCCGCATGGCAAGCACGTTCGCCTTCACGATGTGCTTGAGGGCGGTGACGAAAGCAGTGTCGCTGCTCAGTTGTTCGTTCCACCATCCCCAGCGGGCCGAAAAGGTGGCGCAGATGAACATCTCATTTATTGGGGTGAAGAGCTGGATCCACGGATAGCGCATCGCGAAATCCCTGGCGTAGTGCTCGAATAGTGTCGGAAAGTCCGGGTTCTGGAAGTTGCCAATCCAGTCCGGCACGCCAAAATGGCAAAGGTCGACGATCGGAAGAATGTCTTTCGCCTTCAGGTCCGCGAAGGTCTCATCGGCGAATGCCCAATCATAACGTCCGTCACCCAGCCATGTTTTGTGGATGGGAGGTCCGTAGCGGAGGAAATGCACCCCGAGATCCTGGACCAGTTCGAAGTCGGTGCGCCATCGTTCGTAGAAGCGGCATTTTTCCATTTCGTCGACGCGCTCCCGGCCTTGTCGAATGGTGGGGGTGCTGTTCTCGATGCCGGTGGCAAACATGAACGTGAACATTGATGGTCCTTAGCCAAGGCGGAGATGCCCGCGCTTGGTCAAACGTTCAGTGCTCGACGCAGTTCCTGCAAGACTGCTTGTCAAGTTCGGTGGGCGCCTGACAACCACGTGCCTGCAAGTGCTATTCACAGTCGGTTGACCGTTCGTTGCGAAAGGCAACGGCACATGGCGGAAAAGCCTTCGAACCGGCTTTTTGCCAAAGCCGGAGAATGGCTGGTCGAGAAGGTTCAGCGGCGATTTCTCCAGCCTCACCCGGCCATTCGGAAAGATGGCGCTACGCTCGTGATTGTGAGCAGGGGCCACCCAGGCATAGGCGGGTCGAGATTGGCGGAATTCTATCCCACGGTTCAAGCGAGCAGCTTGCGCCGAATATGATCGGACCATGCTGGACGGAGAGGTCGGCTTCGGGCCAGCCCAGTTGGCGTCAAACGGGTCTTTGCGAGTTAAGGCGGTATGGTAGTTATCCACGTTTGCAAACTGCAAACGGACGTTCCGCTGCCGGACCCATTTGAGCCATTCACTAGGAGGCAGACCCGCGATACATCACCGGTATTCTCGAAGCCAATAGTTGGTCTCGTTCATCGTCCTTTGGTTCGACAGACCCATACGAGAGATACGAGAGATATGGACCGGCGAACCATCCGCTGTATTGATCTCCTGTAGAAAACAGTGACCCTCAGAGACTAGCATGATCGTTATTTGTCAATGCGTTACGAAGCTGTTCGCCCAATTGATTCAAGAAGCTGATCCAGCCATTCGCTGACCGCATTTATCTTCTGCCGAACAGCAGCAACGCGCCTGAATCCTGCCTCCGGATCAATGTTCGCGTACGCAAAAACCGCCGCTCGCGAACATACATTGACAGGTCCAGTTCCGAATAATAAGTTCGGTCATAGAACGAATTAACCGGAGTTCAATGTGACTGACCTGCCGCGCATATCCCGTCAGTTCTCACAGCGCTCCGTGATGGAAGCGATCGTCCAGGGCGGGCCGATCTCCCGCGCCTCGATCGCCAAGCTGACGGGCCTGTCGAAGCAGACCATCTCCGAAATCATGCGCGGGCTCGAGCAGGAGGGCTGGGTCCAGGAAACCGGCCGCACCAGCGGCCATGTCGGGCGCACCGCCGTTACCTACGAACTGGTCCACGACGCAGCCTATATCATCGCCGTCGACCTTGGCGGTACCAAGGTGCGGGTCGCGCTGACCGACCTTGCCTGCCAGATCTTTGCCGAAGCCGCCACACCGACCGATCCGCGCGGCGGCCAGTTCGTCGTCGATCAGATTGCAGCGCTGGCCTTCGATGCCGCGGCCAGACAGCACGTCGCGCGCAAGAAGATACGCCTGGCCGTCATCGGCGCGCCTGGCGCTCCTGACCCGGCCACCGGCCGCATTTTAATGGCGCCGAACATTGCCGGCTTCGACACAATGAATGTGCTGGATGCCTTCGAAGAAGCGCTCGGCGTCGCGGTGATGATCGAGAACGACGTCAATCTCGCGGTGCTTGGCGAGAACTGGCTCGGCCAAGGCCAGGGCATCGACAATCTCGCCTACATCGCGCTCGGCACCGGCATCGGCAGCGGGCTGATGCTGGGCGGCCATCTGGTGCGGGGTGCTGGGCACGCCGCCGGCGAGATCGGTTTCATGCCGATCGGGGCCGATCCCTTCACCGAGGAATCACTGCGCACCGGCGCATTCGAACGCGCGGTGGCCACCCACGCCATGACCGATCGCTACCACGCTCTCACCGGCAGGCAGGTCTCGGTGCCGGCAATATTCGAGAATGCCGCGCTTGGCGACAAGGACGCGCTCACCGTGCTCGACGAAACTGCCCGCCATCTGGCGCAAGGCGTTGCGGCAATCGCGGCAATCGCCAATCCAGAAAAGTTTATCCTCGGCGGCTCGATTGGGTTGAGGCCCGAAATCCTGTCCAGGGTGCAGGCGCTTCTGCCGCTATGCTTCCCCTATCCGGTCAGGGTCGAGGCGAGCGAACTCGGCGCACGCGCAGCCCTCATTGGCGCGGCGGCAATCGGCCTTGGCCAGTTGCACAACACGCTGTTCGGCGTCGACGCGCCTGATGGCCGGATTTCGCTGCCGCCTGCCCAGGCCGCCGCGCTGAAGGAGGCCGCGATATGACTCGCAATATTACCGCCCGCCTGCAGGCAGCGCTCGACCGCGACGACGCACTAACGCTGTTTCGCGGCGCCATCGGCCGAGAGAGCATCACCGGCAACGAAGCCAACTTCGTCGACTTCCTAGAAGCCAGGATGCGCGACCTTGACCTCAGCGGCCTGACCAGGACGGAATTCCTTCCCGGGCGGCCCAACATCTGGGGCGAGCGCAAGGGGGCCGACCAGGGAAAGCACCTGCTGTTCATCGGCCATACCGACACCGTCCATGTCGACGGCTGGCGCGAGCATTGGGCAGGCACCGAGCGTGAGGATCCGTTCGCCGCCCCGATCATTGATGGTGCTGTCTGGGGCCGAGGCTCCGGCGACCTCAAGGCCGGCATCACTGCTTCGCTTGCGGCACTCGCGCTACTCGACAAGGCCGGCGTTCGCCTCAAGGGCGACGTCGCCTTTGCTTTCATCGGCGACGAGGAGAGCGGCCAGCCCGGCACCGGCATTTCCGCCGGGATCAAGCACTTCGTCGGACGCATCGAGGCCGGCGAGGTCACAGCACCCGATTTCAGCGTCTATGTCGAGCCGACCCGCCTGGCCGTCTATGCGGCGCAGATCGGCTTCTTCATCACCGATATCTCGATTACCGGCAAATCCGCCTATTTCGGTGTGCCAGAACTCGGCAAGGATGCGCTCCGTGCAAGCCATGCCGCGATGACGGCGCTTTGGAAGCATTCGGATGAGGTCGCCGCGCGCGCCGAGCACAAACTGGTCGGGCGCGGCTTCCTGCTTATCACCGGGCTTGCCGGCGGCGGCTACATTGCCGTCCCCGAGCGCTGCACGCTCTCGCTGATCCGTAAGCTGTTGCCTGGCGAAGACCTCGACACCGCCGCCGCCGAGATCGAGGCTGCCGTGCGCGGCGCGATCACCGATCCGGATATTTCGGTAGAGTTCGCCTACCCCGCCGGCCGCGACCACAGGCTGGGCGGCACCGCTGCCGAGATCGGCGAAACGCGGGCGGAAGTCGCCATGCTGTCCGACGCGATGGCCGGCGCAATGAGCGGACGCGGCGTCATCGAGGGCGCACCATTCTGGTCGGAGTCCCCCTTCTTCATCAATCAGCTCGGTATTCCTGCCGTCTATTGCGCGCCCGGCGACATCAGGAATTGCCACACATTCGAGGAGCACGTCGATGTCGAGGAATTTTTCGCCGGCATAGTCGGCTTCGCCGCCTTCATGGCCCGCTACTGCGGCGTGGCCGACTGAAATACCAACGAAGCAAATGGGAGAACTGACATGCCGATGAAGACACTGATCGCCGCCGCCTTTGCCGGCGGATTGATCCTTGCCGCCAACCCAGCTTTCGCACAGACGGTCGGCCCGCAGGGCGAGAGCGCCACGCCGAGTGCCGACGTGATCCTAAGCGATGCCGACATCGCCGCGCTCAAGGACAAGGGCTACAAGGCTGCCTTGCTCTGGCACACCTCGTCCGATTTCACCAATGCGGTAACCGCCGGCGCCACCGACGAATTCGCCCGCGCCGGCATCACCATTGCGGTCAAAACGGATGCCCAGTTCGACTCCGCCCGCCAGCGCAGCGACATCGAGACGGCGTTGGCCGCCAAGCCCAACGTCATCTTGGCGCTGCCGCTCGACCCGGTCACCTCGGCAGAAGCCTTCCGCCAGGCGGTCAAGGACGGCACCAAGCTGGTGTTCCTGTCCAACTTGCCCAAGGACTACAAGCAGGGCACCGATTACGCTTCGATCGTGACTGACGATCTATTCCAGATGGGCAAGCAGGCTGCGGACGCGATGGCCAAGGCGATCGGCGGCAAGGGCAAGGTCGGCTACATTTTCCACGACGCTGCCTACTACGTCACCAACCAGCGCGACCAAGCCTTCAAGACCACCATCGAGAAGGTCTATCCCGACATCAAGATCGTCGCCGAACAGGGCATATCCGACCCGGCCCGCGCCGAGGAACTGGCCAACGCGATGCTTTTGCAGCATCCCGATCTCGACGGCATCTACGTGACCTGGGCCGAGCCGGCCGACGGCGTGCTGTCGGCGCTACGCGGCGCCGGCAACGCCAGGACCAAGATCGTCACGCTCGACCTCGCCGAGCCGGTCGCGCTCGACATGGTCAAGGGCGGCAATGTCGCAGCCCTCGTCGCCGACAAGGCCTATGAACTCGGCCGCGCCATGGCTGCCTCCGGCATGAAGTCGCTGCTTGGCCAGCCGACACCAGCCTTCGTCGTCGCCCCGGCCCTGACCGTCACCAAGGAGAATGTCGCGCAGGGCTGGAAGGACTCGCTCAACCGCGACGCGCCGCAGCCGGTGCTCGACGCGGCCAAGTAAGGCTCTCGCTCCGGCGCGGCCCGCCGCACCGGAGCTTTTCTTCGACACAACAAAAAGGGAACCGGGACATGCGCAAAGCATCTGTAATCATAACGACAGTGGCGAGCCTGCTAGCCATGCACGCCTTCGCCGCTGAAGGCGTCACCACAGGACCGAATGGTGAAAAGCCGGTGCCGGCGAGCAGTCTTACGCTGACGCCAGCCGAAGAGCAGCAGATCAAGGACGGCAAGTTCACCGCCGCCCTCGTCTGGCACGAGATGAGCGAATACACCAACGCCGTCAACGCCGGCGCCCATGACGAATTCAAGCGCCTCGGCATCGAGGTGGTGGCGCAGACCGATGCCGGTTTCGACGCCGCGCGACAGAAGGCCGATATCGAGACGGTGATGGCCAAAAAGCCGTCGATCATCCTGTCGCTTCCCGTCGATCCGGCGACTGCAGCTTCGGTCTACGATCCGGCACGCCAGGCCGGCGTCAAGCTCGGCTTCGTCGACAATTCCCCGGCCGGCTACAAGCAGGGCAGTGACTATGTCACCATCGTCTCCGACGATCTCTTTCAGATGGGCAACAAGGCCGGCATCGCCATGGCCGAGGCGCTCGGCAAGAAAGGCAAGGTCGGCTACATCTTCCACGATGCCGACTTCTACGTCACCAACCAGCGCGACCAGGCCTTCAAGAAGACCATCGAGCAGGACTATCCCGATATGAAGATCGAGGCCGAGGCCGGCATGGCCGACCCGGCGCGCAGCGAAGACATCGCCCAGGCGATGATCACCCAGCATCCGGACCTGGACGGCATCTATGTCACCTGGGCCGAACCGGCGCTGAGCGTGCTTTCGGCCTTGCGCGGTGCCGGCAACACACACACCAAGATTGTCACGCTCGACCTCAACGAGCCTGCCGCGCTCGACATGGTCAAGGGCGGCAACATCGCGGCCCTCGTCGCCGACGAGGCCTACAGCATCGGCGTGACGCTGGCGCGCGCCTCGGCAGGTTCGCTGGTCGGCAAGAAGGCCGAACCATTCTATGCCGTAGATTCCATCGCCGTCACCAAGGACACGGTGAAGGACGGTTGGAAGAAGTCCCTCAACAGGGACGTACCGGCGGCCATCGCGGACGCGATGAGATAGGCTCGAGGCGAAGCGCTCACCACCGGAGGGATAAATGTCCAGTGCCAACACCAGTGCCGGTGGCAGCTTCGCCAGCCGCTTCAACCTGCAGCAATACGTCGTCTACCTCGGTTTCCTGGCGATCTTCCTGTTCTTCGCCATTGTGCTGAGGGACAGCGGCTTCCTCACCGTCCGAAACTTATCGAACATCGTGTTGCAGACGACGCCGGTGACGATCATGGCCATCGGCCTGGTCTTCGTCATGTCGGCCGGCGAAATAGATTTGTCGATCGGCTCGATCGTGGCGGTGGCGGCCCTTGCAGCCGCCGTCACCTTCAACGCGTACGGCATGCCGGCAGGGATAGTCGCCGGCCTCGGCGCCGGCCTGCTGATCGGCGTCATCAACGGCGTGCTGGTGGCGTATGTCAGGCTGCCCTCCTTCCTGGTGACGCTGGCGACGCTCGGCCTGTTCGCCGGCGTTTCGCGTTCGATGACAGACCTTCGCTCGATCTCGGTGACCAACGAAGCGTTCACCGGCTTCTTCGGTTCCGGCTCGCTGCTCGGTGTCCCCTCACTCGTCTGGTGGTCGGTGATTGCCGTGGCCATCGGCCACCTGGTGTTCCGCGAAACCCGTTTCGGCGCGCATGTGCTGGCGACCGGCGACAATGCCCGCGCCGCAAGCGTATCGGGCATCAGCGTGCCCAGGATCAGGCTCGCCGTGCTGACCATCAGCGGCGGGCTCGCCGGTCTTGCCGGCTTGCTCTATGCCGGTCGCCTGCAGGCGGCGAAATATACTCTCGGCGAAACCGACCTGATGACGGTCATCGCCGCCGTCATCGTCGGCGGCACGCTGCTCAATGGCGGCAAGGGCTCCGTGGTCGGCGCGCTGGTCGGCTCGTTGATGATGGGCATGCTCAACAACGGCCTGATCCTGATGGGCCTGTCGGTCTCCGACCAGATGATCGTGCGCGGCCTCATCATCCTGACCGCAGTCGCCGTGTCGCTGCGCGAAAAGAACCGCTGAAGGAAGCCATCCATGTTTCTCGACATTTTGCGCCGCCGCAACCCCGCCTTCATCGAATCAGCTATCCGGTTGCACCAGCAAGGTAAGCTGCCGGCCAATGCTTATGTGCTCGATCTCGACACGGTTGAGGCCAATGCGCGGGTTCTCAAGAGCGAGGCCAACCGCAACGGCCTGAAGATCTTCGCCATGACCAAGCAGGTCGGCCGCTCCTCGTCGTTCTGCCGGGCTGTGATGCGCGGCGGCATTGACCGCGCGGTCGCCGTCGACATGGCTTGCGCCCGCGCCACCCACAAGGCAGGCATGAAGCTTGGCCATCTCGGCCATCTCCAGCAGGTCGCAAAATTCGAAGCGGCGGCTGCGGCGAAAACCTTCAAGCCGGACTACTGGACCGTGTTCAATGATACCAAGGCTGGGGAAGCGGCAACAGGCGCCAAGGCGGCCGGCTATGTGCAGCATCTGCTGGCCCGCATCGCCGCCGAAGGCGATATCTTCTATCGCGGCCATGAAGGCGGTTTCAATGCCGCCGACATTATCGATGTCGCCGACCGGCTGGATGCCGTCGAAGGCGGCCGTTTCGCCGGCATCACCACTTTCCCTGCTCTGCTGTTCGACCATGCTTCGCGAAAAGTGCTGCCGACCCCCAATCTGGCGACGCTCGCGAAAGCTGCGGAAGCGCTGGCTAAGGCAGGCCGCAAGGACATTGAGATCAACGCGCCGGGCACCACGTCGAGCGTTATGCTGGCGGCACTCGCCGAGGCCGGCGCGACGCAGTGCGAGCCCGGCAATGGACTACATGGCACCACCGCGCTGCATGTCATGGAAGATTTGCCGGAGCTGCCGGCGGTGCTCTATCTCGCCGAGGTCTCGCATCTCTCCGGCGGCAAGGCCTATTGCCTTGGCGGCGGCTTCTACATCGATCCGATCTTCCCCGACTACGACGTCAAGGCGATCGTCTCGGCTGAACCGACAACGGCAGGCTCGGCACTGCGCAGCGTCGAGGTGCCGCCGCCCTCGGCGATCGACTATTACGCCATGATCGATGCCGCCGGCGCGAACGCGCCGAAGCCTGGCGACAGCGCCGTGTTCGGCTTCCGTGGCCAGGCCTTCGTCACCCGCGCCCATATTGTCGGCGTGTCGGGCATTTCGACGGACAATCCGAAAGTGGAAACCATCGAGAACGGCTTCGGTGAACCCTATGCCTGGCCAGTCTAGGAGAAACACATGACGGTGAGCGCGCCCATCCTTCAGCTGCACGACATTCGCAAGAATTTCGGCGGCATCACCGCGATCGAGAGTTTTTCGCTCGAGGTTTTCCCGGGCGAGATCGTTGCACTCGTCGGCGACAACGGCGCCGGAAAGTCGACGCTGGTCAAGATCGTCTCGGGGGTCCACCCGCCCTCGTCCGGCACCATCGTCATCGAAGGAAAACCGGTGACGATGTCGAATGCCACCATGGGGCGCGCGCACGGCATCGAGGTCGTCTACCAGGACCTGGCGCTGGCCGACCAGCAGACGGTCTACATGAACATGTTCCTCGGCCGCGAGCCGCTGAACCGCCTCGGTTTGCTCGACCGCCGCCGCATGATCGACGAGACCGAGAAACTGGTGAAGGAACTGGACGTGCGCATCCCCTCCGCCCACGCCACTATCCGCGATCTCTCCGGCGGCCAGCGCCAGGGCGTTGCGATCGCGCGCGCCACGCATTGGGCAAGCAAGCTGATCCTGCTGGATGAGCCGACGGCGGCGCTGGGCGTTGCCGAAACCGCCCGGGTGGAGGCTATCGTCCAGTCGCTGAAGCAGCGCAATGTCGGCATCCTGATCATCAGCCACAGCCTCGACCAGGTCTTCAAGCTCTCCGACCGCATCTGTGTTCTCAGGCGTGGCAAGCAGATTGGAATTCGCGAGACCGCGAAGACCGATAAGAACGAGATCATTGCCATGATCACCGGCCTGCAGCAGCAATAGCAGGAACCTCTCTGAGAGCCCCCGCCCGAGATCCGGATGTTGTCGGCAATCACGCGATCGATCAGCTTGTGCCGCGTGGTGATCGCCATCGGCCCGTCCTGGTCGTAGCTGCCTTGCCACTCCGGATGCGGCGCCAGCAGCGCTGGCACATACATCGTGTCGGCCGAAATCATGCGCTGTTCCTTGCCGTAGTTTGCGAGGTAGACCGAGTGGCCGGGCGTGTGGCCGGCGCAGCGATGATCTGGAAGCCGGGCGCGACTTCGGCGCCGTCATGGATGCTGCTGGAACTGCTGCGTCTGGTGAAGCTGCCTGCATCGCCTGAATTTCTCCAGGCGTATCCGCACCAGCTTTCTGGCGGCCAACAGCAGCGCGTTGGCATCGCTGTCCCAGTCTCGATTTGATAGGACCTATGCAATGTATGGCGGCGCCGACATCACCGTGCCGCCCGGCGGAGTCAAGCTGTCCGGTTTCGGTCGCGACAAGTCGCTGCATGCGCTGGACAGATACACCGTCTCAAAACAGCCTGGATTTCTCTCGGCTGCCCGTTTTTCGCTAAGCGCTGCCGAGGATGGAATCGGCGCAGCGGTCGGCGATCATGATCACCGGCGCGTTGGTTTTGCCGCTGATGAGACGCGGCATGATCGAGGCGTCGCAGATGCGTAGGCGCGGCACGCCGCGCACGCGCAATTGCGGGTCGACCACCGCCTGGTCATCGCTGCCCATCCGGCAGGTGCCGCAGGGGTGATAGACCGTTTTGGCGTGTTCGAGGATGTGGTCTGTTATGGACTGATCGGAAAGGTCGGCGGCCCCGCCCAGCGACAGCTCCTCGGCGATCACCGCCTGCAGGGCCGGCTGACGCAGGATGGTGCGGGCGATCTTCATGCCGGCGAGCAGCAGGGCAACACCAAGATGCGACGGCAGGCTTTCCCTACGAAACCCGCTTCGAGGATCTGGAATATCTCACCACCGGTCGCACCGATCTGGTTTCGGTTCTTACCAACAATGCCTACCTCCATTCCCATTCCTCATTCTTTTGTCTTCCTGCTTGTCCTGGCGGCGGTGATGTTGGTCGTTCTGCACCGTACCGCCTTCGGACTATACCTCTACGCCGTCGGCAAAAATGAAGAGGCCGCGCGGTTTTCGGGAATCCGTACCGGCCGGGTTATCATCTGCGCCTATGTGATCTGCGCCGGCTGACGGCGCTGTCATCCATCTTTCTCGCAATGTACACACGCTCGATCCTGCCAAGCTCGCACGGCAATTTCTACGAGCTCTACGCGATCGCCGCCGCCGTCCTTGGAGGGTTCTCGTTGCGGGGCGGGGAAGGCTCAATCATTGGTGTGGTGCTTGGAACGATCTTGCTGCAGGTGCTTCAGAACCTTGTCAATCTTCTAGGCATTCCCTCCTCACTCAACTTTGCCGTGAGTGGATCGGTGATCCTGATCGGGGTACTGGCCGACCAGGAATACACAGAGTTTCGAAAGCGCCGCGAATTGATGCGGGGCCGGCTCGCAACCGCCGAAGGTAGGCTGTGATGCCCGAGCCGGTGAAATAGATTGTTCACGGCAGTTGCGATCGCCGACCGGTTGGCTGCTTGCGCCCGGGGGGCAGCCGAAGGCCGGGATCTAAAACGCCGCAATATTGCCTCTCAAGCGGCTCCTGCTTCGAAGGCAGTCGCCGCAATGTCGATGCAGTCGGCTCATGATGTGCCGAGTTTCGATCTCGCATGGCGATGTAACTTATGCGATCAGCCCGTACTGCCGTGCCTTGTTGCGCAAGAACGGCAGACCGTTGCCCATTACAACCGCTTCACTCTCGGCCACCGGACGCCACACGCTGAGGCCAAACGCCAGACGCGGATCCATGTTGATGAAGCTCTCCATCGCGAGCCCGCCCTTGAAGCCGATCGCGGCCAGCGTTGCGAACGTCTCATCCCAATTGCAATTGCCCTCGCCTGGGGTGCCGCGATCAGACTCGGAGAGGTGGATATATTTGAGGTAATCGCGGGCGACGATAATACCGTTGCCCATACCTTTCTCCTCTATGTTCATGTGATAGGTATCAAGGTGCACGAACATATTGTCGGCGCCGACTCTCTCGATTAGTGCCACCGCCTGAGCCGCGGTGTTGATGATGTGGTTCTCGTAGCGGTTCACGGCTTCAACACCGAGTTCGATGCCGCGAGACTTGGCTTGCGCGGCGGCGGACGTCATCACTTTTGCAATGTTATCAAGTTCGTCCTGCGTAGGTGGCACGCCAGTACGCTCGCCGATGCCGCCATAGATTACGCCGCATAGCGCCTGGGCTCCGATGTCGGCCGTCTTGTCGATAGCCACCTTGAGAAAGTCAATCGCCTCCTGTGGGTGGCGCGATGCCCACGCATATTCGGGCAACCCTAGCGAGCACACCGCCTGCATGCCATTTGCCGCCAGCAGCTTGCGGGTGTGATCGGCATCGCAAGAAAATGGATCGGCCAGCGAAATTTCAATGAAATCGAGATCGTATTTTTTCACCGCCGCTACAGTGTGCTCGGCGCCCTCTACGGACCAACCACTCGTCCACATGCTCGTATGAACGCCAAAACCCTTCATCGTGTTATCCTCATGAAATTGAGCTGCCCGGCAGCCCACCGCAAGATCATGACGCCGATCAGCATGATGCCCCAAATGGCTGTGGCCAGGTGCTGGCTGGCGCCCAAGAGATTCAGTCCCGAAGAAAGCAACTGCAAAACGATGAGGGCTAGGAAGACCGAAACGACCTTGCCGAAGCCGCCAAACGGATTCACCCCGCCCAAAAAGCAGGCAAGCACCGTAATCAGCACATAGGACTCGCCATGGCCGACACGGACGGAATTGAATCGTGCCATCATGATAATGCCGGCCAACGCACACATGGCGCCAGACAGCGCGTAGATCAGAATGATCACGCGTCGCGTCGAGATGCCGGAATAGCGCGTCGCCTCGATGTTGGAGCCGACCATATAGTTTGAAAAGCCAAGCCTGGTTCGGGTCATCAAAACATGCCAGACGATGACTGCGCCGAGCAGTATCAGCAGCGGGACAGGAATGCCGACGATGCTGCCGTGGCCCAGGGGCTGGATGAATTCGGGAAAGCCCGAAATATCGGCGCCGCGGGTCAGAAACTCGCCAAGGCCGCGCAGGAAAATCATCACCGAGAGCGAAACGAGGATGGGGTGCGCGCCGGTATAGGCTATCACCGGGCCCATGACCAAGCCGCTTGCCGTGCCAACGCCGACCGCAAGAACGGAACCGAGTAGAAAGGCATAGATGCTTGCGTCCGGTCCTCCGTTGGCCTGAAGAACCCAGGCGAGCGTGAGGCCACAGAGATTGGCCGTGAACGTCACGGCGAGATTGATGCCGCCCGAGATGATCGGCATCAACATCGCGAGCGTAAGCAGTCCAAGTTCAGGCAACTGGAAGGCCACCGATTCAAAGGTAGCTTTGGACAGGAATCGCGGCGAGAGAGATCCGAAGAATGCAATCACCAAAATCAATGCCAGCAAAAGTCCGATATTCTCGGCGCCCAACGTGCCGGCAAGACGGCGCAAGAATCCGTGCCGTAGCGCTCCAGTTTCGAGCACGCGCTGCGTCATGTACCCATCCTCTGCCGCAAGCCCGCGAGGATATGCCCGAGCGGCGCGTTGGACAGCGTGATGGCAATCAAGATGATCGCCCCGACGATCATCTTGAAAGCATAGGGAGAGATGCCGAGGAGGTTCAGCCCGTTTTGCGTCACCGACACAAGAAACACGCCAAGGATGCAACCGAGCACGGTGCCGCGCCCGCCACCCAGCCTGGCACCGCCAAGGACAACAGCTGCCAGCACGTCCAGCTCGCGCCCCACCAATGCGTTGGGCACGATTTCCTGGGAATAGTGCACCTGCACAAGTCCCGCGATCCCGGCCATCAAACCAAGCCAGCCGAAGGCAATGAAGTGCATCGCCGCGATGTTGATACCGAGGCGACGGGCGCCCTCCGGGTTATCGCCAAAAGCGTATAGCTGCCGTCCCGTGGTGGTATACCGGATAAGCCCCCAGGTGGCGGCGACGCAGACCGCCATGATCGCAACCGGCAGTGTTAGCTCGGCCCAATTGCCATTCGCCTGTTGGAACTCGAAAAGCACAGTGCGATGCGTCCACCATGCAGGCAGATTGTAGATCGATACACCGTGCGTGAAGAACATCAGAAGGCCGAAAAAAATATTGAAGGTGGCGATGGTGACAACGATTGAAATGATCTGGAAATAGTAGATGAGGCCGGCGTTCACCGCACCCAGGGCGATCCCGACAATTGCCGCCAAGGTGAGGCCGATGAACCAATCACCACCTCCCATTTGGGCTAGAGCCAGCGCCACAACGTATTGAACCACTGACGCGGCCACAGCGAAGGAGATGTCGATGCCCCCAGCGATCAACACCACCAGCAGCCCAACCGCGAAGATCAGATTTGTCGAGCTTGTGTTGAGCAGATTGAAGAGATTGGCAATGGTGAAGAATTTGTCGCTCGCAACGGAGAGACCTGCGCTCATGATGAGAAGAACCACAACGAGCCATGTCTCGGTGGGATGAGCCCGGAAGAGCTTGCCGCGGTTACGCATAGACGGCAGCTTCCAGGTCGCCGAGCGGGATGGCGTGCGGATCGTATTCGGCGACTATCTTGCCCGCAGCCATATGAAGGATACGATCGGCGTTGAAATAGACCTCCGGCACTTCATCGGATATCAGCAGAATCGCCAGGCCTTCGGCAGCGAGCTTGGCGACAATCTCGAAGATGCCGGCCCGCGCGCCAACGTCCACCCCCACGGTTGGCGAATCAAGAATGATCAGTTTCAGGCCGACCGCCAGCCATTTGGCGATGGCCACCCTTTGCTGGTTGCCGCCCGAGAGCGTGGAAATCGCATCGGTCTGCCGCCCGACTTTTATCGCCAATTCCTCGATCCAATGATTGACGAGCGCGTCCTTCTTCTCCGAGGAGATCAGCCCTCGATCAAGGATCTTGTCGAGCACCGGGATAACGGCGTTGTCGGCGATGGACTGAGCTTGTATGAGACCAAGGGACAAGCGGTCTTCGGAGAGATATCCAATACCCGCGCGGATTGCGTCGCGGTTGGAGTTCAGATGAAGAACCGTCCCGTTGAGTGCGATGCTGCCGCGGTCTGGGCGCAGCATGCCGAAAATAGAAAGCGCGAGTTCTGTGCGACCGGCGCCGAGTAGCCCGGTCAGGCCAAGCGTTTCACCTCGCCGTATTGTCAGCGAAACGTCGTCATAGTCGCCTGCGCGGGTCAATCGATCGATCTTCAACACGACGGGTGATCCACTAAGGTTTCTCGTGCTCACGGTTTGGTCGAACGTCTTGCCGGTCATCAGTTCGGTGAGGCGTGATTGGGTCATTCCGGCGGTCGGGAACACCCCAACGACCTTACCGTCGCGCAGAACGGTGACGCGACTTGAGATCTCCAGAACTTCCGCAAGGCGATGGCTGACGAAGACGATGGCCATGCCTTCATTCGAGAGTGTTCGAACGATCGCGAGCAACCGGTCTGTTTCCGATTGAGTAAGCGACGATGTGGGCTCGTCCATGAAAATAACCTTCGCATCGCCGGCGAGCGCCCGGGCGATGGCGACGATCTGACGTTGGGCGATTGCAAAGCTACGCAGAGGCGCGTCGACATCGAGGTCGGCGCCAAGCCGCGCCAACAGCCCTCGCGCCACCTCGCGAATGCGCGAATGATCGACGAGCCGAGGCATGTTGCCGAGGACAGTTCTGATCCCGATATTTTCCGCGACTGTCATTTCAGGAAACAGTGCGAGGTCCTGCCAGATGACTTCCACCCCGGCGCTGCGCGCCGCAGCCGGCGACATGATGTCGACAGACTTTCCGGCGATCGACATGTTTGCGCCGGCTAGCGGCTGACAAACGCCGGTGATTACCTTGATCAGGGTGCTCTTGCCGCTGCCGTTCTCACCGGCGATGCATTGCACTTCACCCGGGAGAACCTCGAAGGCGACATCCTGGAGGGCTCTAACGCCACCAAATGTGACGCTTATGTTGCTAAACGACAGAACCGATGGGAGGTCCTGCGTCGTAGACGCGACGAGGTTCACGGCGGGCCCTTCTGAAATGACTAGGATGGGGCGTGCCGGGATTGATTTGCCACCCCGGCACGCCAGCCATGGTCCGCCATCTAAAGCCCTAGGGCTGCAAGACCATCGACCGTTTCGACCGTGATAGGCTGCACAGCGTCCACGATGATGGTGCCGGTTTTGAAGTCAGGGTGAACGACACCCAGACCTTCGATCGTCATGCCGTCGGTAATTTCACCGCCGCCCGCCAGAAAATCAGCCATCGTTACGAATACTTTGCCCGCTTCCAGAGGATTCCACATATAGCCGCCGTCAATAATGCCGGATTTGAGCATTGCGCTGCCTTGGCTAGGCGAGAATGAACCGACAAGAACCACCTTGTCACCAAGCTTCTGCTCCTCGATCGCGCGTCCGGCGCCGATCGGTCCCTGACTGCCGAACGTCAGGAAGCCGCCGAGGTCAGGATTGGCGGCAAGCACATCCAGAGCCGTCTTTCGGCTGTCATCGGCGCTCTCGGCGACGCCATATCTGTCGCCAACCATCTGCATGTCGGGAAAGTTCTTCTTCAGGTAGGCGATTGCAGCATCGGCCCAGGCATTGTGTGCGGGCACAGTAAGAGAACCTACGTACACAACGTACTTGCCTTTGCCGCCCATTTTCTCGGCAAATAGCTTGGCATGGGCCTCACCGAAACCAACGGCCGAGACCATTTCGAAGTCCCAATCAGCGTTCACCTGGTCTGGCGATTCATGGGTTATGACCTTGATGCCCGTGTCGCGCGCCTTTTTTAGAACCGGCTCGAGAACGTTTGCATCATTCGGCACGACGCCAATTACGCTGACGCCCTGAGCTATCAGGTCTTCGATCGCGCGGACCTGAAGTGCCGGGTCGGCGCTGGTCGGCCCGACCATGAAGCCGTCGTCGCCAAGCTCTTTCGACTTTTCCTTTATTCCCGTTTCCATGGCATTGAACCAGGGAATGCCGCCGATCTTCACGACAACTCCAACCTTGACGTCCTTTGCCAGCGCAGCATTCATTGTGGCGACCGAAAGGGCTGCGCCGAACGCTGCCGCGAGTATAGTTTTTGCTAACATTTAATTCCTCCCTGATTGACGAGTTTTTCAGTTGCCTATTGCCCATGTCGGCTTTGTTTGGCCCACCCCTTTGTGCCCGACGGCATTGACGCACTCGGCGCCGCATTCCCCCCAGAACGCGCCATAAAAGACTTTGAATGCCGGCCGGTCAAGGTGCTAAATAGATTTAGCAAGGCGGTCACGCCACCAGCGTCTAAAAACATTTCTCGATTGATGTAAACGATCCGCCCTTCGCACTCAGGCTGCACCCGTAGAACGACATGCGATCGCCCGCGAGCCTTGGGTGGAGGCGGTGCTACCCAGATCCGAGGTGCTGATGAACGGAGTTGAACTTCTGCAACGATGTCTCGTGACAAAGAATTGCTAGTGGTCGATGCTCGATTTGGATGCCGAATCCCAATCTTCTTGGGCGCCGTCATGCTCTCCGGTTCGCCCAAAGCTGGTCGGTACGGTCACCAGCGGAAAGTGGTCTATCGAATAATTCTCGAGAAGCGAAAATCCTTCAGCAATCATCACCTCGACATTCTGTCGGACCATGGTCACATCGAAGGGCAAATGCGCCGCGAATGGATCCCAGTCGAAGCTTCCGACAACAACCCGTCCAAGCTCACTTGAGGCTAGCGTCGAAGTGAACCGCAATGTTCCTTCAAGAGCGGTCACGCCGTTGACGAACATACCTGAGGGCAGATGCCCAAGCTGAGCGTATCGTGCAGCGAGAGACCGAGCAGCGTTGGTCGGTGCGTATCCGCAGCAGTCAATCGTGCCCGGGCCCGTAACAATCCCATGCGCTGCCAGCGCATCGTGAAAACCCAGCAAACGGCTACGTGTTGCGTCATCATCGCTGACCCCGCCAAAGAAGAAGAGATCTTCGGTGGAGCCCCCTCGTTCTTTCAATTTCTGAACAATGATCTCTGTGAGCGCCTTGGCGCCCCCGTAGTTGTCAGAAACAACTGAGGGAGCCCGACGGCCTGGCAGATCGATGTTGATGCACCGGACGCCCGCTGCCCGGCACAGATCATTCAGCGGATCGGGGTCACGAACGCCTGCAAGGAAGAGAAATTCCACCTGCTGAGCCAGCAGGGTTTCCGTCACACTCAACTCGTTATCAGGATTGCGATGGGTGCTGACGACGATCGGGCACAAGCGGTGGACGCGGGATTCCGCTTCAAAGGCTTCGGCCAATCCGGCGAAGAAGCGATTGCGGTAATGTGGCAAGATCATTCCAGCGAGTCCGGATCGGGAAAGCCGCAATCCTCGTGCCTTGAGGTTGACAGCATAGCCAAGCCGCTCAGCCCAATCGAGGATGGTCGCTGCGGTTTCCGCCTTGATCCGGTGCTGTTGCCACGAGCCATTGAGGACGAGACTGACGGCGGTCGGGGACGACTTTGCCGCCACCGCGATATCATAAATCGTTGACTTGCGTCGGACAGACTTTCTCGCCATTGGTGACGCTCCCGCTGGGAGATGCAGTAGACCCTAGTGCGGGGTCAAGGCAACATCTCTAAATTGCGTCAAACGGTTTGGAGGAGCGACCCCACGGAAGGACGCGGCCTCTCGTGCCTCCGGTCCGGTCTCCCTGATTGTCTCGATCGTTGCAATGACAGCGCCAGGGAAATCGGCAGATTTGGGATTTTCCCTGAAGCTTCGTTCAGCGTCACTGGAGACACCAACCCCAGTGTTTCGGCTTTGGTCTCCCCGATGATCAATCACCTTGCAAAGGTCGACGAGAAGTTTCGATCAGTTTGGAGCCCACCGTTGGCGATGGTCGGGCGCACGCGTCACGATCGAGTCCTCCGTTTCAATAGCGGGAAGATGAAAGCTTTGGGTTTCTGAGTCTCTATCTGGCCCCAAAAGGGTGCTGCCGGATGCGCCTTCGTCTCCGGGCGTTGTTTGCGTACTTGGCCGAGGTGCCCTTGCTTGGCAAGTTCCTTCCGCGACAAGGTCTGCTCGACAGCATTTTCGTCGCTATTGCCAATGCGGAGCCCCGGAGGATCAAAACCGCTTAGCAGCATGATGCCGACGGTTCAGAGCAAGCGACTCAGATTCCCGATTTGCTCAGAGTCTCCCAGCCTGTGGCTCTCCGTGCAGCGGGCCTTGAGCGTCTGGCTCGACCTTTTTGAAAGCTCGCCTCCAATCGCTGGACGAGTTTGGCGGCAAGGCTAGTCGTCTCCATCGGTGTTATGATCGATGCCAGGGAGGCCGCCTGGACCATGGCGTGAACTCATTGCCGTATGCTGGCAGTGCAAGGCAATGAACTGACTGCACAATATGTAGGTGCATTCGTGGATCAAATTTCCAGATAGCCAAACAGCGCACGTATCTCGATTAGGTGGCAAGGAGTTGCGAAAGCTATGTTCGCAGTTTGAGAATCGTCCGATATGCCGCACAACGATGCCGGCAAGACGAGCCGAGGATGATCTGAGGCAATGTTCAGATCCAAGAAGGACGGTTACCTGTGACCCAGAAAGGAATCACACTAAAGGACGTTGCCGCAGCGGCTAAGGTGTCGCGCGCCACGGCCGCGCGGGCGCTCAACAGCTATGGTTACGTTGGCGACGAGACGGCGCTCCGCGTGCTTGAGGCAGCCGAAAGGCTGGGCTATCGGGCCAACCTCGTCGCGCAGGCGCTGCGCAGCGGACAATTGCCGATCATAGGCTTCGTGCCCGGCGATATCCAGAATCCGTTCTTCGCCCGAATCGCGCACGACATAGAGGTGGAACTGCGCAAGCACCGCCACAATCTTCTGATTGCCAGCAGCGAGGAGAATGTAGAACAGGAGAAAGAACTGCTTGAGAGCCTTCGCTCGCTCAGCATTCGCGGCTTCATCCTTGCCCCAACGTCTGCGACCGACAGCCAGCATATTGTGCAACTGGCCCGCGAAGGCGCACCGATCGTGCTCATCGACCGCGTGGTAAAGGACCTGCAATGCGACAGCGTCGTCGTCGACAACGAGGGCGGGGCACGCGAGGCAGTGGACTATCTGGTTGGCAACGGTCACCACCGGATCGGTCTTTTGCGCGACGAGTCACGCATCTTTACGGCACAGGAACGCTTGGCTGGCTACCAAAACTCGCTCCACTCGCATGGGATCGCAATCGATGAAGCGCTCATCGGCGTATCGCGCTCGACCGTCGAGCACGCCATCGAAGCCACGATCCGCCTGTTCAGCCGGCGCAATCGCCCGACCGCACTGTTCACGGTGGACAGCCTCATGACGCAAGGCGCGCTTCTTGGCCTGCGTTCAATGGGGCTCTCGATTCCGCATGATGTGTCGGTGGTTGGCTTCGATGACTTCAACCTCGCCACGTTCACCGATCCGCAGATAACGGTCGTGGCGCAACCCATCTCCGAGATCGGACCGCTCGCCGCCAGATACCTGCTGGAGCGGCTTGCCGGCAAAAAGGTTGCACCGCGCCGTACCCGATTTCAGACCCGGTTGATCGTACGCGGATCGGTTGCCCGGCGCGCTGTGCGCTAAAGAGCAAACCCCTCGATTTCGGAGAACTTCGTCTAAAGGACTTGCCATTGGCGAAATTGCGTGCCCATTATTGCTTGTGAGATCGATCTCACATCGGGAAAACGAGCTAGACGGCCCACCGACGCCTAAGGCGGGCTAGAGGCCTGTAACATGCGAAATACAAGGAAAACGTCATGCTGAACTTCGATAGGGACCGCTTCGTGAAGATCCAAAGCGGGGCCGTCGCCGTCGCAGGTGAGGTTCGCTCACTGATGCGCACACTGCTGGCAGATGGCGTCGAGCGGCTGTTTTTCATGGGCACCGGCGGCGTGCAGCTTCTAACCTTGCCCGCGATCGAGTTGGCGCAGCGCTGTTCCACCTTCCCGGTGAGCGGTGCCTATCCGGCGCAGGTCGTGATCGATCCGCCCGCCGGTCTCGACAGCAAGGCCGTGGTGGTCATCCCGTCCTTGTCGGGCACGACCAAGGAAGGCGTCGAGCTCATGGCCTTTCTGAAAAAACGTGGTGTGCGCACGATTTCGCTCACCGGCCATTCGGATACGCCAATCGCACGGGAGGCTGACCACAATTTCACGAACTTCGCCGAAGACGACACCTCGTCGGAATCCTTCTACCTGCAGACGCTGCTGATCGTCCTGGCCCTGCTGGAAGAGCGCGGCGAACATGATGATTTTGATGGCACTGTCGCCGAACTCAAACTGCTGCCGGATCTGCTTGCCGACGCCAAGGCTGCCTTTGAGGACAGGGCGGCCGAACTGGCCCAGACAATCAAGGACGATACCTATCACATCTTCACCGGCGCCGGCTCGGTGTGGCCGGAGGCACACTATTACGGCATGTGCATCCTCGAAGAGATGCAGTGGATTCGCACCCGCCCGGTGCACGCCGCCGACTTCTTCCACGGTACGCTCGAGTTGGTCGAGCCGGGCGTCAGCGTTTTCGTGTTCAAGGGCGAAGATGCCCTTCGGCACCTGGCCGACCGGGTCGAGAACTTCGCCAAGCGCTACACGGACCGCGTTCGCACGCTGGACGCGGCCTCGGTCAAGTTGCCGGGCATCTCCGCAAAGGTCCGCGGCATGATCTCGCCGGTTCTGCTCGCCACCTTGCTCGAGCGGCTGAGCGCCCATCTCGAGGTGCTGCGCAACCACCCGCTGACCACCCGTCGCTACTACAAACGCGTGGAATATTGATCCCCTCTCACCTCTGAAGGAGCTATCCATGAAACGTTCGCTGCAAATCGTGGCGGTCACGGTGGCCGCGGTATCATCATTGGGGTTGTCGATAAGCGGCAGTTCCGCCGCTTCGCCGGCTGTCACGGCCGACCCAAACGCCAAGGTGGAATACACCGGCACGCTTTCGGTCCTGACGAAGTTCGGGCTGCAACAGCTGTCGCCCTATTTCGTCAACCTGGCACAGGCCTATGAGAAGCTCCATCCGGATGTGAAGGTCGAACTTATCCAGGAGAGCGACGACAGCGTGAAGGGCAAGACCAAGACGCTGGTCGCTTCCAACTCGCTGCCCGATATCTATTTCTCCTGGACAGGCAGCTGGGGTGGCAATTTCGTGCGCGGCAATCGCGCCGTTGATCTCACGCCCGTCATTGCTGCCGATACCGAGTGGGGCAAGTCGCTGTCTCCAGCCGCCGTCAAGGCGTTCCAATACAACGGCAAGTTCTATGGCATTCCGCTGTACCAGGATGCCAAGTTCATGGGCTACAACAAGCAGATCTTCGCCAAGCTCAGCCTCAAGGCACCCGGCACTTTCGAGGAATTGCTGACCAGCTGCGACGCCATCCGCAAATCCGGCGTGACACCGATCTCCTTCGGCAACAAGGAGGCCTGGCCGGCAATCCACTTTGCAGGCCAGCTGCTCGCCTACAACGTGCCGCAGGGAACGCTGGAACGCGACTTCGATCCGGCCACCGCCCAATACACCGACCCAGGCTATATCGCAGCACTCAAGGAGTTCAGCCAGCTTGTCGAGCGCTGCACCGATGGCGCCGGCGTCAACGGCACATCCTATGCTTCGGCTCTCCAGGCCTTCACCAACGCCCAGTCGGCTATGTACTACCAGGAAATCATCGAGTTCGATCAGGCCGCCACGCCGGAGTCGGCGTTAAAGCCCGCCGATTTCGGATTCTTCCGGCTGCCGGTGCCCGCCGGCGCCAAGGGTGACGCCAGGTCGATCGAGGGCGCGCCGGAGGGCTACATGATCAATGCGGCATCGAAGAACATCCCGCTGGCGATCGATTTCATGAAGTTCGTGACCTCGAAGGAAAATGCGCAGGTCTTGTCTTCGCCACCCTATGGCCAGCCGAGCGCCACCATCGGCGGCGCCTCGGAATCGAACATGAGCGCGGCTGTGGTCGATGGCCTCAAGGATATCAACGCCGCCTCATACCTCATGCCCTGGCTGGATACGGCCAACCCACCGCGCGTCGCCGCCGTCTGGCTGTCCAACCTGCAGGCGCTGGCGGGCGGCTCGATGACGCCCGAGCAAGTGATGGACGAGGTGCGCAAAGCCGCATCCGCGGCCAAATAAAGCAGGCGAGCATGGCAAGGGCCTCGGACACAGTGGACAGCGGCGCCGACATCGGCGTCGCCAGGCCGCAACGGCCAAAGAGCCGGCGGGCCTGCTTCGCCAACCTGTTGTCATTGCGATGGGCGGCGATCGCGCTCATCCTCATCGGCTGGTTCGTCTATTATCCGATCGTCGACAATTTCATCGTCAGCACCACCGACCAGGACATCTACACCGGCGAGGTCACCAATGTCGGCCTCGCCAACTACGACCGGCTGCTGCATGACCCGGTCGTGCTGCTGGCGCTGTGGAACAACTGCCTCTACGCTCTCATCTCCGTCATCTTCCAGGTCTTCGGCGCGTTCCTGCTGGCGGCCATTATCGAGGACCTGAAAAGCGAAAGCTGGCGCCGGCTGTGGCGCGCCGTCTATTTCGTGCCGTCGGCAATCTCGATCACGGTGACCGGCCTGCTGTTTTATTTCATCTACCAGCCGCAGATCGGCTTGCTGGATGCCGCGCTCAGCCGTGTTGGACTGAGCCAGCTCGTCATGCCTTGGCTCGGCAATGAGCACACCGCCATCTATGCCATCATCGCCATGAGCCAATGGCAGGGTTTTGGCTATTCGACGCTGCTGTTCGCCATTGCCATCCAGAAGATCCCGCGCGACCTCTACGATGCCGCAACGATCGACGGCGCGGGTCCGCTTCGCCGCCTGTGGAGCATCACCTTTCCGCTCACCCGGGAAATGACGGGGTTGATGATCATCGTCACCATCACGGGCGCGTTCCAGGTGTTCAACGAGGTTATGGTGATGACCGCAGGCGGGCCCAACAACAGCAGCCAGGTGCTGGGCACGTGGCTCTACCAGAAGGCCTTCATCGAGGACAATTTCGGCTATGGCGCGGCGATCGCCGCCGTCATCTTCATGTTGACCATGCTCACAGGTGCGGCACAGCTCTGGTACACCAAGCGCCGCCGGGTGCAGCTATGAGTGCGATGGTCGCAGCCGGTCGCAGCCGGAACGTGAATGTGTGGTCGGTCATCGCCAGGACATTGCTCTATTCGTTCCTGGTCTGCCTTGGTGTCGTCGTCATCTATCCGCTGATCTGGATGGCGCTGAGCGGCTTCAAGGACAATGCGCAGATCTTCGGCGATCCCTTCGCCCTGCCCACCCATTGGTCGTGGAACAATTACATGCAGGCATGGAACCAGGGCGTGCGTGGCTACGTGACAGTCTCGGTGCTGGTGACCGTCGCTTCGGCCATATGCACCGTCCTGATCAGCGCCTGGACGGCCTTCGGCCTGACCCGCACCAAGATGTCGGCAAAGCCGCTGGTTATTGCCATCGTTCTGGGCGGCTTGATGCTGAGCCCCACCGTGGCGATCATTCCACTGGTGAAGATGTTGCAGGCGCTCGGTCTCTACAACACCTACTGGGCGCTGATCATTCTCTACACGGCGTTCCGTGTGCCGTTCACCACCTTCCTCATCCGCGCCTACATGCTGGATCTGCCTGAAGACATCGACGAGGCGGCGACGATGGATGGCGCCAGCGAGGGTCAGATCTTCTGGCGCATCACCTTGCCGCTGTGCCGGCCGATCATCATTTCCTGCGTCATCCTGCACGTCCTGTTCGCCTGGAACGAATATCTCTTCGCCATGATCTTCACGAGCGGCTCGGATGTGCAGACGCTGCCGGTCGGACTGACGTCGATCATGGCAACCCACGGGACCAACTATGCCGTGGTGTTCGCGGCCATGACGATCTCGGCGCTGCCTATCGTGATCGTGTTCTTTGGCGCGCAACGCTACTTCATCCGTGGCTTGGCCGAAGGCATCGGCAAATAGCAATTCCCGAAAGGAGCCTTCATGCCGCAGCTCGCTGCTCATCAGCTGATCGGAGCCAATTTCAGCTTCCAGCACTTCCCCTTCGATGAGGTCGCCAGGACGATCCGAGGCTTTGGCCTGCGCGAGATCGAGCTGTGGGGGATTGCCCAGCATCTGGACCTGTTCCACGCCACGGACGCACGTGTCGAATCCGTTCGCCGGGTACTCGCCGACAACGAGCTGTCGGCCTGGTGCTTTACGCCTGAGCAGGTGTTGTATCCAATCAACATTGCCTCCGGCGACGCCGCACTGCGCCAGGACAGCATCGAGCGGTTTTGGCGTGCAGCCGACATCTGCGCGGCGCTTGGCGCCCGCTATCTCTTCCTGACGCCCGGCCGGGGCTACGAGAGCGAACCCCGGCAACCGGCATGGGACCGCGCGGTCGGTTCGATCGGCGAGATCGCCCGGCGCGCCGCCGCAAACGGGGTGCGCTGCCTGCTCGAGCCGTTGCAGCGGTTCGAGAGCAACCTCGTCAATGATGCGGCAGGCCTGCGCCAAATGCTGGATGAGGTGGGCGCCGGCAACGTCGATGTCGTGCTCGACACTGTCGCCATGGCCACGGCCGGCGACACCGTGGCCGGCTATGTCGACCTGTTCGGCTCGCGGCTGGCGCATGTCCATCTGGTCGACGGCACACCAGGCGGGCATCTGGTGTGGGGGGATGGTACGCTGCCGCTCGGCCACTATGTCAGCGAGCTCGCGCGCCTGGGCTATGCCGGAAAGTTCACCTTCGAGCCGTTCGGCAACGGCTCCTACGCGCTCGATCCGGTAAAAGCCTGGACACGCTGCCTTGGCGCCATCGCGCCATACCTCAATTGCGCAACGGTGCCGGCATGACGTCGAAGAAGCTTATCGCGGTCGGGGACAATTGCCTTGATGCCTATTTGACCAACAACTTGATGACGGTGGGCGGCAACGCCTTGAATGTCGCGGCGCAATGGCGGCGCAACGGCTGGTCCGCGCGCTATTTCGGCGCCGTCGGGAACGATCCCGAAGGCGACGTGGTGCTTGCCGAACTGCAAGGTGCCGGCCTATCCCCGGACGACGTCGAACGGCGTCGCGGCGATACGGCCGTCACCTTGCTGCGCGATGAATCCGGCGACCGGAAGTTCCTGCACGAATCCTTCGGTGTGGGCGAAAACTACATGCCGGCGCCCGCGCATTATGCGGTCATCGCCGCGGCCGACTGGGTGCATCTCGGCACCAACGCCAACAAGCACCTTGTTCAACGATTGGTGGCGGACCATGTGCCGTTCAGCATCGATCTATCGACTGCCCATATGGCGCTGCCGCTCGACGGTGTCCCGCTTGTGTTTGCGTCCGGACCGGACGATGTCGATGTTCCCATCGAGCCATCGCTGGGCGCGCTCAGGGCGGCCGGCGCAAGGCAGGTAGTTTTGACCTGTGGTCGACGCGGCTCCTACTTCGACGATGGCACGAATGTCGTGCATGCGCCGGCGACCCTTGTCGATGTCGTGGATACGTGTGGCGCCGGCGACAGTTTCATTGCCACCTTCCTCGCCGGCTTCCATTTCGGCGGCCTCGGCGCCCTGGAGGCATTGCACAGGGCGTCGATCGCGGCGGCGCAGACCTGCACCCATCTTGGCGGGTTTCCCCAGAGACCGCGTCCGATACCCGATTGGCTGCCAGCCAAATATGCCAGCTTCATTGTCGATGCGCAGGGAGCCCAAGCGTGAGTACAATTCGTTTGCGGCAGCCTGCGGTCGCGCTTGCATCTGACCGGTCGTTTTGGCTGCAGGACATTGCCGCCGCCCCTGCGACCGAGCCATTGCGAGGCGACGAGCGCGCCGACGTGGTGATCGTCGGTGGCGGCTATACCGGTCTGTGGACGGCGCTGCGGATCCTTGAACTGGCGCCGCAAACGCGGGTGGTGATCCTTGAAGCCGATCTGTGCGGATCGGGGGCCTCGGGGCGCAACGGCGGTCAGGTCCATTCATGGTTCGCCGAAATCGACCAGATCAGTGCGGTCGTCGGTCTCGAGGAAGCGCGCCTGCTGTGCGCCGACACGGTGGCATCGATCGCGGAACTGAAGACGCTGCAGCAAAACGGCACCATAGACATGGACCTGAGGCTGGATGGATGGCTGTGGACCGCAAGCTCCATTGCGCAGGAAGGCGCCTGGGAGACCGCCGTGGCCTTGACGGCAGCTGTTGGAGAAAACCGTTTCAGGCCGCTGACGGCCGAGGACATTCAACGCCGCACCGGTTCATCGGCCTCCTATGTCGGCGTCGTCGAGACCACTGCCGGCACGGTCCATCCCGCCAAACTTGCCATCGGATTGCGCAAGTTGGCACTGGCACGCGGCGTCATCATCCACGAGCGCAGCCCGGTCCTCGCCATCGAACCCGGCATGACATGTACGGTGCGCACGGCGCATGGCGCGGTACAGGCCGACAAAATCGTGCTTGCCGCCAACGCCTGGCTTTCCGCGCTGCCGGAACTGCGGCGACATCTTTATGTCGTCGGCAGCGAGGTGATTGCCACTGCCGCCGTTCCCGAACTGCTCGACAGCATCGGCTGGCGCGACGGTGCCTCGATCTGCGATTCCCAGGCCCAGGTGCTCTACTACCAGCGCACCATCGGGGGCAGGGTGGTCTTCGGTCGTGGCAGCGGCAACGTCGCCTTCAGTGGAAATTTCGGCGCCAGCTTCAACCGCAGCCCGGAGCACGGCCGCGACAATATGCGAGAGCTGCATCGGGTCTACCCGTCGCTGCGCGGTGTGGCGATCGAATATGACTGGTCGGGGCCGATCGACTGCGTGCCTGAACACGTTCCTGTCTTCGACCACCTGCGCGATCATCCCAATATCTTCTACGGCATGGGATTTAACGGCACCGGCATCGCGCAGACGCCGATAGCCGGACGCATTCTGGCGAGCCTGGTGCTCGAGCGAAAGGATCGCTGGAGCGAAAGCGGTCTGGTCGGCATCGAGCGGCGCATGTCGCTGCCGCCCGAGCCTTTGCGTTATCTCGGCGCCAGACTTGTCCGCGCCGCGGTGCGCCGCAAGAACGAGGCCGAGATCCGCAACCGCAAGGCCGGCAGGATCAGCAGTCTTTTGGCGGCCCTGAAGCCAGGCAGGCGCAAGAAGTAGCCGGGCATCTGGCTCATCGTCACGCTCTTCAAACCATGAGCCGGCACGTGCCGTCCCGATGACGGTGGACGCGGCATTGCGATCAGGGTGTTTGCTGGGTTGATCGACGTACATTCTTAAAGCGGAGTGCGTCGACCTTGTTCTAACGTATTCATGTGGGCCGTACCGCCGCCAGGCCTATGCTTGGCGCACTTGCGGCTTTCCATCCGAGGGCGGGCCAACGGATCCGCGTGCAATGATGGCGGTCGGCAAAACGAGCCTTTCCGCCGGGCGGGAATCTCCCTTCAATCGCCGGATGAGCAATTCCGCGACGCTCTTGCCAAGCGCGTAGACGGGCTGGTCGATAACAGTGATGGGCGGCGTGGTGACGCTCGTCCAGTCCGCATCATGGAAAGTGATGAGCGAAATGTCGTCGGGAACCCGCAGGCCGCGCTCGCGGGTCACCTTGAAGATCTCCAGCGCAATGACGCTGTCGGAGGCGAGGATCGCCGTCGGCCGATCCGGCGCCGACAGCATCTCGCCGGCAACCCTGCGCGTTTCGGTGGGGCTTGTCGCGCCAAGGCGAACAAAGCGTTCTGGCCGATCAAGTCCGGCCTCTCGGCACACGGTGAGGAAACCGTCGATGCGCTCACGGACCGACGAGGTGTAGATCTGCCCGAGATCGCGGTACTCGTGCCCTTCGGCGTCGACCGCGGTCACATAGGCGATGTTGCGGTGGCCGGCATCGGCTAGAAAGCGGGTCGCCAGCATGGCGATGCCGCGATCGTCGGTCGTGACCGTATCGACATCCAGATCTGCCAGCGCCCTATCCAGCAGGGCAAGCGGTCGGCCCGAGCGGTGGATATCGCGCAGGTGCGCGATGTCGCGCGATTCCGACGGCGTGACGATCAGCCCGTCGACGCGCTTGCCGATGAGCAGTTTCACGGCCGCCTTTTCCGCCTCGATCTTCTCGCCGGAATTGGCCAGGATGACGTTGAACCCGGCTGCCTTTGCCGCGTCGCTGATGCCGCGTACCGCGAGGCTGAAGAACGGGTTCTCGATGTCGCCGACAACCACGCCGATGATGCCGGAGCGGCCGGTCGTCATGCTGCGGGCGAGCTCGTTCGCACGATAGTCCAAGGCCTTGGCCGCGGCCATGACTTCCGCGCGGATCATGTCGCTGACGACGCCGTATCCGCCGAGCACGCGCGCGGCTGTCGCTTTCGAAACATTGGCCGCGCGGGCGACGTCGCTGACCGTTATCGACGGGGTCTTGGGGGCGGTTCTTTTCATCGGATGACGACTACAAGAGTTGTTGACGGGAGGTCAACGTGGCGATAACGATTAACAAAGAGACCGGTCTCACGCAATATGAGACCGGTCTCTTTAAAAGGAGTGGAGCCGAGAGGCGTGACGGACCGTGATTTCGGCAAGGGCATGTCGGCGCGCCAGATGGCGGCTCGACGGAAATACCAAGAAGAACAGACCTTCAGAGTGGAGAAAGACATGAGCAGGAAAGAAATTCTCAAGTCGTTGATGTGCCCGGTCAGAACCGGCGCAATGGCTCTTATGGCGATGTGCGTCGGCGCCGGGCTGGTTTCAGGAGCGGCCGCCGCGGATGACAATCCCTATGGCCTCATTGATGCGAAGGTCATCAGCGTCGGAACCATGGGCGATGCCAAACCCTCCGCAACGTCGCGAGCCGCCTTGGCTTCAAGCCCGACCAGGTGATCTTCACCGGCCAGGAATTCTCGGCGCTGATGCCTTCGGTTGCAAACGAGCGTTTCGATGTCGCGGTCGCGGCAATCGGCACGACGGAAGCACGCAAGAAGACCGTCGACTTTTCCGACGGGTATATCGCAGGCTATCTGTCCGTGCTTACTGCCGACAAGGCGATCACGTCGGCGGACGGGCTCAAGGGCAAACGTCTCGGCGTCGTGCAAGGCACGCTCCAGGAAATCTACGCGGCGAAGAATTTTGTCGGGACCGATCTCGTCAAATTCCCCGACAACAACTCCGCCGTTTCGGCGCTTAACAACGGAACCGTGGATGCCCACTTCCTCGATTACGAGGCTGCCAAGGACTATGGCGTTCGCTATCCGAACCTGAAGATCGCGGTCAATATTCCTTCCTTTGACGCGCCGGCCGGCTTCGTCCTGCGCAAGGGCAACGACAAGCTCCGCAATGCGCTGAACACCGCCCTTCACGCGGCCATGCAGGACGGCACCTGGAAAACGCTTTATGAAAAGTGGTTCCCCGGCTCGCCGATGCCCGACCAGTATCTTCCCAAGAAGTAGACCGTACCCGGCCGCTGGCTCTCATGCCGGCGGCCGGATTACGCCGCCGTCCTTGATGCGGACGATGTGAATAGCGCAACCGAAAGGGGGGCGAATGAACTGGCTCGAAAACCTGCGGCGCAGTTTCCTCGACTGGCAGGCCATGGCGGACGTGCTGCCCAGCATGATCACCATCGGATTGAAGAACACGTTGATCCTCGCCGCCGCGTCGACGGTGCTGGGTGTCATCCTCGGCATGATCCTGGCCGTCATGGGCATCTCGCAATCGCGCTGGCTGCGCATTCCGGCGCGGGTCTACACGGATATATTCCGTGGGCTGCCGGCGATCGTCACCATCCTGCTGATAGGCCAGGGCTTTGCCCGCATCGGCCGTGAAATCTTCGGCCCTTCGCCCTTTCCGCTCGGCATTCTTGCGCTGAGCCTGATCGCCGGCGCCTATATCGGCGAAATCTTCCGCTCGGGCATCCAGAGCGTCGAGCGCGGGCAGATGGAGGCCTGCAGGGCGCTCAGCATGAGTTACGGCCAAGGCATGCGCCTGATCGTGATCCCGCAAGGCATCCGCCGCGTCTTGCCGGCCCTCGTCAACCAGTTCATCGGCAACGTCAAGGATTCAAGCCTTGTCTACTTCCTCGGTCTGCTCGCCTCGGAGCGCGAGATTTTCCGTGTCGGTCAGGACCAGGCAGTGGTCACCGGAAACCTGTCGCCATTGCTTCTGGCCGGCGTGTTCTATCTCGTCATCACCGTGCCGTTGACCCATGTGGTCAACTACATCGACAACTCGCTGCGGGTCGGAAAGCAAAAGGCCGGCCTCGTCATCAGCGGCCTGGCCGAAGTGAGCGAACTGGAGGGCGCCACCGGCAGTGCACCTTCGGAGGCCGGCTCTGATGCCGGCTCAGCGCTGCCCCGCTTCAAGGGCGGCAGTCTCGCCATCACCGATCTCGACATGGCCTATGGCGACCTCGATGTTCTCAAAGGCGTCAGCCTGGCAGTCAAGCCTGGCACGGTCACATGCGTGATTGGCCCATCAGGTTCGGGCAAGTCGACCCTGCTGCGCTGCCTCAACCGCCTGGTCGAGCCCAAGGGCGGTGAGGTGTTGCTCGATGGTGCGAGCATCCTGGCGATGAAGCCTGAAAAACTGCGCCGGCGTGTCGGCATGGTTTTCCAGCAGTTCAATCTGTTTCCCGACCACACCGCGCTCGAAAACGTCATGCTGTCGCTGACCAAGGTAAAGGGGCTCCCTGTACAGGAAGCTGAGCGCATCGCCGAGGCGCGCCTTGCCGACGTCGGGCTTGCGACCCGCAAACACCATCGTCCAGGGAGCCTTTCCGGTGGCCAGCAGCAGCGTGTGGCAATCGCTCGTGCATTGGCGATGGACCCGGAGGTCATCTTGTTCGATGAGGTAACAAGCGCACTCGATCCCGAACTGGTGAAGGGCGTGCTCAACCTCATGGCGGATCTCGGCCGGCGCGGCATGACAATGGTCGTGGTGACGCATGAAATGGGCTTCGCCCGCAAGGTCGCCGATCAGGTCGTCTTCATGGATGAAGGCCGCATCATCGAGGCCGGCACGCCTGCCGCGATTTTCGACACGCCGAAAAGCCCGCGTCTGAAGCACTTCCTTGCCGAAGTGCTTTGATCACGCATGAGCCCTTCAAGACGGCCGCCCAAACCAACCTCCACCAGTGAAAGATATCTCATGGCTGCATCACATCAGGTTTCCAAGGTCGTTGTTGTCGGCGGCGGCATTTTTGGCGTCTCCTCGGCCGTTCATCTTGCAAGGCTCGGCATCGAGACCGTGCTGGTCAATGATGGACCGCTCGCCAAGGGAGCTTCCGGCCGCTCGCTCGCCTGGATCAATTCGGCGCGCAGGCGCTCGGCTGAATATCATCACCTGCGCATGATCGGTATCGACCGCTACCGCAGTTTGTCGGCGCGATGCCCGGATGCCGCCTGGCTGCGTTTCGACGGTGGCCTGACGTGGGATGCGGACGATGCCTCAAACGAGATCGCCGATGTCTTCGCTCACGAAAAACGTCTAGGCTATGATGCGCAGCATCTGTCCGCGGACGCCATAAGGTTGGTCGCGCCGGGTGTCTGCGCAAGCGCTGTCACGCCTCAAGGCGCGATCTTCAACGCGGGCGAGGGCTGGGTCGACCTGCCGTCGCTGATCGAAATATTGATCGCGGAATTCGTGGAGCGGGGCGGCCAGGTGGTCACCGAGGCCGGAAGCGCTACCGTCACCGTCGCCAACGGCCGCGCCACCGGCGTCACCACCACCAGCGGGATCAGCTTCGCCGCCAACGCGGTGCTTCTGGCGACCGGTGCGGATGTGCCGCGAATGGTCGCCGTGGCCGGTCAGCGTATTGCCGATGGGACACCAATCGCGCTGCTGGTCAGGACCAAGCCAGTCGACTTGCCTCTACGCGCCGTGCTCAACACGCCGCGCGTCGCCATCCGGCCGACGCCTGATGGCGCCCTCGCGCTCGATTCTGCCTGGTCGGAAGAAGAGGTGGTAGTCAATCCGGACGGGACTTATCGCGTAAAAGCATCGACCATCCAGGGGCTTCTCGACGAAGCGTCGAATGTTCTCGACGGTCATCCGAAATTGGAATTGGAGAGCTACGGTGTCGGGCCCAAGCCAATCCCCGGAGACGGCGAGCCGGTCTTCGGCCAGTTGCGGGAGATCGAGGGGTATTACGTCGCCTTCAGCCACAGCGGCGCAACACTTGGCTTGATTGCCGGCGAACTGCTTGCAACCGAGATCGCCACCGGAACAGAGCACCCACTCCTTGCAAGCTTTCGACCGTCTCGATTTTCACTTTAGCCCGCCAATTCGCCTCGGAATGGGATGTAATGTGGCATGCTTGGAGTTTCGCTAGCCGAGACGGCGGCCGCCTGGCCGCTTACGCGCACCGAACCTGACACAGCGAATATGTTCCGGAACATTTTCTCCACGTTGAAGTTGGACAGCGCCAGGACCGTCTTTCGTCCAAGCTCAACCAGCGCTGAGAAATTCCATGACCAACCAAAACCCCAAGACTAAACAGCCCACGGACAAGGATCTGCGAGACAACCCGGGAATCGGCACCTCGAAGGGCGCGGTCAAGGGCGGCGATATGCTCGACGAGAACGATGCTCTCGATGGGGACAATACGTTCGAAGGCGATGTCGAGAACGACGTCACGCCTCAGGGCGGCATCAACCCTGACCAGACCGGACGCACGAACAAGTAGGAGGCACCTTGCCATGGCCGGCCGGAAGACCCACGAGCAGCAGCTGCGCATCATCGAAAAGCGCGAGAACACCAGCAATGCCGGCGACGATTTCAATGCCGAGGATGAGCTGAAGAGATCCAAGCAGGAGCGTGAGGCGCGGCAAGACGGCGCCAATCTACGCGACGAGGGCGTGGAATTGACCGACAAGGACGATCGCCAGATGATCCGCGGCGAAAACCAGGAGAGCGAGCACCACAAGCGCAGGCAGGACGACTAAGCCTGCCGTCTTTTTAAAGCTATCGAGGAGCCATGCCAGACTACCGGCACGCCAGGCACCGCATGGTCGAGGCGCACATCGCCCGCCGCGGTGTGCGCGACGAACGAGTCCTTTCGTCACTGAGGCGGAATCCCGCGCGGGAAATTCGTCGACGAGGGGTGCGAGGAGTTCGCCTATGGGGACGGTCCGGGCGGCGTTGCGCTCTGGCTATAGGGACCTGCGAAGACGCGACCTGAACATCGGCCAGCTCTGCCGCGAGCGCTTTTGGCGATCAGGCAGCCTCGGCCACTACGTGCAATCCTCGGCCTCGCAACAGTTCGATGCCTTCGTCTGGTTCGATCGCACCTCGCCTGTTCAGCCGCTGACTGCCGAACACGCCTCATCGAGTGGTAATACCTGACACGTTTCCCTTGGGCACCTGAGTAGGCGGCCTTGCCTTCGGGCACGGAACATCTCACCGACTTTCTGGTTAGGCAGGCCGGATGAAGGGAGCTTTGCGCATGGCCACTAATTTGGAAGACGGCAAGACCGCTCAATCTTCCGACGAGTTGCATGGCGGCAATCGCGGCGGCAACAAAGACCAGCGTAAGACTGACAAGACCGCGAACAAGAGCAGCCAGGCGGCGGGATCCGCATCGCGGTAAGGACTGAGACATGCCGACCGCCGCGGACATCCTCATCGAGACGCTGATCGACTGGAACGTCGATATCATCTTTGGCCTGCCGGGCGACGGCATCAATGGCATCATGGAGGCGCTGCGCGGGCGGCAGGACCGCATCCGCTTCATTCAGGTGCGGCACGAGGAATCCGCGGCGTTCATGGCGTGCGCCTACTCAAAATGGACAGGCAAGCTCGGTGTCTGCCTCGCAACTTCCGGCCCTGGCGGCACACACCTCCTGACGGGACTCTACGATGCCAAGCTCGACCAAGCGCCGGTGCTCGCCATTACCGGCATGCAGTTCCACGACCTTATCGAGACCTTCACCCAGCAGGATGTCGACTTGACGCGCGTCTTCAGCGATGTCGCCGTCTTCAACGCGCAGGTCTCCGACGCGGCGCATATGGAAAGCCTGGCCGGTCTCGCCTGCAGGTCGGCGCTGGCACGTCGCGGCGTTGCGCATCTGTCGATCGCCAGCGATGTGCAGGAGCACACGCTCGACCAAGCCAAGCGCTCGAAGCGCAACAAACCGTCGCATACGCCGGATCGTTGGTTCGAAGGAAGCAGGCTTCCCGACGAAGAACAACTTGCGAAAGCCGCCGAGATCCTGAACGGGGCGACAAAGGTCGCGATCCTCGCCGGTCGGGGCGCGCTTGGTGCCAGGCACGAGTTGGAAGAGACGGCGGAGCTGCTTGGTGCCCCCGTCGCAAAGGCCTTGCTCGGTAAGGCTGCCTTGCCCGACGATCACCCGCTGACGACCGGCGGCATCGGGATTCTCGGCACGCTGCCGTCGCAGGAAATCATGGAGGAATGTGACGCGCTGCTCGTCGTCGGCTCGACCTTTCCCTACATCGAATACTACCCGAAGCCGGGACAGGCGCGCGGGGTGCAGATCGAGCGCGACCCGCAGCGCATCGGCCTGCGCTATCCCATTGAGGCCGGCCTTGCCGGCGATGCCGCCGTGACGCTGCGACTGCTGAACAAGCGCCTGAAGCGCAAGGATGATCGCAGCTTCCTCGAGAAGGCGCAGGCGGGCATGCGACGCTGGCGCGAGATGATGGCGCAGTCGGAGCAAAAGGCCGCCACTTCGCTCAAGCCCCAGGTGGTCACACGCGCATTTGGGAAACGATTGCCCGATGATGCGATCCTGGTTGCCGATTCCGGCCAGAACACCGAGATGGCGGCCCGCCATATCGAGCTGCGTGACGGGCAGGCCTTCGGCGTCTCGGGCGCGCTGGCCTCGATGGCATGCGGACTGCCCTATGCGATCGCCGCGGGCCTGGCCTTTCCCGGCCGGCCGGTCTTCGCGGTCGTCGGCGACGGCGGTCTCGCGATGCAACTCGGCGAGTTCTCGACGGCAGTTCGGTACCGGGTCCCACTCAAGGTGCTCGTGCTCAAGAACGGCATGCTCAATCAGATCGCCTGGGAGCAGATGATGTTCCTCGGCAACCCGCAATTCGCCTGCGAACTCCAGCCCATCGACTTCGCCATGGCCGCCGAAGCCATGGGCGGCATTGGTTACAGCGTCTCTCGCGCCGAGGAGGTGGAAGGTGTTCTCGACGCTGCCCTGGCTGCTGAGGGTCCGGTGGTCATCGAGGCCGTGGTCGACCCGTACGAACCGATGATGCCACCGAAGATGCCACCGGATTATGCGAAAAATTTCCGCAAGGCGCTACCGGACACTCCCGGACGCGCGGAAATCGAGGCGAATGTGGCGCAAGAGCCGCTGAGGTCGATGATTACCGCCGGCGAGAAAGACTGACGACACGCAAGAAGGAGCACGAGTTGAACAAGACCGACAGCGGCACCGCAAATCGCAGTTCGCCGGACCTCATGGGCGGCGACCAAGCGTGCAAGGCCGAGGAATGGGGCGGTGGCTCGAAAGCCGCCAAGGGACCGATCACGGAACCGGATCGACACAACCGCAACTCCAGCCAAAAAAGGAGCTGACATGCAGGATGCCCAGCAGAAATATCCTCGGCCGCCGCTTCCCGAACAGCAGCAGGACATGCCCGGCTACACCGACGAGATGGATCCACGGCCCGACCACGGAGAGGAGAGCTATCGCGGCAGCGGTAAGCTGACGGACCGCGTCGCGCTGATCACCGGCGCGGACTCGGGCATCGGCCGGGCGGTGGCTATCGCGTTTGCACGCGAAGGCGCCGACGTCATGATCTCCTATCTTGAAGAGGACGAAGATGCGCAGGAGACGGCGCGCTTGGTCGAGGAAGCGGGGCGCAAGGCGGTGCTCGCACGCGGCGACATCTCGGACGAAATCTTCGCGCGGTCGCTTGTGCAGCGAGCTATCGATGAATGCGGGCGCCTGGACATCCTCGTCAACAATGCAGCCCACCAGGCGTCGTTCGAGAAGCTGGAGGACATCAGCGCGGAGGAATGGGATCTCACCTTTCGCACCAATGTCTATGCGATGTTCTATCTGTCCCAGGAAGCAGTGAAGCACATGGAACCCGGCTCGACCATCATCAACACATCCTCAATCAACGCGACCAGTCCCTCGCCGGCACTGCTTGCCTACGCCACTACCAAAGGAGCGATCGCCAACTTCACCGCCGGACTTGCAGGACTGGTAGCTGAACGCGGCATTCGGGTAAACGCGGTCGCTCCCGGGCCGATTTGGACGCCGCTGATCCCGTCGACAATGCCCTCTGAGAAGGTCAAGGAGTTCGGGAAGAACACACCGCTCAAGCGTCCCGGGCAACCGGCAGAGCTTGCAGCGACCTATGTGCTGCTTGCCTCGGAAGGATCGAGCTACACCACCGGCGCACTCTACGAGGTCACCGGTGGACGGCCGATGCTTTGAGCGAGCGTACCTGCCAGCTCCACGGCGCCCACTCCCGGTAGCACACCGACATGTGGCGAGGCTCATGCGCGATCAGGATCGCGGACAACCGCCACGTCCGCAAACTGGTCGAGGCGGATGCCGAAGCCTCCCACCAGACCCTGAACCGGAGGTTGGTAGACGGGAAGCTGACTTCACTCCGGGTTCAACCGGAGCGTCAGCTTTCGGGGAGGGGCAAACGCTGGGTGAATGTCCCCGATAGGCGCATTGCAGCCATGCCGCCGTCGCGTTGTGAGACTGATTTGGCGACCAGCAAAACAGCAGCCTCTACGACTCGTCCCTCTCATCGCGCAAATTAGACACAACGCGGCGGTTCTGCGACCTGCAGGCGGAGTCGGGGCAGTCGCGGACCAGCCTGTCCTTGCCGTAGCCCTTGGCCCACATGCGGTTCCGGTCTATGCCGCCGGCGGCGAGGTAGTCCATCACCGCATCGGCGCGCTGCTGTGACAGCGCCGTTTCGCTTGCGCCGGGATCGTCGGCGAAACCCTGCAGCTTGAGCAGCCAGCGCGGATGCTTTGTCAACCAGGCGATCTGGGTGTCGAGGGTGGCCTTGGCGACAGAATCGAGCGCGGCCGAACCTTTCGTGAAGTAGGTGCGGCGGCCGACATTGAGGATAAAATCCTCCTCGCTGCCCGGCTGCACGTTCTGGAAGCCGGCAATCTCGGCGTTGGTGACGTCGGGCGTCGACGGGGCCAGCGTGTTGCTGGTCGAGCAGGATGTGGCCACAACCAGCAGGCCGGCGGCGAGCAGCCGGCGCGTGTTTTCAATCATGCGGTTCATGATGCGCCAATCATTCGACAGTGGTGGAAGCGGGCGCCTGGTCGGCGATGTGCGGCAGGACCTCCACCGCGGTGCCGATCGGGCACCGCTGGTAGAGGTCGATGATGTCTTCGGGGAACATGCGGATGCAGCCGCTGGAAGCGTCGGTGCCGATGCTCCATGGCTCCAGCGTGCCATGCAGGCGGTAGCCGATGTCGGCGCCGTCGCGGTACAGATAGAGCGCGCGCGGCCCGAGCGGATTGTTGGACGCGCCGCCTGCGATCATGGGCGGCAGGTCCGGTTTGCGCTCACGCATTTCGGGGGGCGGGACCCATTGCGGCCACAGCGCGCGGCGATCGATCGTCGCGCGGCCGTACCATTTGAAGCCTTCCTTGCCGACGCCGACGCCGTAGCGGATGGCAGTCTTGTTTTCCATGATGAGGTAGAGGAAGTGGTGGCGGGTATCGACCACGACGGTGCCGACCGGCTCGCTGCTGAAATACTTGACGATCTGGCGATGCCATCTCTTGTCGATCTTGGCGAAGTTGGTCTTGCGATAGACGAAATCGTTATCGCTGGCGGTACCGGCGAAAAAGGATTTTGCCCCCGCGGCTTGAACAATATTGCTGGTTCCACCGACCGCGACCAGCGCCAGACCGCCGAGCACGACACCCCTGCGTGATAAAACCATCGGCAATCCCCCATGCCTTAAGCCTGGCGAACCATAGTTGAGAATGATTCCGGCTCAAAGTGGAAAATGCTGCAGTGGGTGGGCCGCAAGCGGTCTGTCCGCTTGACGGCAAAATAGCGGCTGCCCGCCGGCTCACGCCGGCGGGCTTTTTTGTGCGGACGGGAACATCCTCGCTCCAAGGGTGTTTTGTCACACCCGGCTCGTTCTTCATCGGTCGTGCCGGTGACCAAGATGTCCCCTCATTCATCATGGTCGGCCCGCGCAGCCTTGACCGCACGCGCGGGCCATCCCATCACAAGGCCCGCTGGCTCACGCTGGCGGGTTTTTCCGCGTCCATGCGCCGACACTCATCTTCGCATGCCTGTCACAACGAGCCAGGCGGATTCCAGTATCCGCACGCGGCGAGGAGGACTTGCGACATGCCTCGCTGCGGGATTTTCGCGATGAGTCTACCTGGCTCCCGCTGAACGCCATGGCCTGACCACCGGGCGCGTTGGACGACCTTCAAGTCGAAAAAGCCCGCGGCAATCGCACCTTAGGCGAAGAGGCTTTGCTTTGTTGATGCAGTTGTCATCGCATCAATCGTGGGTAGCAACGCGGTTGTTGCGTGTTGTTGGAGAGATGGGGTTTCCCGAAAAGAATGAACATGCGCAGACAAAAGAAGCGAGCAGGATGGCCGTGAGTACATCTGCCAAATATCTATTACCTCATATGCGCTCGCTCCTCGGAAGGCGATCCCGCCACCCTCTCGACAGTGAAGATGGCGGGATCTCAACCGGCGACAAGGGACTTCGATCGACGGTGGGTTTCCAATTCGGCGTCCGGCTGCGTGTTCCGCCGTTCGGGCTTCTTCCAACCGCAATCAGACGCAAGTCCTATCCCATAAGACTGATGGCCAAATTCGGAACATCCGCTGAAGCATTGCGTTCGGCAGCGTGAAACCCCAAGGCAAAGGATGACTAATCATGTCGAATTGCGAGACTGCAAAATCACATTCGTTAGGAAATCGCGTGGCTGATCTCACAGCCAAGATGCGTGAAGCGCAGATTGACGCGGGTGAAATGATGGCCTTCCACAAGGTTGCAACTATGTTGGAGGACAGCCAAGGACGTATCAATGGCGACGACTTGATCGCCGCATCCTTCGTTCTGCTGGAAGACCGAGCGCCCGAGTGACCTTGCGTTGGTCGGCTTCGATCGTTCCTCGATCAGCAATGCGAAGCCTTTTTTGTCACGGCTGGCGTCTCGCGGGACTGCGGGAATAGCTCAAGCCTAAAGGGTGCTGGCCGGGCGCCTAACAGCCAAGAGACACCGCTTCGGGATCGGCCGCCACGCGCCCGCTTTGTCCGAGGGAGGGCATTCCCTTTGAAGACAGCTACGGCGTGTCCTCGCTATCAGTGCCATGCATGCTGGAGCCATGCATGAAGGACTGGATCTCGTTCACATCGATCTTGCCATCACCATTCTCGTCAACGCTACTGAACATCCTGCCCACCGCGCGTTGAACCTCGTCCTCGGACACCGATCCGTCGCCATCGGTGTCCAACAGCCCGAACATCAGTCGCATGCCGGCACCGCGCATCATCTGATGATGCCAGCGTCCAGCCATTCTGTGTCCACGATCGCGGTCACCGTGGTTCTGCCAACGGTCGCCATCTTCATCGTGGCGGTCAGCATCCTCGTTGCGATCGCCTTGATAGTTGCGACTATCTTCCTCGCGGAAACCCTCTTCGGAACCGCGATCCTGCTGCAGTCGGTCACGGACAGCTTGCTCAACCATCTGGCGGATCATTTCGCGTGTTGGTCCATCCGCTTGTCCGGTCGCATCCGGCAACTGTCCGGCGGTCGGCGGTTCGGTTGCCGGAGCGGGTGCAGGTTTCGAGGGTGATGGTGTTCCGCTTGTCTGGGCGAGTGCGGGGGAGGTCAGGGCAATGAAAACGGCGGCCGCGGCCGTCGTGCTGTGTGGAAATCTCATGGCATGCTCCATCAGTGCTTTCGCTTGAAGGCCAAACTGGAGCTCGATGTGATTGTTCCCCGAAGGGATCAGGTCACGGCGAAGTTACTGAGGCATGCCCCCGTCTGAGGTAGATCAGGGTCTTCGCCAGGGAATAATTCGGCTCCTCTTCCCTAGGCACAAGAGGAACCGGCGCCCATTTTTGCGGGCAATGAACGTTGGACATTCGGCCTCGCCAAATTTTCTGCCAGTCGATCATACCGACGCACCAATTCCCTCTGCGTCCTCTCCTTTCGTGGGACGGAAGCCGTTTCGACCGCACGCCGTCAATCGCGAATCCCGCGTCCATATGCTGCGCGGCCATGATGCATATTTTTTATGTCACGGACCTCTGTCCGTCTGGACACCATGTTAGCCAGCGCTAAATCAGAGCAATGCGACGCCTCCTGCTGGGACTTACAGTTTTTCTCTTTTGGACCACGTTGCTTCAGGCCGAGGCGTGGCAGCCCTTCGGCGTCCGACAGCTTGGCTTTAGTTTCGATATTCCTCCGAATTTCGTCCTGACCCAGAATTCGGAGCAGGGCGCGGCTTTTCAGGGCCCAAGAGACGCGTTTCTGGTCGTTTGGGGCGCGCGACTGGGCAAAGCAAGTTTTCGCGCCGAGATCGAACATCGCATGATCGAGGACGAAAAGGCCGGTTGGCGACTGACCTATCGGCGCCTAGCCCCGAAATGGGCCAGCTACTCCGGGGTCAAGAATGGCGAGATTCGCTACGTCCGTGCAATTATGGTCTGCAACCAGCGTGCCGCGCTTTTCACAATGAATTATCGGAAATCCGAAAAGAAACCGTATGACCCTGTTGTTGTGCGCATGGTCCGGTCCCTGAGAGCGGAAGGATGTTAGCCAGCAAAGAGCGAGGTTGCCGTACTGTGCTTCCCTCGGCTAAGGGCCAGTGGTCAACCCGGCTCCCCAATAGCCTCGCCCAGTCACATGAAAGCAGGCACCGGCAGATATGCAGCCGAACGTTCTCACGCTGGCTCAGCCGCTCAAAGCCCATCACCGAAAAGCTGCTTAGTGCGGTCGCCAGCTAGAGCTACCACTGAGCCATTCCCGCTGCGGCTGGGTAGCGCCTCAGTTCCGTACGCGTTCATACCAAGAACGGGCGGGGCGAACGTCCTGATAGAGCTACGGCTGTAGAAGCGCGCCGCCAAACTGCGCCCACAAGCGCTCGCACTCTCTCGCCCTTAGGCTCGGGGTACCGGGCGCGCCATAGAAGACCATGGCGCCGCGAATGTCGTATCCAAGCACCGAGGCGTTGGCCACGAACTGGATGGCTCTTCCCAAGCTGGTGATGCCGATGTCGACCTCAGCTTTGTTGGTGAGGTCGACCACGCCTACTATTTCCGCATTGGCGCTCCTGCCCGCCAAAACGGCCGTCGACATCGCATCATGCACGGCAAGAAGCATTTCGGTGAGTTGCCCGGTGGAAGGGCTCTACAAACGCTTAAACGTCAGGTTTGTTCCCAACTGGCCCTGGCGGCTTTCCGACGACCAAGAATGCGACTGCGATTACGCGTATCAATAGAATCACTGCGAACAGGATTGCCATGATTTCCGCACTGTGTCGGATCACTCCGCGGCGAAGAAAACCCCGCAACATATCTCAGATAGCGGCGGGTGTTCGGCTGTAAGAACCAAACTGGGTCCCGCGGCCTCTCATGTGCGCGTAGGTGACATCGTCTGCTGGACCGAACGGTCAAGCCGAAGAGCCCAGTTCCTCTCGGCATCGAGCAGTTCATTCTGCTCAATCAAGCCGTTCATAAACAGCCTGAGTATATGCGCAGCTATGCGCTCTCCGTTCTGCGAAGCAAGAGGTAGGGCGCGCTCTTTGCAGACCGTGTGACAAACCTGGGCGAGCATCTCAATCTCGCTTGGCCCCAAAAACCGACCCGGATACAACATACCGTTTTCCTGTTGGAGAGTTGGAATGGCTATCCATTACGCAGGGTCACCGGCAGCCACAATCAACTATGATAGTGAGATGTCGAGTCCCGGTGGAAAAAACAGTGAAGTCCCAAAAGTGGTCGCGCTTGTCTCCGATTGACAGATGCCTCGACGCTACACCGACCAGCGCTACCGCACCCGCTTCATCGACGCGGCTTTGCAAAGGCCTATGACCAGTTCGCTACCAGCTGCCGGACCGCCCAGGCGAGCATGCCGCCGGCCCTCCCGAAGCGCGATGTGGATGAGGCAGCCTTTTCCGTATACATCCAGTTGTTACGTTGCGCATCTGCTTCGGTTCGAAAACTCGCCGCGAGCCTGGCGTGCTCGCGTGTCCGGGCCGAAACAGCCCACATGTTGATAACGACATCGATGAGGCTGCCGCCGACCTCGTTGGCATAGGATGCTTCCCGGCATGGGCATCGACCAATGCCCCGGGCCGACCAGCACGAACCTGCGGGGGCTTTCCCGGAACAAAGCGTCGACGATCCGGTTCGGCAGGAAGCGGCCAAAATTCATGCCATCGGAGATGCCGAGGCAGATGACAGATGAAAGGGAAGCTGAAGATGACGAAGTCTCGCGACCGCACCGTTCCCGGCGACGGCAAGATCGAAACCGGCCCGAACACATCTCCGCAACAGGATCCGGCAGAGGGGTCGCGCGAGACAATCGATCGCGAACTCGAGCGGACAGACGACGATAATAATTCCGACGAAGCGGAACGCTTGCGCCGAGACCTGCGGAAAGGGGTGGCGGAAGAGACCGAGCTTCCCGAACGCGGCTCGGCCTGAGGATCGCCGGAACCTTGCCAAGGCAAGAGACATGGAAGGCTCGACGCCGGTCGGATCGCTGCTTGCTTCGTGCCTTTAACGCACCGGCCACACAACCCATGCGCGGCGGTGACCCAGGAGACGGCGAGAACGGCCGCGCGACGGTCCACTCTGTTCCAGCAAACTCGGCTCGCCGAGAGCTACCACCTCTGGCGTTAGGGCCTGACGAGATGCCACCTGTCCAGGTCGCATGGCGCCAGGGGTTCGGCAATCTCTATCAGGCTGCGCCGGCCTCCTGGCTGCGCTGCGAGCGGGCACGGTCGCGGGCTGCGGCAGTGCCTCCGGGAAAGCCGCTTCGATCGCTGTAGTCGCGTGGCTTGGTCCCGCTCCGAGAGTGGCGCGCGGTCACGCTTTTCGCAGCGATGATGTCGAGCAATGTGATGCCGGCGACCATGGCAAGCGCAAGGCCTACATTATCGCGCTTTGGGTTGCCAGGCCGATACGCTGTCAGCAATGTCGCGATATCCAGGCCGTCGCCGGCCACCCGGCTCCACAGCCCAGCTTGCTTGTCCACTGAAAGCGAGAGTATGCCGCTGCTTATTTCCCGCGCCCCATAAGCGCGGATCAGATCTTCCTTGCCGCGCATGCCGAGCGCGCCGGCAATCCGCTCGGCGCCAACCAGCTCGGCGACGCCAAGCGCGATGCTGAACCAGCCGAGCTTGCGGGCAAGGCCATCGGATGCCCCGACCGCACTCTGCCCAGTCTTCAGCACTTTGGGATCGCCAGGCGATCGGGTGATGTTGGTAAGTTTGGCAATCACGTTCATGACGATTTCCCTACGGTTTCAATACAACCTTGATGCAGCTGTCCTGCTTGTCGCGAAACACCTTGTACATCTCGGGTCCCTGCTCGAGCCCCACGGTATGGGTGATGACGAAGGATGGGTCGATCTGGCCATCTTCGATGCGGCGCAACAGATCCTCGGTCCAACGGTTGACATGGGTCTGCCCCATTCGGAAGGTGAGCCCCTTGTTCATTGCCTGTCCCATCGGAATCTTGTCGACCAGCCCGCTGTAGACGCCGGGGATCGAGATCACGCCGGCCGGCCGGCAGACATAGATCATCTCACGCAGAACGTGCGGTCGATCATTTTCCATCAGCATCAACTGCTTTGCGCGATCGTAGACGGTATCGGGCTGGGCCAGCGAGACGTGGCTTTCCATGCCGACGCAATCGATGCACTTCTCCGGGCCCTTTCCGCCGGTGAGTTCCCGCAGTCGTTCGACGACACTTTCCTCGGCGAAATTGATGGCGATGGCGCCGCCGGCCGCGGCCATGGAAAGCCGTTCCGGCAGGCAATCGATCGCCACCACCTGTTTCGCGCCGAGCAGCAGGGCGCTGCGTATGGCCATCTGCCCGACTGGGCCGCAGCCCCACACCGCAACCGTATCGTTGGGCTCAATGTCGCACTGTGCCGCCGCCTGCCATCCGGTAGGAAAAATATCGCCGAGGAAGAGAACCTGCTCGTCGGTAAGGCTGTCAGGCACCTTTACGTGCGTGGCATCGGCGAACGGCACACGCATGTATTCCGCCTGTCCCCCGGGATAGCCGCCGGTCAAATGAGTGTAGCCGAACAGACCCGCGGTGGTGTGCCCGAACACCTTGTCACCGAGATTCTTCTTGCGGTTTGTGCGTTCGCAAACCGAAAAGTTCTGTCGCTTGCACTGGTCGCACTCACCGCAGATTATGGTGAACGGCACGACGATGCGGTCTCCCTCCTTCAGAGCGCCGTTGACGCCCTTGCCGACCTCGACGACCTCTCCCATCATCTCGTGGCCCATGATGTCGCCGGGCAGCATGGCTGGCACATAGTTGTGGTAGAGGTGAAGGTCGGAGCCGCATATCGCACAACTCGTCACCTTGATGATCGCGTCACGTTCATCCTCAATTCCCGGGTCCGAAACCTGATCGCAGCGTATGTCTTCCTTGCCGTGCCAGACCAACGCTCGCATAGCTTGCTCCTATTTTCGCAAGATCTGTGGGTAGGGACCTCGCGCCTGTCCTAAGCGGGCCGATGCCTGGTTGGATCGACTGTGCCGCTGCTTGTCGAACCACAGGGGCGGACCGATGTTCCGGGAGCTCGAGAGAATTTTTGGGCCATTCCAGACCTGCACCTTGGAAGGATCTGTCGCGGGCACCAGCGGCCTTCCCAGGCGCGTCGGGGCACGAACCGCTGGAGCCCGAGCCACGAATGGACGTACTCAAGTGTACCAAAGAAGGTTCCGTCCGCAGGTGTCCTTCGCGGCGGCTGATACCCCATCTGCTCGATTCTCGCGGGCCATAACCGGCATTCTCTTCCTCGCCCGCACAGGGTCGGCCGAAGCAGCGCTGTGACCGGAGCAGGTAGGAGATGCCGCTCACCGGCGGGCGCGCAGTCCGACCCCGACGCGATCGACATGAGGTGGATGGGCGCCATCGCGACGGCGGCTCTAGCGGAGTATTTCGCAGAAATACAATGATTAGCGGGCAGGGCAGAGTGCTAGCCGTGCGCAGCGATGAACATGGCGACGGCCGACCGGCAATAGGATTCGATTTCGTTGTCGTCCGCCGCTCTCGCCTGATCGAAGCGTGCGATAATCAAAAGATCGGATCCTTTGAAAAGCGCGGCAAACAAGCGGGCGGACCGGAGAGGATCGGGCACGTTCAGAACCGCCTTCGCGTGCAACTGACGCAACAGGACCTCGATTTGGGCGATGACATGGGCGGGGCCGGCTTCGAAATGGAGCTTGCTTAACGACCTTGGATTCGTCTGGTCGGCCATGACCATGGCTTCGACACTGCGGACGTCTGATCTCAACAGCGTGCGAAGCAGGGACGATCCCACCGCCATGAGCTGATCTTCGACCGAACCGCCGACGCCTTCAAGAAGGGCCTGTGGCGCAAACAACTGATGGCAGCCGGCCGCCATTGCCGCGCTGAACAGCGCCTCCTTGTTCTCGAAGTGCCGATAGATGCTGAGTTTGGATATCTTCGCCCGCTGGGCGACCTTGTCCAATGTGGTCGCTTGAAAACCCAATTCCACAAAGAGTTCGGACGCAGCGTCGAGTATCGTTTGGCCAAGCGCCTCGTTGGCGGGCCGGCCGCGCCGGCCCTGGCTATTTTCGGTCACGACAATTCCAGTCCTTGACAGTATCCTAATTCTTGGATTACGATACCATGTAGTTTCTGAAATGCGCAAGCCGATGGGTAGGTTTCAACCAGGTCCAACCAGCCCCTCATCCACAACACGGAGCCCATTATGGATGACGTCATCATCATCGGCGGCAGCTTTGCCGGTCTCGCCGGTGCCCTGCAACTCGGCCGTGCCCGCCGTAAGGTCACCGTTCTAGATACCGGCCTGCCGCGCAACCGCTTCGCCGGCCACTCGCATGGCCTGCTCGGCCACGATCACAAGCCACCGCTGGACATCCTGGCCGAGGCGCGGCGGCAGCTGGCGCGCTATCCCACGATCAAGCTGGTCAATGCCCGGGCCGACAGCCTGTCCGGCGCCATCGACGATTTCTCCGTCCTCACTGGCGATGGCGGAAGCCTCGGCGCGCGCCGCCTGATCCTGAGCTATGGCGTCGCCGACCAGATGCCTGATGTTCCGGGCTTTGCCGAAGGTTGGGGCACGTCCATCGTGCCCTGCCCCTATTGCGACGGCTTTGAAGTCGCCGGCCAGCATTGGGGCCTCGTCTGGTCCGGCCCACAGTCGATGAATCAGGTCAGGCTGTTCCACGATTGGACCGACAGGTTGACGGTCTTTGCCGATGGTCACGACATTCCGCCCGATATCCGGGCCGGTCTGGCGCGCCGCAACATACCTGTCGTCGACGGCCGGATCAGCGAGATCGCCTATCACGGGGGGCATAACGCCACCGTCAAGCTCGATACCGGCCCCAAGGTCGCGGTCGACATCCTGTTCGCGCATCCGCGCAACAAGCCGTCCGCAAGCCTGCATGAATCACTGGGCCTCGCCACGGTCGATACGCCCCTCGGCGTAATCCTCAAGGTCGACGAGCGCCGCGAAACCAGCATGCCCGGCATCTACGCCGCGGGCGACCTCGCCAACCCCCTCACGCCGCCATCGGTCACCCTGGCAATATCGCACGGCGCGATGGCGGGCATCTTCGCCCAGCAGTCGATGCTGGTGTGAGAGCGCAGATTCCCTTCTCCGGGGTGCCGCGGGCTATCGTATTCTGAAGGTTGCGGGCCGGTGTTGCGGAACGTCGGCCCGCTCTCCCCTGAGGGGCGTCTTTGGCCGGCCAGCCTTGAGAACTCAACTGGGCTGCCTGCATGACGGCGATCGCCGACATCGGTTATCAAGCTCAATCACGCTGGAAAGCATGAACCACGTCGACGTCGACATCGCCGGCGGGCTTACGGTATGGGGACCGGTGGCGGAAGATTCGCCACCGCGGTCGGCACCTCGATGCTGCGACGCTACTGCGAAGAACGGTCGCGCCCAGCAGCGCTTCTGGCGGAAGTCTCAGGCGGCCACGACGCGGGCCAGCAGTGACGCGGCCTCGGTACCAGCCAAGCCAAGGTCACGGACGCTGCTCATGTGATTGGCCCCACCAAGGGTGATGCGCGAAACAGTCAGTCCCTGTGTGTCAAGGTGGTCCGTGAAGAGTGCGGCCTGGCTGTGGAACGGCGACGTTTCATCGGCGCCGACCGAGATATCTACGCCCACGGATGGATCGAAACTGTGGTCGATCGGCGAGAATCGGCGGGCCTCCTCGTCGGTGATCGCGATCTCGGCGCCAAGGAACGACATCTGCAATGGCTTCAGGTCGTAAAGGCCGCCAAGCAGCAGCGCAGCTTTGATGCCGGAAGGCCGCTCGTCACCGTCGAAAAGCATTGTTGCCAGATGCGCACCGGCGGAATGACCGCTAACGGTCAGCAGGCCGGGATTGCCGCCATGGTGTGCGACATTGTCAAATACCCATCGCTTGGCGCGGCGCACCTGGTCGACGATCCTGGCCATCCGGACGGTAGGCATCAGCGCGTAGTCGACAATGACCGCGATCGCACCTGCGTTCGTAACGGTCTCGGCGACGTAGGAATAGTCGCGCTTGGAGAACATGCGCCAATAGCCCCCGTGGATGAACATGTGCACCGGCAGGCGGTCCCGTTTGCCCTCGGGAAAGAACAGATCCATGGTTTCGGTGGCGTCAGCCCCGTAGGCGACATCGGCGACCATGGGAACGTTCGCCCTGGTCTCCTCGCTTCTGCGAACGATCTCGGCGACGATGTCGTCGAACTCGACCACATGATCGCGAATGCGAAACGGATCTTTGGCGGGATGTCCGCTCACAGGGTCACGGCGATGTACTTCGCCTCCATGAACTCGGCAACGCCATGCTTCTGGCCACCTTCGCGGCCCAGCCCGCTCTGCTTGACACCTCCGAAAGGCGCCGCCGGATCCGACATCAGGCCGCGGTTGAGCGCGATCATGCCGGACTCGATCTTCGATGCCACGCGCATTCCTCTGGCCAGGTCGCGCGTGTAGATGTAGGCCGCGAGACCGTATTCTGTGTCGTTGGCCTTGGCGATGACCTCCGCCTCGCTGTCGAAGCGCATGATCGGCGCCACCGGACCGAATATCTCCTCGTGGAGCATGGCGGCGTCGGCCGGCACGTCCTTGAGCACCGTTGGCGGATAGAAAAAGCCTCTGCCTTCAGATACGCCGCCGCCACACAGGATTTTGGCGCCGCGGGCAACGGCGTCCTGCACAAGCCGGTCGATCTTGTGCACAGCCTTCCTGGTGATCATCGGCCCGCATTCTGTGTCTGAGTCTGTGCCCGGGCCCAGGTTGAGTGCCGCCATGCGTCTGGTCAAGCCTTCCGCGAAAGCATCATGGATGCCGGCCTGGACGTAAAGCCGGTTGGCGGCCGTGCAGGCTTCACCGGCGTTGCGCATCTTGGCAACCATCGCACCGTCAAGGGCGGCTTCCAGGTCGGCGTCGTCGAAGACGATGAAGGGTGCGTTGCCGCCAAGCTCCATGGAACAGGAGATGACGTGTTTCGCGGCTTCGGCCAGCAGCACGCGGCCGACGCCGGTCGAGCCGGTGAAGGACAGCTTTCGCACGCGCGGATCGGCCAGCATGGCCGCCGTCACCGGCCCGGGGGTCGAGGTCGTCAGGACGTTGACGACGCCGGGCGGCACGCCGGCCTCCTCGTAGAGCGCCGCAAGCGCATAGGCCGTCAGCGGCGTCTCGCTGGCGGGCTTCAGGATCACCGTACAGCCGGCCGCCAGCGCCGGAGCGATTTTACGTGTCGCCATGGCGGCTGGGAAATTCCATGGCGTGATGAGCACGCAAATGCCGATGGGCTGGTAGTCGACAATGATTCGGTTCGCGCCCGAGGGTGCAAGGCCGAACTCGCCGCTGATGCGGACCGCCTCCTCGGCGTTCCAGCGAAAGAACTCCGCCGCATAGGCGACTTCGCCGCGCGCATCGCGCAGCGCCTTGCCGTTCTCCAACGAGATCAGCGCGGCCAACGTCTCCATCCGTTCGGTCATCAGTTCGAAGCAGCGCCGCAGGATTTCCGATCGCCTGCGTGGCGGGGTCTCGCGCCAGCCGGCCGCCGCCTTTGCGGCCGCGTCGACGGCGGAGGTGGCGTCGGCGAGCGTGGCGTCGGGAACCGCAGCGATCACGGCTTCGGTCGAGGGATCGACCACTTCGATCACGCGACCCTCCGATGAAGGCCGCCAGCGTCCGCCAATGTAGAGACCGTGCGAGACCGTGGCGTAGTCGAACATATCTTGATCCTCGTCGGATATGCCTGCGGCAATGTTCATTGGATGAACTCCTGGTCGGTCACATCATGGTGGCGGACATGTCGCCGTCATAGGCAGCCCTGACCAGCTGTCGCATCGCGGCAAGGTCGAACGGGCGGGGATTGTTCTTGATCAACCGGTCGATGCCCAGCGCCTGCTCAGCCGTCCAGTCGATCTTGTCTTCGGGAAGACCCAGTTCGGCCAATGTCGGTGTGATGCCGATGGCGCCAAACAGCCGGCTCACCTCACGGATGGTGGCGTGCGCCAAGGCATCGGCGCCGCCGCCCTGAAGGGAAAGGCCAAGAGCAGTGCCGACTTCCGCAATCTCCGCGGCTGCTGCGGCCAGATTGTAGGTCATCACATAGGGCAGCATCGTGGCCACTCCCAGGCCATGCGGGGTGTGGGTAAGCGCGCCAACGGGATACTGCACCGCATGGGCGGCGGCCGTTCCCGCCGTACCGAAGGCGCAACCGGCGGCCAGCGCTCCCATCATGACGTCGGCGCGCGCATCCTCGTCCGATCCGTCGCGATATGCCTTTTCGAGACTGCGGCCGAGCAGCCTGATGGCCAGAAGCGCGAAATGGTCGGTCAGAGCGCTCTTGCCGATGAACACGTGCTGTTGCGGCAAATGAGGGTCGACGCCGCGTTTGGCCGCTGTATAGGCCTCGATTGCGTGCGTCAGCGCGTCGGCGCCGGCGATCGCCGTCAAGGACGGTGGACAGGTCACCGTCAGATCCGGATCGCAAAGCGCCACTGCCGCGATGAGATGCGGACTGGCGATACCCACTTTCAGCGTCCGATCCGGGTCGGAGATCACGGCGACGGGGGTCACCTCGGAGCCTGTTCCAGCCGTCGTCGGCACTGCGATTACCGGAAGGGTAGGGCCGGGTACCTTGAACTCGCCATAGTAGTCCTCGAGCTTGCCGCCGTGGCTGAGCAGAAGTGCAGCGCATTTGGCCATGTCGAGGCAACTGCCGCCCCCGATGCCGATCACCATGTCCGGCTTGAAATCCTTCGCTTGCGCAATGCAGGCGGCGACGCTGTCGCGCGGCACATCCGGCAGCGTTCGGTCGAAGACCAGCGCCTCGATCGCCGCGTTGTGCAAGCCAGCCAGAATCTCGGCGAACTGCGACGTCGCCGCGAAGCGCTCATCGGTACAGACGAACGCACGCCGCCCATGTCTGGCGGCAATGGCAGGCAGGACATGGCGCTGGCCTTTGCCAAACAGAATCTCGCTCGGCAGGCGCGCCGCTGCAAACAAGCTCATGCACAAAATCCTGCGAAGACGGATTGGAAGCCGACAGGCTTGGCTTCGTGCCAGAGGCCGACCTCGGCGCTGCAGGTCATGATCATGCGATATCCTCATAAAATCGTATAGGATATAGGATTGAGTTTCGCGGAGCATCATGTTAGTGGGTGGTTCTGTCAAGAGGCAAACGATGCAGAACACGGACCTGACGGTTGACAATGAAGCCCGTGCGACCGGTCGTATTCAGCGCGCCAACAGTCTGGCTGGCGACGTTTACGAAGCAATCTTCGCGCAGCTCATGTCTTTGAGGATTGCTCCGGGATCGCGCATCACCGTCGACAATCTCGTCAAGGAATTCAACGTCTCGCATACCCCCATTCGTGAAGCGCTTGGCAGGCTGGAGGGGGAAGGGCTGGTTCTGAAAACCCACCTGATCGGCTATCGCGCCGCCCCGCAAATCACCCGCCGGCGCTTCGACGAGCTTTACGAGCTGCGTCTATTGCTTGAACCTGCCGCCGCGGCCAAAGCCACCGCAACAATGGACGGCGAGCGCCTTGCCGCGCTGCAGGAGACGGCCGGCGTCATGGCTCGGCGGGTGGGGAAAGACGAACGCCTGCGCTATTCGAACTTCGCCCGTCAGGATGCGATCTTCCACGACAAGATCGTCGAGTTCGCCCAGAACGAACTCATTCGCGAGACGCTGAATCACCAGCATACCCACTTCCATATCTTCCGCCTGATGTATCACTCCAGGGTGACCGAAGAGGCGCTCGACGAGCACGAGGCTATTCTCGCTGCCTTTGCCGCGGGCGATCCGGACGCCGCCGAAAAAGCCATGCGTGCGCACATCGAAAATTCGCGGGACAGGCTCCTGCCTGCGTTCGAGTAGCCTGGCGATGTTGCTTGCCCGAGGCACCCTCAAGCGCGGCGCGCCGCTGTTCGCCCAGCCTGCCGCCTACGAATTCTACTCCCCGTTCTGAGCCGATTTCGATACCGGGAAGGAGGCGCAGTGCACCTCGCCCCTGAAACAAGCCGAGAGGAAAAGACATGCCAGCCAAAAAAATCCTGATGCTGACCGGTGATTTCACCGAGGAGTATGAAATCTTCGTCTATCAGCAGGCGATGGAAGCGGTGGGACACACCGTTCATGTCGTGTGCCCCGACAAAAGCGCCGGAGACATGATCAAGACATCGCTGCACGATTTCGAGGGCGATCAGACCTACACCGAAAAGCCCGGCCACAACGCGCTGATCAACAAGACCTTTGCCGACGCCGAGAAGCAGCTGAGCCAGTACGACGCTGTCTATTGCGCCGGCGGTCGTGGCCCCGAATACATCCGCACCGACAAGCGGATACAGGCAATGGTGCGCCATTTCCACGAGGCGAAAAAGCCGATCTTCACGATCTGCCATGGCGTCCAGATTCTGATCGCGGTCGACGGCGTCGTGCGCGGCAAGAAGGTGGCGGCGCTCGCCGCTTGCGAGCCGGAGGTGACGCTTGCCGGCGGCACTTATATCGATTTGTCTCCCACCGACGCCTATGTCGATGGGACCATGGTTTCAGCCAAAGGCTGGACCGCGCTTGCGGCGTTCATCCGTGAATGCCTGAAGGTGCTGGGAACGGAAATCCACCATTCTTGAACCGTTTGTCCCGGCGCATCCCTCAGGGATGCGCCGGCTCCCTCAACGGCGCGGCGACTTCCGTCATTTCAACAAGTTCAGATCAGGAACCTGCGGCAGGTGTGCTCCAGAACCTTGTCGCTATCATCACCTCGGACGCCTTCAAGGCGCTGCCCGCATCGCGTTCGTGCACCAGCGCGCCATCCTCGTTGAGCTTTCCCAGCTTGACGAGTGCCAACCCGAGTTGATCGACCCAATGGGGAGGTCGACATGAAGTCGGCGCCCGGGAGTTGTCAGGGCTTCACGAACCGAAACGCGAAGCGATCGGTCTCGCCCTTGATCGTGGGATCGAACACCTTGATCGAGTGCGGGTCATCCTTGTTCGCGAGCACGGTGCTTTCCGCGTCCAGTACGAAGCCGGCCGCCTCCACCTCCTCGCGGACGAATGCAGGGTCGATCCGATGCAACGACCGGGTGTCGCTCGTGCCCGACCCCGCGGCAGCGGCGTGGTCAACGATGACGTAGGACCCACCGGGTTTCAGCCGCTTGTAGACAGCTCGATTGAAGTCGGCGGCCGTCGCACCCTTCTTCTGGACCAGGGCGGTGTGAAGATCGTGGTAAAACAGGTGCAGCCATAGGACATCGGCTGCCTGCGTGACCTCCGGCATCGCGACGAGGTCCGCCGAGGCGGCTTCGACGTTCTCTCGGCCCGGCTCCTTCGCGAGCGTCCGCATGAGGCCGACCGGATCGTTCTTGAAGTGGGCGACTTCGGCCGGCACGAAGCTGTAGACCCGCCCCTCTGATCCGACGATGTCGGAGAACAGGCGCGTCCAGTCTCCGTCGCCAGGGTAGACGTCGATCACGGTGGAGCCCGCCTCGATTCGTGCGAACCGGATTAACTCGGATACCTTGGATTGGTCGTACATCGAAATCTCCTTAGGAGTGGATATTCTTCTCGGTGCTCATAGTGATTTCTCATTTTGCTCGGATCGGATCGCGCTTGATCCGATCCGAGCTCCGATCACGTGCGTCGTCTCTTTGCGGGTGGGGACGTCGTGCTCGTCAGTCGAACTTGACCAGGTCCTCAAAGATCAGATGACCCCAGCTGTTTCCGCGCGCCTGGACCAGCAGGCCACCTTCCGACACCCCGCCAAGCTTGATCGGCGCGAAACCGAGATTTTCCGCAAGCTCCCCAATCTGTGTTGCGGCAGCGTCATCGTCGCTTGCCAGGAACACGACCCTCCGGCCACCATGTACGGCCGGATCCTGATCAAGCACCGGGGCGACCAGATGGTTGAAGCCCTTGACCAGTTTTGCGCCAGAGAAGGTCTGCGCGATGAACTTGGAAGAAGGTTGTCCTCCCAGTTCCTCAGGGGGCACGCCATAGGCATTGGTCACATCGATGATCGTCTTCCCCTGCCATGTGGGGAGCGCCTTCGCGACATTCGGGTGCGCCTCGAAGCGGACAGCCAAAAAGATGATGTCCGCCTTGATGGCTTCCGCCAGTTTTTTGGGGATGATCGTGGGTCCGATCGCGGCCGCATCGGCGGCAAAGCTTTCCGGGTCGCGTGTGGTTGCAACGGAAACTTCGATGCCGTTTCGGGCAAACGCCTTGGCAAGGGCCTGTCCGATATTGCCGAATCCTACGATTGCATAGTTCATAGCACTTCTCCGATCTGGTGCTAATGCCGGGCTCAGACTTGCGCCATGCCTCCATCGACGGCGAGATCCACGCCGGTGACGAAAGAACTTTCATCGGAGGCGAGGAACGTTACGGCAGCAGCGATTTCCTCTGGTTTGCCCCTGCGACCCATTGGGATCTGTGACGCAAACTGGGCGGCCGCTTGCTCGGCTTGCTCAGGGGTAAGGCCAGTCGTTGTCTCCAAGGCCGGCGTCTCGATTGGTCCGGGACTCATTGCATTGACGCGGATTTTGCGGTCTTTGAATTCCAGTGTCCAAGCGCGCGCGAAGTTGCGTACAGCCGCCTTGCTCGCGGCGTAGGTACTAAACCCTGGAAGCCCCAACACGTTCGACACTGAAGAATTCAGGATGATCGAACCGCCGTCTTTGAACAGGGGAAGGGCCTTCTGCACCGTAAAGAACAGACCCTTCACGTTCACATCGAAGGTCTGATCAAAATGTGCCTCGGTAGCGACGGCGAGCGGTGCGATCGTCCCCGCGCCGGCGTTGGCGAAGAGAATGTCGATATGACCATATTTCTCCTTCACGACGGCATAGAGGCGATCCAGATCTTCCAGGAGCGACACGTCACCCACGACCGTCGTAACGTTTTTCATGATGAAGGCTGCGGCCTCCTTCAGCTCCTTCTCTCTTCGCCCGGTAATCACGACGTGCGCTCCTTCTTCTACGAAGCGCTTGGCTGTGGCCAATCCGATCCCGCTGCTTCCGCCCGTGATGACTGCGATCTTGCCTTCGAGTTTTTTCATAATTCTTTGTCTTTCGTTGCGCACGGGCTAGGTACGGACCGCGCTGGGGGTCAGAGTTGAGCCAGGCCGCCGTCGACGGCGACCTCGCTGGCAGTCATGAAGCTGCTGTCCGGCGACGCGAGAAAGGCGGCCACGGCCCCGATCTCCGCCGGATCGGCCATGCGCTGGAGCGGAGTCATCGCGCCGTAGGCCTTCTGGCCTTCCTCGCCCAACGCCTCCTTCGCGAGTTCGGTCGCCGTCGCCCCGGGCGACAACACGTTTACCCGGATGCCGGTGCCCTTCAGGTCCTCCGCCCAGGTCCGCGCCAGGTTGCGCACTGCCGCCTTGCTCGCGCTATAGGCAGTGAACCCCGGAGCGCCCGTGGTGCCGGCGCTCGAGCCGGTCAGGATGATCGAACCGCCCTGGCTCATCAGCGGCAGCGCCTTCTGGACCGTGAAGATCGTACCCTTCACATTAGTGTCGAAGGTTTCGTCAATGTGCCTGGCGGTGATCTGCCCGAGCGGAAGCGGACTTCCCGCCCCGGCATTGGCGAAGAGGATATCGAGGCTTCCGCGCTCGGCCTTCACCGCAGCGTAGAGTCGGTCGAGGTCGGCCTCATCCGAGACCGAGCCCTTAACCGCGCGGGCACTAGGCCCAAGGTCAGCCACGGCGACGTTGAGCGCTTCCTGCCGGCGGCCGAAGATGAAGACGAAGGCGCCCTCCTCGATAAAGCGCTTGGCTGCGGCGCGGCCGATGCCCGTAGCGCCGCCAGTTATCACAGCGGTCTTTCCATTCAGTCTGTTCATGTCATGCATCCTTTGTTTCGCCGTCTCGTATCTTTGGCTGTACGGGAAAGTCCCGCGAGAGCCTCAAGATGGGTTCGCCGAAGTCGGGCGGTGAGTGCGCAATCGCGCACATCGCTGGTGCGAAAACGATCCAGCTAGATGATTGAACGCCGCGGCGACCGCACGAACTACGGCTGATCGTGTTAGTATGGGCTTTGCAAGCCGCACTTCGCTGCGCAGGAATGCACCATGATCGACTGGGATGACGTTCGCTACTTTCTTGCCGCCGCGCGCGTAGGCTCGGTGCGTGCTGCCGCCGCACACCTCGGTGTGAACCACTCGACCGTGCTGCGACGCATCGCTCAGCTCGAGGAACGCCTCGGGGCGCAGATGTTCGAAAAGCTGCCTTCCGGCTACCGCCTGACGGCTGCGGGCGAAGAGGTCCTCGATCTGGCGACCCAGATGGAAGCGTCGTCGCACCAGCTGGAGACGCGAGTCTTCGGTCGTGACCAGAGCGCGCGCGGGCTTTTGCGGGTGACGCTTCCACCGTTCCTCGCCACACACCTGCTCATGCCGGATCTCGCCGACTTCGCGCGTTTGCATCGCGACATCGAGATGGAAATCTTGTCGTCCGGTGAGCTGGCAAATCTGACCAACCGAGAGGCCGACGTCGCGATCCGCATTGTCGCCGACCGCAAGACCCTGCCGCTCAATCTTCACGGCCTGAAGGGACCGGAGCTGTTCAGCGGCGTCTACATGTCTCGCGATCGACTAGCCGCGTGGCGTGCGGGCACGCCTGATCCCATCCGGTGGATAGGCATAGACAATCATGGAATTCCGGACTGGGCGCGCGAGGGAGAAGTTCACGTCACGGGAGTACCGTTCAGGACACCTGACGCCGAGACGCAGATCATCGCGGCGCACCAGGGGATTGGGATAACGAAACTGCCGTGCTTCGTCGGAGATGCCGACCCCCTGCTGGTGAGGGTGCCGGGGATCGACGTGCCCATGCATGGGACACTGTGGCTTCTCACGCAAGGCGAGACACGCAAGACGAAGCGGGTGCGGCTCTTCACGGAGTTCGTATCCCGCAGGCTCGCCGCGTACGCTCCGCTTCTCTCGGGGCTGTCCATATCGCGCGACTGACGCCCGGCAGGTCCGCCGGCAACGCTTCCCGCATCCGGGTGGAAGCCTAGCTGCGATCGCCTGAAGCGGCGTGTTCAATCCGCGAATCCAGTGGGAGTAGGAAACGGCGGCAGTAGCGTAGAGGTACCAGCCTAAGCTCGACCTCTTCCCACACCATGATCAGACAACGATGCCACCGTCTTCAGCGCGCCATCGAGCATGTCGCCTTTCTCGTCTTTCAGCGCAGCTTCGCGCAACCGTCTGATCCAGTCGGCAGCGTCATCGCGGCCCTTGAGCAGATCGAGCGCCGACAGCACGCGATCGAATTTGGACTGGGCGCGGACGTGGGTGTCGCTGTAGCCCTTGATCAGCCGGCGGCAGTTCAGGATTTCGACGGCGAGCGCGTAATCCTGGGGCACATATCCAATTGCCAATGCATACCACCGCTCCAGATGCGCCGTCTCGACCTTGTGGCGCAACAGGCGCCGTCGCCAGCGGCGCAGGCCGCCGATGAACCAGAGGACCGCAAAGCCGGCAAAGCTGTCGGTGCGAATGCGCCGGCCATGGTTGATGCGACGATCAAGGAAAGCAGCGAGTTTCGGCCGGCTCTCAATGTAGTTGCCCAGCCCCGCCGGCAAGGTGCCGCAGAACTCCTCGATGCGCGGATGGAAATACTCGGTCACCTGCAGGATGGAGCCGTTCTTGACGCCCACCTCCTTGCGCACCCGCCGGTCACGCGTCGAACGTGTCTTGAGATCGGCGACGCGGATCATGTCGTCGTAGCACAGCGCGTTGGCCAGATGCTTGGCGGCAACGATGGACAATGCATGGGCATGACCGGGATCATCAAGCGCAACGGCCTTGTCCAACCGGTCGAGATAGTCGCGGCCATAGGCGATGTCCTGGTAGTCGACGACCTTTCTCAGGCCTCGAAGCGCCATGTCGCGCACCGCCGCGGGCATCAGGTCGATGCGGGCGGCCAGCGCCTGCCAACCCTGCAGCAGGTTCTGCGGACCGCTCACGCGCCCTGCACCCGGAGCGGGTTCGACCGTGGCCGGTTCTGCCGGCTCTGGCGCGGGGACCGTCGTACCGCGCGCGCGGTCGTAGGCGACGGCGAAGGCAGCGAGGCTGGCTTTCACGCCCCGGCCGCCGGCGCCGATCGCTTGCTCAAAGCTTTCACGGGTGAACGGCAATGCGTCGGAGCCTGCCAGCGCGCCAAGGAGGCTGGCGGAAATCATCGAGCCATTGTCGGCGGCGATCTTTTCCATGTCGAAGGCGATGAAGCGTTTCGATGCAGCTTCCGCCGTCGCGTGTACCTTCGAAGACGAGGCCCGGCCGTCACCCGGCTCGATCTTTTCCGACACCGCGGCAATGCGATGCGAAGAAGCAATGAGCGTGGTGCGATCGGGCGTGACGAAGCCCCTGATGATGGCGCGGCCGGCTTCCATCAGCTCGGCGGCGATCAATATGTCGACATCGCCTTGCGAAGGCGAAAGGGCAAAGACCGGCAGCCGGCCGGTGTCGCGGGCCATCTCGACGTAATAGATCGTAGCGCCGGTGCGCTGGGCGACGCCGGCGACGGAGGTCGATTGCGCGACGTAACCATTGCGCTCGGCGACATCGGTGATCCAGTCGGCGAGCACACCGCCGCCCTGGCCACCGACCGCGAGCAAAGCGAGTTTGATCACCGGCTCGGTATCGGCGGCACCGGATTTCGGGCGCAAGGGCGAAGCCTGGTCAAGCATCGGCGAACGTCAACCTACGGCTCTCGCGGCGGCGCTGCATCAGGCCGATCACGGCGCGGCGAGCGCTTTCCAGGAAACGGTCCCAGCGGCCCGGATTGTGCACGACATCGGCGCGGTAGAAGGATGGGCACAGCACGGCGGCGTCCGCCACCTCCCCGCAATTGCCGCAGCCGACGCAGCTCTGGTCGATCGATGCCACCGGATCGTCACGCAAGGGATCGTCGAGCGATTTCACCGACAGCGACGGGCAGCCGGACAGCCGCATGCAGGCGTGGTCGCCGGTGCAGATGTCCTCGTCGACGCCGAATTTCGGCTTGACGACACGGGTCCCTCCCTTGATCGCCTTGTCGACCAGCGGCTTTTCGCGACGCTGGCGGTTGAGCATGCATTCGGAAGAGGCGACGATGACCTTTGGTCCCTTTTCCTCCGTCGTCAGCGCCTCGCGCAGCGTGTCCTGCATCTTGCCGACATCGTAGGTGCGGTCGATGTGGCGCAGCCATTTGACGCCCATGCCCTTCACCGCTTCGGTGATCGGATGCTTGGTCGACTTGGTCTTGTTGCCCGCACGCGACGACAGGATGTCCTGCCCACCGGTGGCGGCGGAGTAAAAATTGTCGACGATGACGATGACGCCGTCATTCTTGTTGAACACCGCGTTGCCGATCGAGGAGGTCAGGCCGTTGTGCCAGAAGCCGCCATCGCCGACGAAGGAGATCGACCTCCGTTTGGCGTCGGGCGAATTGAAGGCTGAAGCCGAGGCCGGCCCGAGCCCGTAACCCATGGTGGTGGCGCCAAGCTCGAAGGGCGGCATGATCGAGAACAAATGGCAGCCGATGTCGGAGGCGATGTGGTGCTTGCCGAGTTCCTGCTCGACCAGCTTTGTCGCGGCAAAGATCGGCCGCTCCGGGCAACCGATGCAGAAGCCCGGCGGACGGCCCGGCACGACATTGATCAGGTCGGCGGTGTCGACGCCGTCGCCGACCTTGTTGGGCGCGCGCACCTCGCCCGGCAAGAGATGCGAGGCCTCGGCGCGCAGGAAGGCGCCGATGCCGTCGAGCATGACCTGGCCGGTGTATTCGCCGGCCATCGGCAGATACTCCTTGCCGACCAGCCTGGTACCGCGCCCGGCCTTGTGCAGCATGGCGGCAAAGCCTTGCTCGATGTAGTTGGGCTGGCCCTCCTCGACCACGAGCACCGCCTGCTTGCCTTCGCAGAAAGACAGGAACTCATCGTCTATCAGGGGATAGACGGCGTTGAGCACATAGAGCGGCACATCCGTCTCGCCGTAGGTGTCGGCAAGGCCGAGACGCTGCAAGGCGCGGATGACCGAATTGTACATGCCGCCCTGCATGACGATGCCGACCGAACCGTGATCCGAGCCGAAGAATTCGTTGATCTTGTTCCTCGCGATGAAATCGACAGCCGCCGGCCAGCGTTTTTGCACCTTCTCCTTCTCGTGCAGGAAGGAGGCGGGTGGCAGCACGATGCGGCCGGTGTCGCGGCGCGGCGCGTCGAGCGCATCGGCCACCGTCATCGGCGGGCGCTTGTTGTCCTTGGCGATGAAATGGCCGTGGACGTGGCAGCAGCGGATGCGCACCTGCAGCATCACCGGCGTATTGGACGCCTCGGACAGCTCGAAGCCATCCTCGACCGCCTTGACGATCGAAGGCAGGTTCGGGCGCGGGTCGAGCAGCCAGACCTGGCTTTTCATGGCGAAGGCATGGCTGCGCTCCTGCATGATCGAGGAACCCTCGCCATAATCCTCGCCGACGATGATCAGCGCGCCGCCGGTAACGCCACCGGAGGCAAGGTTGGCGAGCGCGTCGGACGCGACATTGGTGCCGACAGTCGACTTGAAGGTAGCCGCGCCACGGATCGGATAATGCACCGAGGCAGCGAGCATGGCGGTGGCGGTGGCTTCCGAGGCGCTCGCCTCGAAATGCACCCCGAGTTCGCCCAGAATGTCCTGTGCGTCGGCCAGCACGTCCATCAGATGGCTGATCGGCGCGCCCTGGTATCCGCCGACATAGCCGACGCCGCATTGCAGCAGCGCCTTGGTGATGGCGAGAATGCCTTCGCCCGCAAACTCCTCGCCGGCGCCGAGCCTGAGTTTTTCGACTTCCTTGGCAAAAGACCGTTCGGCCATTTTTCCAACCTTCCGTTGCCGGCGGTGCGGCCGGCGCCTAACGTCTAGATGTCGTGCTTGCGAATGTTCTTCAGCATCTTCTGCAATGTGGCGATCAGCGCCGCGTATTCGGCGTCGTCGACATCGTCGAACATCGCCTCGAACGCGTCATGCATGGCCGGCCAGGCGCGCGCGAACTCGGCGCGGCCCTCGTCGGTCAGGAAGACATGGCGGATGCGGCTGTCGGTAACGCCCTGCTCGCGCCGCACGAAGCCTTGCCCCTCCAGCGTGTCGAGCGTGCGGCTCAAGGTCGACTGCTCGATGACGGTGTAGACCGAGAGGTCGTTAACGGTGACGCCGTCGGTGACCGACAGCACGGCCAGCGTGCGGACCTGCGGAATGGTCAGGCCCTGCTTGCGGAAATCGTCGCGCAAGGTTGCGTTGTAGCGCCCCATGATGCGGTTCATCAGATAGGGCGCGAATTGCTGCAGGCCGATCTGGCCGAGGGTCGAGATGCGCTGGCGCTTTTCCAGAACCTTCTGCTCCATCACAGCCTCCCCGCCAGGAGAAAGCCGGAACCGCCACCGAGGCCCGCGCCTGGATGGGTCGAGGCGCCGATATGGTAGAGGTTCTTGATGCCGGTCTGATGGTTGCGGCTGGTCTTGAACGGCCGCCAGAGGAACGACTGGTCGATAGTCGACGAGCCGCCATAGGGGTCGCCGCCGACCAGGTTGATGTTCATCGCTTCGAGATCGGCCGGCGAATAGGCGCGGCGCGCAATGACGCTATCCTTGAAGCCGTCGATGTGGCTGGCGAGGATCGCCTCCGCGCGGTCGGCATAGGCCTCGCGCAGCGCGTCGGTCCAGCGGCCGCCAGCCGGTGCATGCAGCGCGCCTGCGGCGTCGCCCTTGATGTGCCTGGGCGCCTCGGGCAGTTGCAGCCACAGGATCGCCTTGCCCTCCGGGCAGCGCGACGGATCGAGCGCATGCGGCTGGCCGACGCAGATGGTCGGCACTTCGGGCAGCATGCCGCGCGCCGCCTCGTTGCAGGCTTTCGAGACGCCATCGAGCCCCGGCGTCAGGTGCAACAATGCCACCTGGTCCAGGCCATCACCGCGCCATGCCGGCGGCTTGTTCAGCGCATAGTGAATCTGGAAATTGCCTTTGCCGTAGCGATATTTCTGTGTCGCTTCGACATCGGCCTTGGGAGCCTCGCTGCCGAGCAACCGGTGGTAAAGCTGCGTCGGCGTGACCGAACAGATGACGCTCTTGTTTGCTGTAATCGTTTCGCCCGAGGCGAGCCGTACGCCGGTCGCGCGGCCACCGCTCTGGACGATCGAGGCGACATCGGCGGCGGTACGGATGTCGCCACCACGTTCCCTTATCAGAGCTTCGAAGGCGGTGAGCAGGGTCTTCGCTCCACCCTTGACGATCGGCGCCCCGGCCGCTTCCAGCGCGAAGGCAATGACCTTGGCGATCTGCCCTGAGAAGGCGTCTTCCGGTCCGAGCCCGGCGTGCAGCACCCAGGGCGCCCACAGCGCGCGGATTGTCTCGGACCGATAGGTGCTTTCCAGCCAGCTGCGCGCCGGCACCAGTGCTTCGCCGAGAAAGGCGGCAAGGCCGCGTGGGCTGCGTCGCCAGGCATCGCCGGCCAGCAGTTTCGCCGTCGGATAGGACCACAGGCTGCCGCCGAGCAGGCCGAACAACAGGCCGGCATTGCGCTCGATGCCGCTGACATCGTCCGCATGCCGGTCGCCATCGTCGGCGGCAATCGCATTGATTGCCGCGACATTGGCGGCGCGGTTGGTGGTGAGCACTGCATGACTGCCGTCCGGCCGCAGCACGCCGGTTGGCGTGCCGGTGTGGCAGAATTCCAGCCCGTGCCTGGCGAGATCGCCGCCCAACGCCGCAAAAGCCGGCGAGGTGATGAACAGCACGAAGGTGGTTGCCATCACGTCATGGATAAAGCCGGGAGCGGTGATCTCCTCGGTACGCACGCAGCCGCCGATGCGGTCATTGCGCTCGAGGACGAGCACACGCGCCCCTTTGCCGCCGAGCATCGCCGCGCAGACCAGCGCGTTGATGCCGCTGCCAACGATGATGTGATCCGGCTGGCTCACCTTGGCGTGCTTTCACCTAGCCGTTGGATACAAGCGCCAGCGCGCGGATAGGGCTGCCGGTGCCATGCTCGATCTTGAGCGGTGCGGCGATCAGGATGGCGCCCTTTGGAGGCAACTGGTCGAGGTTGCAGAGGCTGGCGAGGCCATAGCGGTTCGCCTTGTGCATCAGCGTGTGGGCTGGAAATGGCGGCTCCATCCCGCCTGCCTTGCCGGCATCGGTGCCGATCGTCTCTGAGCCCCAGCCCTTGATATCCTTGCTGATCAGGAACTGGATGGCTTCGGCTGTCGGACCTGGCGTATGTGGGCCGGTTTCGTTGGCGTTGAGGAATTCGGCTTCCGAGCCATTGCGCTTATACCAGTCGGTGCGCATCACCACCCACTCCCCGGCGTTGATGGCGCCATGCTTGGCTTCCCACGCCTTGATGTGGTCGACGGTGAGCAGGAAGTCGTGGTCAGCGGCGGCTTCCTTCGAGCAGTCGATGACATTGACCGGACCAATGAAATTCTGCGCCGGAATGGTGTCGGTGGCGCCGTCCGGATAGTCCTTGCCGCTGATCCAATGCTGCGGCGCATCGAAATGCGTGCCCGAATGCTCCCCAAGCTTCAGCCAGTTCCATGCCCACCACGGGCCGTTCTTGTCATAACGGGAGATGTTATGGATCTCGACCTTTGGCGTGTCGACGGCAAGCTCCGGCGGCAGCTTGATAAGAGGCGTGTCGGGTCCGAGTTGCGCAGAGAGGTCGACCACCCTGATGGCGCCTGAAAGCAGCTGGCCGGCGACTTCGCCGAGGAGTTTTTGCGTGTCCATGGTCTGAAGTTCCCTCTTTCTGGTTAAGATCAAGGCTCGTCTCGGCCCTTAATATCCTACTAGACGAAAACATATGCATCTGCAATTATCTTTAAGCATAAAGGAAATGGGAACGGGGCGTGAGCGAGTTCGACGCCATCTTTGTCGGGGCGGGCCACAACAGTCTGGCATGCGCCGCGCATCTGGCGCTGAAAGGCTGGAAAACCGGGATTTTCGAGCGCAGCGCAGCAATCGGCGGTGCCGTCCAGACCCACGAATACACCCTCCCAGGGTTCCGGCACGATTTCGGTGCAATGAATCTGAGCCTGTTTGCCGGCTCCGCCTTCCACCGGAAATATGCAAATGAATTGAAAGCGCAGGGTCTTGAGTTCGCGCGGGTCGCCGACTGTTTCGCCAGCGCCTTTCCGGACGGACGCTGGTTCGGCGTCAGCAATGACTTGGAAAGGACTGCCACGCGGCTGGCCGCGTTCTCCGCCGCCGATGCCGCGACGTGGCGCAAGCTCGTTGCCGCCTTTCCTGCTGAGGCCGAGCATCTGTTCCGGCTGCTGGGATCGCCGATGAGTGCCCGCGCGCTTGCCGGCACCGCCTGGAACCTGTGGCGCAAGAAGGGCATGTCAGGCGCGCTCGATACCGGCCGGCTTTTGCTGTCGTCACCTCGCGCCTGGCTGGAGGAGACCTTCGAGTCGCCTTATGTGCGGGCAACGCTTGCCACCTGGGGCATGCATCTCGATTTCGCACCCGACATCGCCGGCGGCGCCGTGTTCCCCTATCTGGAATCGATCGCCAACCAGAACTTTGGCATGGTGCTAGGCAAGGGCGGCGCCGACACGATCATCCGGGCGCTGGCAGGTATGGTCACCTCGGCGGGCGGCACGATCGTCACCGGGGCGGAAGTTGCCGAGATCACCGTTGCCGGCGGCAAGGCATCGGGCGTGCGACTCGCTTCAGGTGAGACACATACGGCCACCAAGGCAGTGATTGCCGGCGTCGCGCCCAGGGCGCTGACCGGCAAGTTGCTGCCCAACGGTTCCGGCGACGCCGGCTTCGACACGGCGATGCAGAAATTCCGGCACGCGCCGGGCACGATGATGATCCATCTGGCGCTCGACGACCTGCCCGATTGGCGCGCCGGCGCGGAGCTTCGGCAGTTCGCTTATGTGCATCTGTCGCCGTCGCTCGACGCGATGTCGCGCACCTATCAGCAGGCGATGGCGGGCATGCTGCCGGACGAACCGGTGCTGGTCGTCGGCCAGCCGACCGCGATCGATCCGTCGCGCGCGCCTCAGGGCAAGCATGTGCTGTGGGTGCAGGTGCGCATGCTGCCTGCCGAAATCCTGGGCGATGCGGCAGGCAGGATCGCGCCCGCGCATTGGGATCAGGTCAAGGATGCCTACGCCGAGCGCGTGCTCGACATCATCGAGATATACGCACCCGGACTGCGCCCGAAAATCCTCGGCCGTGCAGTGTTCTCGCCAATCGACCTCGAGCGTGAGAACCCCAATCTCGGCGGTGGCGACCAGGTCTGCGGCAGCCACCATCTGGCACAGAATTTCCTGTTCCGCCCGGCGCGCGGTTATGCCGGCTGGAACACGCCGGTCGGCAATCTGCATCTCATAGGCGCCGCGACATGGCCCGGCGCCGGCACCGGCGCGGCCTCCGGCTTCATGCTCGCGCAACAGCTTGGCGGGAGGTAGCTCGCAAGATTTCATGAAGGCGACGAGAGGCAAGGCGCTGCTGCCCACGAAGCCCGGATCGATAAACTGATAGTGCCGCGCAAAGACAACAAAACCAACAAGGGGAACGACCATGACAATCAACAGACGAGAATTGCTGGGATACAGTGCCGCGGCACTTGGGGTGGCGGCGATCGGCCTGCCTGAGATCGCCAAGGCGGCAGCGGGCGAGCTGACCATCGCCTATAACGTCAACCTGCCGTCCTGGGATCCGACCACCGGACCCTCGGCCGTCAACCCGACGATCCAGGGCCTCTACCAGTCAGTGTTCGACCAGTTCATTCCGCAAAAGCCGGACCTGTCCTTTGCGCCTGGCCTGCTCACCGAATGGGGCTGGAACGAGGATCGCACCAAGGTGACGATGACGGTGCGCGAAGGCGTGACCTGGCATGACGGCTCGCCCTTCACGCCCGAGGACGTGGTCTGGTCGCTGCAGCGGGCGGGCGACGAAAAGACCGGCAATCCGATCCAGTTCGTCTGGAAGAACGTCAACAATTTCAAGATCGACGGCAACAAGATCACCGGCGACGTCGTGCAGTTCGATCCGGTCTATTTCAAATGGATGTCGTTCCTGACCGGCTACATCCTGCCGAAGGCCTACTACGAGAAGGTTGGCGCGGAAGGTTTCGAGAAGGCGCCGATCGGCACCGGCCCGTACATGGTGGAAAAATTCGAGCGAAATGCTTTCCTCCGACTGAAGGCCAACCCGCACTATTGGGGCGACAAGCCGGCCTTCGAGAATGTGACGATCAAGTTCGTCACCGACGCGGCGAGCCGCGTTGCCGAGATCGAATCCGGTTCCTCGCAGGTGACGCTGGAGGTCCCCTATGAAGAGTATGACCGGCTGATCGCCAAGGACGGGCTTGCCGGCTCGTGCAAGCCTGTTTCCGACATCGGCATGATCTTCTTCAATGACATTGAAGCGATGCTGGACAAGAACGTCCGCCAGGCCGCTGTCATGGCTGTGGACAAGGAGCTTCTGGTCAAACGGCTGCTGCGCGGCTATGGCCAGCCGATCGCTACGCTGGAGACCCCGGAGTACACGGCCTTCGATGCCTCGATCAAGGTCGAGCACAATCCTGAAAAGGCCAAGGAGCTGCTCGCGGCTTCCGGCTATTCGCCGGAAAAACCGGTCAAGTTCACCATCCAGACGACCAAGGGCTTCAAGCCCAAGGATTATGAGATGATCCAGGCAATCGTCGGCATGTGGCGCAAGGTCGGCATCGAGGCGACGATCGAGGTCTACGAGATCGCCAAGCACTATGAGCTGCGCGCCGCCGACAAGCTGGCGCCGGCCGCCTTCTACAATTGGGGCAATGCCATCGGCGATCCGACAACGTCGACTGGTTTTGCCATGTATGGGCCGAGCCCGCATTCGGTGTGGGACAGCCAGGACCTGATCGACATGATCAATCCGCTCTGGGGCGAGAAGGACGAGGCCAAGCGCATCGCCGGCTGGAAGGCTGTCGACAAGTATATCGCCGAGCAGGCCTATGTGCTGCCGCTGATTCAGTATGCGCAACCTATCGTGCATGCCAAGGGCGTCAACGTGGTGCAGCATGTGTCCGGCGCGCTGCTGCCGGCGCTGATGACCCCTGCCTGATATCGGCTTGTGGGCGCCACCCTTCGCTGAGCGGCCCCCTCATCCGGCCCTTCGGGCCACCTTCTCCCCGCTGGGGAGAAGAGACCAGCTCAGCTGTCCGTGACCTCTTCTCCCCTCGGGGAGAAGGTGGCCGCGAAGCGGACGAATGAGGGGGCTCTTCGTTAGAAACGCACTGGGCCAACACCAGAATGCTCCTGCAACGATTCCTGATCCGTCTGCTGACGATGCTGATCACGCTGTTCGGCGTGGCTGTCGTCGTCTTCGTCGTGATCCGCGTCGCGCCTGGTGACCCGATCGCCATGATGCTGCCCCCCGGTGCGACAGATGCCGACATCGACCGGCTGCGTGCACTCTACGGGCTCGACAAGACCATCGTGCAGCAATTCTTCATCTGGCTGTCCGGCGTCGTCAGGGGCGATTTTGGCACCTCGATTTCGCTCAGGCAAGATGTGCTCAGCCTTGTCTTCAATCGTTTGCCGGCAACGCTGGAACTTGCCATCATCGCGCTCGTCATGGCGGTTGGGCTCGGCGGCACGACGGCGATCCTCGGAGCCCGCGAGCGCGGCACGGCGGTCGAAGCCGGCATCGATATCGCCAGCGGCGCCGCCCTTTCCATTCCCGATTTCCTGTGGGGCCTCGTGCTGATCCTTTTGTTTGGCGTGCTGGTGCCGATCTTCGATATCTCCGGCCGCGTGTCGCCGCAGCTCGATCTGCCCTTCGTCACCCAGTTCTATTTCTTCGAGAGCTTGCTTCGGCTGCGCTTCGACCTGACCTGGGATCTGCTGAAACACATGCTGATGCCGGCAGTAGCCTTGGCATTGCCGCTGGCGGCAATCATCGCGCAGTTGCTGAAACAGTCGCTGAAGGAAGTGCTTGACCTCGACTATGTCGTGCTGGCGCGGGTGAAGGGGTTTTCGGAAACGCAGGTTATCCTGCGCGAGGCGCTGAAGAACGCTGCCTTGCCGACACTGACTCTCGTCGGCGTCCAGTTCACCTTCCTTGTCGGCGGCACGGTCATCGTCGAGCGGCTGTTTTCCTACGAAGGGCTCGGCAACATGGCGATCGATGCCGTCATCAACCGCGACCTGCCGCTGATCCAAGGCATCGTGCTGGTGTTCGCGCTGCTGTTCGTGCTGATCAATCTTGCAGTCGACATGATGTATGCGCTGCTCAATCCGAGGCTGCGCCATGGGTGAGGCACGCATGGCCCGGCGCGGATTGGGCCTGAGGCTGTGGCTGGCCGGCGGCTGGCTGCTGCTGGTACTTCTTGCGGCGATGTTCGCGCCGCTGGTGGCGCCGCAGGACCCGCTGGCGCAGGATCTGATGCTGGAGCGGCTGCCGCCCTTCTGGCTCGATGGCGCCGAGCCCGGCTATTGGCTGGGCACCGATAGCCTCGGCCGCGACCTCTTGTCGCGGCTTATCTTCGGCGGCCAAATCGCCTTCATCGTCGCCTTCGCTGCGGCGATTGCCGCCTGCCTTGTCGGCTCGACGCTCGGATTGGTCGCCGGCTATTTCGGCGGCTGGGCCGACCGCATCATTTCACGCATCGTCGATGTCTGGATGGCATTCCCGCCGGTGCTGTTCGCCATCCTGCTGGTCGCGGTGCTCGGCACCGGCCTCAGTTCCGTCATCCTCGCCATCGCCATCATCGACTGGACGCGCTTTTGCCGGGTGATCCGCGCCGAAGCGATGGGCCAGTCGCGCATGGACTACGTCGAGAACGCCCGCATCGCCGGCTATGGCCGCATCGGCATCATGCTGCGCGAGGTGCTGCCCAATGTACTGCCCTCGATCGTGGCGCTGCTGTCGCTGGAAATGGGCATCGCCGTCATCGTCGAGGCCATCCTGTCCTTCGTCAATCTGTCGATCTCGACCGACGATCCCACCTGGGGCGGCATCATCGCCGAGGGCCGGCTGTCGATACATCAAGCCTGGTGGGTGCTGGTGTTTCCGCTTGTCACGCTGATCCTCACCGTGCTGTCCTTCAGCCAGTTCGGCGAGGCGCTGAAGACACGCTTCGATCCGGTGCTGCGATGAGCGCTTGCCTGGATATTGCCAATCTGAGCGCCGTGCTGCCGAACGGCCAGCGAGTGCTGCGCTCGGTGTCGCTTTCCGTGCAGCGGGGTGAGGTGCGTGCTCTTGTCGGCGAGAGCGGCGCCGGCAAGACGATGATCGGCAAGGCGGTGCTCGGTGTGCTGCCGTCAAGCGTGCGCATCGTCGAAGGCGCCATGCAGCTCGAAGGCCAAGAGCTCGGCAGGCTGCAGCCCAAGGCAAGGCGTACGCTGATCGGCGCCCGCACGGCGCTGATCCCGCAGGATCCGTTGACTGCGCTCAACCCGTCGCGCCGCATCGGTCCGCAGATGACTGACCGGCTGGTGCGCATTCTCGCCTGGAGCGGTGACAAGGCGGACAAGCGGATCCGGCAATTGTTGGATGAAGTGCAGATCCGCGATCCCGACCGGGTGCTGAAATGCTATCCGCACGAGCTGTCCGGCGGCATGCGCCAGCGCGTGCTGATCGCCGCCGCCTTCGCCGCCGAGCCACGGCTGATCGTGGCCGACGAGCCGACAACCGCGCTCGACGTTACCGTGCAAAAGCAGATCCTGCGCCTGATCGCCGAGCTGCAGCGCGAGCATGGCACCGCGATCCTGTTCGTCACCCACGATCTCGGCGTCGTTGCAAAGATCAGCCAGAAGGTGTCGGTGCTTTATGCCGGCAAAGTGGTGGAGGAAGCCGAGACGGCTGCTCTCTTCGGCGCCCCGCAGCACCCATACACGCGGGCACTGATGGCCGCGACGCCGCGTTACACAGATCCTTTCGCCTCGCTGATGCCGGTGGACGAGACCGTGCTGGCCGGGCTTGCCGCTGAGATCGACGCGGCAGACCAGGCGTGGAGGCGGCCGCATGGTTGAGCCGCTGTTTTCCGTGCGCGGGCTGAAGGTGGCGCTGCCCGACATGACCCGCAAGCCGCTGATCGGCCGCGCGCCGCTGGCCGAGATTTTGAAAGGCCTGGACTTCGATTTGCCGAGGGGTTCGGTGACCGGCATCGTCGGTGAATCCGGGTCCGGAAAATCGACGCTCGGCCGCACGCTTGTCAGACTTCTGGAGCCGAGCGTCGGCAGCATCCATTTCGAGGGCCGCGATATCGCCCATCTGCCGGATGCAGAGCTGCGACCTCTGCGCCGCGACCTGCAGATGATCTTCCAGGACCCGATGTCGTCGCTCAACCCGCGTCGCACCATCGCCCGCATCATTGCCGCGCCGCTCAAGCAGAATGGGCTTGGCGACAGGCTTAGGGAACGCGTCGCCGAGGCATTGCATCGCGTCGGCCTGCCGCAAAGCTTCGCTAGTCGCTATCGTCATGAACTGTCGGGCGGGCAGCGCCAGCGCGTCGGAATTGCGCGCGCGTTGGCGCTTTCGCCGAAATTCGTGCTGGCCGACGAGATCGTCTCCGGCCTCGACGTATCGACGCAGGCGCAGATCCTCACCCTTTTGGAGAGACTGGCCGCGGAGATGGGGCTGACGGTCGCCTTCATCAGCCACGACCTGTCGGTCATCCGGCGGCTGTGCCAACAAGTGATCGTCATGCGCGAGGGCAGGATCGTCGAGGCGAGCGCCACCGATGCGCTGTTCGACAATCCCAAGGAGACCTACACGCGCGACCTGCTTGCCGCCATCCCACTGCCTGAGATCGACGCGGACTGGTTGCGGCCAGCAACGAAAGCGCCGGCATAGGACTGTTCACCCGCCACGCCGAACAGCGGGCTTCGGACGTGCATGAGGGCAAAATCAGCCCGCGAACGGAGGGTAATATGAATTACGCAGCCCGCGGCACGATGCTTGCCGCGATCCTGTTCTGCTCGATGGGAACGGCTTCGGCCGATGCGATCCCCGGCATGCGCGGCCACGACCACACCGGCATCACGGTGCCCGACATGAAGCAGGCGGTCGACTTCTTCACCGAAGTCGTCGGCTGCAAGAAGGCGATGTCGTTCGGTCCGTTCGCCGATGACAAGGGCACCTTCATGCAGGATCTTCTGGGCGTCGATCCGAAGGCTGTCATCGAGCAGGTCACCATGGTGCGTTGCGGTTATGGATCGAACATCGAGCTGTTCAAGTACACCGCGCCTGACCAGAAGGATTTGACTCCGAAGAACAGCGATATCGGCGGCTTCCACATTGCCATGTATGTCGATGATGTCGCCGCGGCGAAAGCCTATCTCGACGGCAAGGGGGTGAAGACGCGGTTGGGTCCGCTGCCGGTCAAGGAAGGTCCGGCGGCCGGCCAGACCATCCTCTATTTCCAGGCGCCATGGGGATTGCAACTGGAGGCGATCAGCTATCCCGATGGGATGGCCTATGAGAAGGGTGCCGAGACTGTGCTGTGGAGCCCGAAGAACCCGGACAAGTAATTTCCAGAGCGCGCTTGCGGGGCCAGCCCGCAGGCGCGCCACCCGTGTCCAGCAATCGTTCCAACATGAAACTTTAAGCTTGAAATATTTTATCTCCGGCGCGATACTTGATATGCAGCAAGCGAAGAGGAGATCGCACGGATGAAGGTTGCGGTTCTCGGTGGCGGACCAGCCGGCCTCTACTTTGCCATTTCAATGAAGCTGCGGGACGCCGCCCACGAGGTCACGGTGTTTGAGCGCAACCGCGCCGACGATACGTTCGGCTGGGGCGTCGTGCTGTCGGCCGAAACACTCGACAACCTTGCCAAAAACGACCCGGTCAGCGCTGTATGGATCAAGAAGCATTTCGCCTATTGGGACGACATCGCCGTCATCCATGACGGCGTGCGCACGGTCTCGTCGGGCCACGGTTTCTGTGGCATCGGCCGCAAGCGGCTTCTGATCCTGCTGCAGCGACGCGCGCGCGAACTTGGCGTGAGGCTGATGTTCGAGAGCGATATCGCCGACCCTCAGCACTATATGGAGACGCATGATCTGGTCGTCGCCGCCGATGGGCTGAACTCAAGGGCGCGCAACACCTTCGTCGAAGTCTTCAAGCCCGACATCGACACCCGCAAATGCAAATTCGTCTGGCTCGGCACCAACCAGAAATTCGACGACGCCTTCACCTTCATCTTCGAGAAGACCGATCATGGCTGGGTGTGGGCGCACGCCTATCAATTCGACAGCGAGACAGCGACCTTCATTGTCGAGTGCAGCGAACAGACCTGGGCTGCCTTCGGCTTCGGCGCCATGTCGCAGCAGGAATCCATCGCCGTCTGCGAGCGCATCTTTGAGAAACATCTCGGCGGCCACGCGCTGATGACCAATGCCAATCACATCAGAGGTTCGGCCTGGATCAATTTCCCGCGCGTGCTGTGCGAACGCTGGTCCTACAAGAACCTGGCTCTGATGGGCGACGCGGCGGCCTCGGCACATTTCTCGATCGGCTCCGGGACCAAGCTCGCATTGGAAAGCGCGGTGGCGCTGGCCGAATATGTCAAAACCGAACCGGACCTCGACGCCGCCTTCCGCAAGTATGAGGATGCGCGCCGCACCGAGGTGCTGAAGCTGCAGTCGGCGGCGCGCAATTCGCTGGAGTGGTTCGAGGAGGTCGAGCGCTATCTCGGCCTCGATCCGGTGCAGTTCAATTATTCGCTGCTGACCCGCTCGCAGCGCATCAGCCACGAGAATTTGCGGTTGCGCGATGCCAAATGGCTTGAAAGCGCCGAGGAATGGTTCCAGCGCCAGGCGGGGGCAGGCGGCAACAGGCAGCGCCGGGCGCCGATGTTCGCGCCGTTCAGGCTGCGCGACATGCAGCTCAACAACCGCATCGTCGTTTCGCCGATGGCGCAGTACAAGGCTGTCGATGGCTGCCCGACCGACTGGCATTTCGCCCACTATGCCGAGCGGGCCAAGGGCGGCGCCGGGCTTGTCTATATCGAGATGACCTGTGTCAGCCCGGAAGGACGCATCACGCCCGGCTGTCCCGGCTTCTATGCGCCCGAACATGAGGTTGCGTGGAAGCGGCTCGTCGATTTTGTCCACACCGAGACCGAGGCGAAAATCTGCGCCCAAGTCGGGCATTCCGGGGCCAAGGGCTCGACCCGTATCGGTTGGGAAGGCACCGACGTGCCGCTCGCCTCGGGCAATTGGCCGGTCATGGCGGCCTCGGCGATTGCATGGTCACCTGAGAATCAGGTGCCGAAAGCCATGGACCGTGCTGACATGGACAAGGTGCGCGACGAGTTCGTGACCGCCACCCAGATGGCCGATCGCTGCGGCTTCGACATGCTGGAGATCCATGCCGCGCACGGCTATCTGCTGTCGTCCTTCATCACGCCGGTCACCAACCGGCGCACGGATGAGTATGGCGGTTCGCTGGAAAATCGCATGCGCTATCCCCTGGAAATCTTCCATGCGGTGCGTGCCGCCTGGCCGGCGCGAAAGCCGATCTCGGTGCGCATTTCGGCCAATGACTGGGTCGGCATCGAGGGTGTGACGCCGGCCGATGCGGTGGAGATCGCGCGGATGCTGCATTTGGAAGGCGTCGACATATGCGACGTCTCGGCGGGCCAAACCTCGATTGCCGCCAAGCCTGTCTATGGCCGCATGTTCCAGACGCCGTTCTCGGACCGCATCCGCAACGAGGTCGGCATGGCGACGATGGCGGTTGGCAACATCTACGAGCCTGACCATGTCAATTCGATCCTGATGGCTGGCCGCGCCGACCTGGTGGCACTGGCACGGCCGCATCTCGCCGATCCCTACTGGACGCTGCATGCGGCAGTGACGCTCGGCGACCGTGGCGTCAAATGGCCGGATCCCTATCTGCCCGGACGCGACCAGATCTACCGGCTGGCCGAGCGCGATGCGGCGGCGGGGCTGAAAGTATGACGACGGCCTCGGCGATTTCAGGCAAACATGCGCTGGTCACCGGCGGCGGTTCCGGCGTCGGTCGGGCCATCGCACTCGCGCTGGCCGAGGCCGGCATCGAGGTGACCATATGCGGACGGCGCGACGCCGAGCTTGCCAAGGTGGCAGGCGAGAACGGCCGCGTTCACGCCATGCCGGCCGATGTTACCAACGAGGCGGCGATGACATCGCTCTACGCGCAGGCGGAAGCCTTGCGCGGCCCGTTCGACATCGTCGTCGCCAATGCCGGCATGGCCGGCAGCACGCCGGCGCACAGGACCTCGCTTGCCGACTGGCAGCGGACGCTCGACGTCAATTTGACCGGCGCCTTCCTGACGGTGAAGCCGGCGCTGGCCGGCATGGCCGCGCGCAAGGCAGGCCGGATCGTCTTCGTTGCGTCCACCGCGGGACTGAAAGGCTACGCCTATGTCGCGCCCTATGTGGCGGCCAAGCACGGCGTGGTCGGGCTGATGCGGGCGCTGGCGGCCGAGACGGCGAAATCCGGCGTCACCGTCAACGCCGTGTGCCCCGGGTTTGTCGAGACCGACATGCTGGAGGCATCCGTCCAGCGCATTGTCGAAAAGACCGGCCGCTCGGCTGGCGAGGCGAGGGCGAGCCTTGCCTCGACCAACCCGCAAGGCCGCTTCATCCAGCCGCAAGAAGTTGCCGCGGCGGTGCTTTGGCTGTGCGGCGATGCGGCGGCGTCGATCACCGGACAAGCAATTTCGATCTCAGGAGGCGAAACATGGTAGCCGGCCCATTGCCCGTACCGTCGGGGCCTGGCAAGGACCGGCTGCGTCTTTGGATCAGGCTGCTGCGTGCCTCGCGCACGATTGAGGCCGAACTGCGCGAGCGCCTGAAGAAAGAATTCGATACGACGCTGCCGCGTTTCGACGTCATGGCCGCCCTCTACCGCGCGCCGGAAGGCATGCTGATGAGCGATCTGTCGCGCTTCCTGCTGGTATCCAACGGCAATGTCACCGGCATTGTCGACCGGCTGGTTTCGGAAGGGGTGGTCGCGCGCGCGCGCCGCAATGGCGATCGCCGCACATCCATGGTGCGACTGACCGACGAGGGTTCCAAATCTTTTGCCGCAATGGCCGCGGCGCATGAGGGTTGGATCGGAGAATTGCTGGCCAAGGTCAGCGAGGAGGATGCGCGCCGGCTGACCGGCATGCTGACCTCGTTCCGCAGCAACTGGGAGGGACGCGAATGAGTTCGATGGCCGGCCTCAAGCCGAAGCACTTCCTTTGGGAAGTCGAAGGCAGGATCGCCAGGGTGCGGCTCGACCGGCCGGAGCGCAAGAATCCGCTGACCTTCGCCAGCTATGCGGAACTGCGCGACACGTTCCGCGATCTCGTCTATGCCGACGACGTCGACGCCGTGGTGTTCCTGCCCAATGGCGGCAATTTCTGCTCGGGCGGCGATGTCCACGACATTATCGGCCCATTGGTCAAGATGGACATGAAGGAATTGCTCGCCTTCACCCGCATGACCGGCGATTTCGTCAAGGCGATGCTCAACTGCGGCAAGCCGATCATCGCGGCGGTCGACGGTGTCGCGGTCGGCGCCGGCGCCATCATCGCCATGAGCGCCGACATCCGCATCGCCACGCCGGAGGCCAAGACCGCTTTCCTGTTCACCCGCGTCGGCCTTGCCGGCTGCGACATGGGCGCGTGCGCGATCCTGCCGCGCATCATCGGCCAGGGCCGTGCCGCCGAATTGCTCTACACCGGCCGCACGATGACGGCAGCGGAAGGCGAGCGCTGGGGCTTCTACAACAGGCTGGCCGATGCCGCAGTGCTCGAGGCCGACGCGCTCGAGATGGCGGCGCGCATCGTCTCGGGTCCGACCTTCGCGCACGGCATCACCAAGACGCAGCTCAACCAGGAATGGTCGATGGGCCTCGACCAGGCGATCGAAGCGGAAGCGCAGGCGCAGGCGATCTGCATGCAGACGCGGGACTTCGAGCGCGCCTACAAGGCCTTCCTAGCCAAGGAGAAACCGGTGTTCGAGGGCAATTGATGGCTGACAAGAGTTTCCTCAACTGGCCGTTTTTCGAAGACCGGCATCGCGAACTCGCCGAACGCCTTGATGCCTGGTGCGCCAGGAACCTGCCCGTCGATCACCATGACGTCGATGCCGCCTGCCGCGAACTGGTGGCCAAGCTTGGCCGCGACGGCTGGCTGAAGCCGACGGCGCTCGATACCGACAATCCGGGACCGCTCGATGTCCGCACCTTGTGCATCACGCGCGAGACGCTGGCGCGCCATGACGGGCTGGCCGACTTTGCCTTCGCCATGCAGGGGCTCGGCACCGGCGCGCTCAGCCTGTTCGGCACGCCCGACCAGCAACAATGGCTGGCAAAGACCAGGGCCGGCAAGACGATTTCCGCCTTCGCGCTTTCGGAGCCACGCTCCGGGTCGGATGTCGCCAACACCGAAATGATGGCGAGCCGCGATGGCGACTTCTATATCCTCAGCGGCGAGAAGACCTGGATTTCCAACGGCGGCATTGCCGATCTCTACGTCGTCTTTGCCCGCACCGCCGAGGCACCGGGTGCCAAGGGACTTTCCGCCTTTCTCGTACCTGCTGATACCAAGGGGCTTGGCATTGCCGAGCGCCTTGAAGTGATCGCGCCGCATCCGCTGGCGCGGCTTTCCTTCGATCAAGTCCGGGTGCCGGCTTTGGCGCTGATCGGCAAACCGGGAGACGGCTTCCGCATCGCCATGTCGGTGCTTGACGTGTTCCGATCGACGGTCGGCGCGGCGGCACTCGGCTTTGCCCGCCGGGCGCTGGACGAAAGCATCAGCAGGGTGGCCGAGCGCAAACTTTTCGGCGCTCCGATGGCAGAGCTGCAGATGGTACAAGGCCATATCGCCGACATGGCGCTGGACGTCGATGCCGCGGCGCTGCTGGTCTACCGCGCTGCCTGGACCAAGGACATGGGCGCGGCGCGTGTAACCCGCGAGGCGGCGATGGCCAAGCTGTTCGCCACCGACAAGGCGCAAGAGGTGATCGACAAGGCTGTGCAACTGCATGGCGGCGACGGCGTCCGCAAGGGCCACATCGTCGAGAGCCTCTATCGCGAGATCCGCGCGCTGCGCATCTACGAGGGCGCATCCGATGTGCAGAAGGTGGTGATCGCACGGCAGGTGATGGGCGCGGCCTGACAGCGACGTATTTGATTTTGAGATTTGGTTTTTAAGAATACCGGGGAGGCTTGAAAAATGCACGAGATCCTGCAGCCGGAGGGCTGGGCGAAACCGGTCGGCTACGCCAACGGCATTGCCGCGCGCGGCAGGCTCGTCTTCGTCGGCGGACAGGTCGGCTGGAACGGGCAGTGCCAGTTCGAGACCGACGATTTCGCCGGCCAGGTGCGGCAGACGCTGCAAAACATCGTCGCCGTGCTGGCGGAGGCCGGCGCGGAGCCACGGCACATCACCGCGATGACCTGGTATTTCACCGACAAGGCCGAATATCTCGGCAATCTCAAGGGTATAGGCGAGGCCTATCGCGAGGTGATCGGCCGGCATTTTCCGGCCATGGCCGCCATGCAGGTGGTGGCGCTGGTGGAAGATCGCGCCAAGATCGAAATTCAGGCAACCGCCGTCATTCCGGATTAACGAATTCGTTATTCCCGGATTGATCAGCCGCGCAGCCCCGCCTGCCTGAGCAGCGGCAGCACATGGTCGCAGAAATAGGGCAGTTCCCTGGTGTAGTTGACGAAGGATAGCGCGATGCCCTGGTAGCCATGCCCGGCTATTGCCGCCATCTCGGCGGCAATCGTTTCCGGCGTTCCAACCAGCGGGTAGGTGCCGGCGCCGCCGGCGAAACGCTGCCGGTAGCGGTCATAGGCATGCGGGTCATGCGACTGCGAGAACTCCTTCTTGCCGGCCATATGGGCATCGACCGCATCGTGGTCGGCCAGATCGACGGCATAGCGCGTGTAGTAGGCCTGCGCCTCTTCCATGGTTGGTCGGCAGACGACATGCGCCACCGTGTAGACGCCGACATTGCGGCCAACCTTGTCGGCCCGCTCGCTGATGTCGGCGACATGCTTGCCGGCATCGCCCATTTCCGAAAAGGTGGTGAACAGATAATCGCATCGGGCGGCGGCGAAATCGCGGCCCGGGCCACCGAAAGCCGCGTTCATGGTCACCGGGCGTGGAACCTGCAGGCTCGCCGGCCGGCTGACCGCTTCCTTCAGCCGATAGTAGGGGCCTTCATAGTCCAGAGGCTGGTCCGAGGCGTAAAGCTTTTCCAGGATTTCGATCCATTCGGCGGCCTGGTCGTAGCCCTTTTCGACCAAAGGCGTGCCGAACATGCCGAATTCCTTCGGGTTCCAACCGCAGACGATGTTGAGACCGGCGCGGCCATGGCTGATATGGTCGACAGTTGCCAGCGCCTTGGCGGCATAGAGCGGATGCACCAGCGGCACATGCACGGTCATGAACAGGCCGATCTGCTCGGTGGCCACCGCCAGCGCTGCCGCCCAGGTGAAGGTCTCGAACGACCATTCGCGCACCTTGTTGCGGCCGCCAAAGCCACGCCAGCGCGCGATCGGCAGCATAAATTCCAGCCCGGCGCGGTCGGCGGTCTGCGCCGCCGTCAGATTGTCCTGCCAGCTTGCCGTCCAGCGTTCCGGCACATCGGTGATGGCCAGACCGCCATCGGCATTGGTCGAAAAGACGCCGAGCTTCAGTTTGTTCGAGCCGTGCAGGGGATGCGTTTTGATCATCATGGGAACTCGTGGCGGGAGACCGACACGCTAGGCCCGCGCAAAAATATTTCAAGCCTGAAATAGCTTCGCCTCGCCGCCGATTGCGGATATCAATTTGGAGGGGAAAAGGGGATGGATATGAGCGCGTTCCGTCAGAAGTGCATCGGCAAGACCAATCTCGTCGGCTCCTTCGCCGCTATTCCCCATCCCGTCGCCGTCGAAGTGATGGCGCTCACCGGCCTCGACTTCGTCTGCATCGACTGGGAACATACCCAGATCGCGCGCGACACGATCGAAACCATGGTGCGCGCGGCCGACGTGCATCGCGTGCCGGCCATGGTGCGTGTTCCCGGTCATGCGCCGGAAGCTATCCAGGCGGCGCTCGACAGCGGCGCACAAGGCGTGCTCGTGCCGCGCGTCTCGACCGCTGCTCAGGCCGAGGCGGCGGTGAAAGCCTCGCGCTATCCGCCGCTGGGCGAGCGCGGCGTCGGGCCTGGCCGCGCGGCCGGCTATGGCTATCGCATTCCCGAATATCTGGCCGCGGCCAATGACAGGGTGGTCGTCGCGGTCCAGGTCGAGACATCGGAGGGGCTGGCCAACATCGAGGCGATCGCGGCCATAGACGGCATCGATGTGGTCTTCGTCGGCCCCGGCGATCTCTCCGTGTCGATCGATGCGATCGGGCCCAAAGGCGTGGACAAGCTCAATGAGGCGATCACAAGGATCATCCGCGCGACCGTCGCGCATGGCAGGACATCGGGTATATTTTGCGCCAGCCCACAGACGATCAGCCAGTGGGCCGCTATCGGCGCGAGCTTCTTCGTGCTGGCCAGCGATACGATGTTTCTTGGCGCCGGCGCTGCGGCCAACTGCACCGCTGCGCGCGCCGAGCTGCGGTGAGACGGGCGGGATCGGGCAAAAACTTTTTAAGCTTAAAACTTTTTCCTTGAAAAGCGCAGCACATTGGATAGCATCCAAACTCGATGGCGACTGTCGTGCCGGTGGGGCTTGCCGGGCAGTCCGTCGCGGTGCTCCGGGTGGGAGGGGTTTCAGTCCTTGTCGTTCATACTGCCCCAGTCATCGTCCAGCGCGCGTTATGCTTTCGACGGCGTACGTGCCCAGATCCGTGACCTGCACACCGAAAACATTGCCAACCTTGCCGTGCGCGCCCGAGAACTGGGCGACGTGATCGCGCTCTGGTACGGCGAAGGCGACATGGTGACGCCCGCTTTCATCCGCGACGCGGCGAAGGCCGCCTTCGATGAAGGCCAGACGTTCTACGTCCCTAACATGCGTGGGCACCCCCTACTGAACGAGGCGCTGTCGGAATACCAAACGCGCATTCACGGCCGGACGATCCCGATTGCGCGCACCACGGTCACGCCCGGCGGCATGCAGGCGCTGTACCTGGCGCTGGAACTGCTGGTCGATACCGGCAGCAACGTCGTCTATGTCGCGCCGCAATGGCCCAACATCCACAACGCCATCCATCTGATCGGCGGCGAGCCAAGGCCGTTTTCGCTCGACTTCAAGGGCGACTGGCATCTCGATCTCGACCGGCTGTTCGCCACTTGCGATGCGCGCACACGCGCGATCTTCCTGTCGACGCCGTCCAACCCGACCGGCTGGACCGCGTCGCGCGAGGAGATGCAGGCGCTGCTCGACTTCAGCCGGCGCACCGGCATCTGGATCATCTCCGACGAGGTCTATGGCCGGCTCTATTTCGACGGCAATGTTGCTCCTTCCATCCTGCAGATCGCCGAGGATGGCGACCGGGTGCTGTCGGTCAACAGTTTTTCGAAGGCGTGGGCGATGACCGGCTGGCGCATCGGCTGGCTGACGCATCCGTCGGGGGTGGCCGACCAGCTTGGCGCCATGACGCAGTACATCAACAGCGGCACCGCCGCGCCTATCCAGGCAGGCGCTGTCGCCGCCATCCGCCAAGGCGAGCCGCTGGTCGAGGAGATCAGGCAGCGGATCAAAACCGGCCTCGACCTTGCCTATGACAGGCTGGCCCAGATTCCCGGCATCATCCTGCCGACGAAACCGCGCGGAGGCATGTATGCCTTCTTTGCCATGGACGGCGAAAGCGACGCCCGGCAGGCCTGCGCCAGGATACTGGAGACGGCGCGCGTCGGGCTGGCTCCCGGCCACCTCTTTGGAAATTCGGCAGCGGCCTTCCTGCGGATGTGCGTGTGCCGTGAACGCGACCAGATGGCGACCGCGCTCGAGCGCATGGTCGCCGCCATGAATTGACGCCCCGCTGGGAGGTGGGACGGCAACAAACCGTGCGGGAGCAAACCCGCCCGATCACAACCAGAGGGAACACAAAATGAGCTTCACTCGTCGCAACCTGCTTCTTCTCGCCGCCACGATCGGCATCGCTGCCGGCCCGGCCACCGCCTTTGCCGCCGATGTGCTCAATGTCGGCGCCTACCCGACCAATCCGCCCTTCGAATACAAGAACGAGAGCGGCACTTTCGAGGGCTTTGAAGTCGACATCGTCAACGAAGCGGCCAAGCGTGCCGGCATGACCACCGACATTGCCGACCTCGGCTTCCAGGCGCTGTTCGCGGCTGTCAGTTCCAACCGCATCGATGTCGCGATCTCCTCGATCACCATCACGCCGGAGCGACTGAAAACGCTGTCCTTCACCCAGCCCTATTATGACTCCGACATGGGCATTGCGACGAAGACCGATAGCGCTGTTAACACCGAGGCCGACCTCAAGGGCAAGATCGTCGGCGTGCTTTCAGGCTCGACCGGCGAGACCTGGGTCAAGGCGCATCAGGAGGCTGACGGCTACAGCGACGTGAAGGGCTATGACACGCAGCAGAATCTTCTGCTCGACCTCAGCGCGGGCCGCGTGGACGCCGCCGTCAGCGATATTCCGGGCATGGAATACTCCTTCACCAAGATGAAGGACCTGAAGGTCAAGCAGCGCATCAAGACCGGCGAACAGTACGGCCTGATGATGAGCAAGGACCATCCGCTGCTCGGCAAGCTGAACGACGCGCTGACCGCGATGAAGAAGGACGGAACGCTGGCCGCGATCCACAAGAAGTGGTTCGGCAGCGACGCGCCAGCCGATTCCTCGACGGTCAAGGAAAGGCCGCTGCCCAAGGCCTGACCGGCAATGCACTTAAATCGTGCCGGCTCCCAGGCCGGCACGATTCATTTCACGCTCCGGCGCCTGCTGCCACACGGATAGCCTCATCGGAGGCAAGGTCGATTGGTTTTAACTTGAGCATCCTTTGCTCTGGGGTTCGGGAACGCTCCCATGTCGCTGATCGACACCTTCTTCAATCCTGACGTGATCATGTCCAGCCTGCCGGCGCTGTTGCGTGGCTTCCTGAACACGCTGCTGCTCGGCATTTTGAGTATCGGCATCGGCATTCCCATCGGCCTGGGGATCAGCCTGTTGCGGCTCTATGCGCCGAAGCCGCTGCGCTGGCTGGCGGTCGGCTACACCGACATCTTCCGGGCCCTGCCGGTGCTGGTGGTGCTGATCCTGATCTACTATGCGCTGCCCTTCCTCGGCATCCGTCTGTCGTCCTGGGCCTCCGCCGTGACGGCGTTCGCCATCATCATGTCGGCCTATTCAGCAGAAGTGTTCCGCTCCGGCATTGAGAGCATTCCGAAAGGCCAATTCGAGGCAGCACAGGCGCTCGGCCTGCCTTTCCTTTTGACCTTGCGCAAGGTGGTGCTGCCGCAGGCGATCCGCGTGGTCATCCCGCCGATGACCAGCAATTGCGTTTCGATGTTCAAGGACACGTCGCTCGCTTCCACCGTTGCGCTGCCTGAACTGTTGAAGGAAGCGACCAACGCGCAATCGCTCTATGCCAATCCCTCGCCGCTGATCGGCGCCGCTTTGGTCTATCTCATCTTCCTCTGGCCCATGGTCCGCCTCGTCAGCCTGCTCGAAGACCGCTTCAAGACCGAGAAGACGCGCTGACCTCATCAACCGTCCCGCTTCCCAAGCCATTCGCAGGAGATACAGTTGAGCAATTCCCAAGCCGCCGGCGGCTTTCCGGTCGACACCATCCGCGCCATGTTTCCGGCCTTGCAGCGCGCCGGTGATTTCATCTTCATGGACAACGCCGCCGGCGCGCAGATCCCGCAGAGCGTGCTCGATGCGGTGACCAACCACCTGGTCTCGCACAATGTGCAGCGCGGCGGACGTTACGGCCGCAGCGTCGCGGTCGACCAATCGGTCGCCAATGCGCGCGAGAGCGTGGCCTTGCTGATCAACGCCTACAGTCCGTCGGAAATCTGCTTCGGCATGAACGCCACCTCATTCATCCGCTTGGTCAGCCTCGGCATCGGCCAGATGCTGGCCAAGGACACAGAGCGCGACGAGATCGTCATCACCGATATGGACCACGACGCCAACATCGCGACGTGGCTGGCGCTGGAATCCGCCGGAGCCAAGTTCAAGTGGTGGCGCATGCGCGAGGACGGCAACCTGCATGTCGACGACCTCAAGCCGCTGGTTTCTGAGCGCACCCGTCTCGTCGCCTGCACGGTGACGGCGCACTCGATCGGTTCGATCGTTGATGTCGCTTCCGTGGCCGCGATCGCGCATGCGGCCGGCGCCGAAGTGTTCCTTGACTGCGTGCATTACGGACCGCACGGGCTGATCGACGTGCAGGCCTGGGACTGCGATTATCTCGTCTGCTCCGGCTACAAGAATTTCTCGCCGCATATGGGCTTTCTGTGGGGCCGCTTCGAAACGCTGAAGCGGCTGCCGACCTTCCGCGAGGATTTCATCCCCGACGAGCCGCCTTACAAGGTCGAGGCCGGCACCTTCATCTACGAGAACGTCTCAGGCATGGATGCCGCGGTGCAGTACCTGGAACTGATCGGCCGCAATCTGGCGCCCTCCAACAACCGCTCGCGGCGCGACAACATCGTTGCCGGCATGGGCGCCATCCGCGACTATGAAATGCTCCTGGCGCGCGAGATGCTCGCCGTGCTCAAGGGATGCAATGCCACGATCTACGGCGTCGCCGAGGAAGCCCGCATCAACGAACGCGTGCCGACATTCTGCTTCAACATCGGCAAGCTGTCGCCGCAGCGGATCGTCGAGGAAATGGCTGACATGCAGATCGGCATCCGCGACGGCCATATGTATGCGCCCCGGCTGATGAAGCGTCTCAACCTGTCGATGGACAGCGGCGCCATCCGCGCCTCGCTGGTCCATTACAACACGGTCGACGAGGTCAGGCGTTTCGGCGAGGCACTGCGCGCCGTCATCGCAAGGCTGTCGTAGCTGGTCCTTAAACCTCTCCGGCGCGGAACATCGGCCCGCCCTTGTGGGCCGGGAAGCCATAGCCGTTGATCATCACCAGATCGATGTCGGAGGCACGCGCCGCGATGCCTTCGGCGAGTAATGCCTTGCCCTCTTCGGCCATTGCCGCCAGCAAGCGCGTGACGATCTCATCGGGCGAAAAGCGGCGCGGCACGATGTCCTTGGCCGCTCGCACGGCCTCGATCAGCGCCGTTACTTGCGGGTCGCTCCTGCGTTCGCCGTCCGAATAATCGTACCAGCCGCGCCCGGTCTTGCGGCCGAAGCGGCCGACCTCGCACAGCCGGTCGGCGATTTCGACATAACGTGCTTGCGGATCGCGCATCGCCGCCTGTCGCTTGCGCCGCGCCCAGGCTATCTCCAGCCCAGCCATATCGTTGACCGCGAAGATCCCCATCGGGAAGCCCCAGGCCTCCAGCGCGGCATCCACCTCATCGGGTGCTGCGCCATCCTCCACCATGAACTCCGCCTCGCGGCGGTAGGCGGAATAGATGCGGTTGCCGATGAAACCCTCGGTAACGCCGCACACGACAGGCAGCTTGCCGAGCTTCCTGACGAAGGCGATCGCCGAGGCGAGCACATCGGGCGCCGTCGCCGCGCAATCCACCACTTCGGTTAGCCGCATGACGTTGGCCGGGGAGAAAAAATGCAGGCCGACGATCCGTTCGGGCCGGGCGGTTGCCGAGGCGATCTCGTCGGGGTTGAGGTAGCTGGTGTTGGTCGCAAGGATGGCGTCCGGGCGGACGATACGTTCGAGCTTCCGGAAGAGTTCGGTTTTTACCGCGAGATCGTCGAACACTGCCTCGATGACCAGATCGGCCTGCACCAGCCTGTCGGCTTCGCTGGCCGCTTCAAACCGGCTCAGCGCCTCCCTGCGCGCATGATCGGTGAGACGGCCGGATTGGACTGACTTGTCGAGAAGGCCGGCGATACGCGCGTATCCTTTTGCCGCGGCGTCGTCGGTCTGCTCGACGCCGATTACGCCATAGCCGGCATTCAAGGCCGAGACCGCGATGCCTGCACCCATCAGGCCGGTTCCGACGATACCGACGGTCTCGACCTTGCGAGGCGTGACACCCTCCAGCCTGTCGACTTTGCTGGCTTGCCTCTCGGCAAAGAAGACGTGGCGCAACGCTGCCGTTTCGCGAGAATCCCGGAGGCGCAGGAAGGTCGCGCGTTCGTCCGCAAGACCGTCCTCAAGTTTGGCCGTGGACGCAGCCTGGACCAATCTCACGGCTTCTGCAGGCGCGATCTGTCCACGGCTGCGGGAAAGCACCTTTCTTGCGGCTGCCGCTTCGGCTTCGGGTTGCGAGCGTGGGACGGAAAGCGCACCCGTGCGCCGCAAGGGTTGGCCAACGAGACGGCGGACGACATCGAGCGCGCCTTCGGGAAGATCGTCGGCAATGGTATCGATCAGACCGAGAGCGAGCGCTTCGTCGGCATTTGCGGGCCGACCCGTGCCGATCAGGTCAATTGCGGCGACCGTGCCGATGAGGCGGGGCAGGCGTTGGGTTCCGCTGGCCCCAGGCACTAACCCGAGCTTGACCTCGGGCAGGCCGAAGCTGGCCGCCTTGCTGGCCACCCGGTAGTGGCAGGCCAGCGCAATCTCGCAGCCGCCGCCGAGCGCCGCGCCGCCTACTGCCGCCACGATCGGTTTGGCGAAGCTCTCGATCGCTTCGATCACGTCAGGCAGTGTGGGCTCGATAGCGGGCTTGCCGAATTCCTTGATATCGGCGCCACCGATGAAGGTGCGCCCAATGGCGGTCAGCACCACGGCAGACACTTCATCCGACGCCGCACGCCCAAGCGCATCCATCAATCCGGCCCTGACATGGAAGGACAGCGCGTTGACCGGCGGATTTTCGATCGTGACGACGAGAACGCCATCGACGATCTTGCCTGTGACACTCTCGGAAAATCGTGCTGTGTTCATGGAGTTTTATCCCGGAACGACGGCAAATCTTCCTCCTCCTTCTGCTCTCCGCCAAATGCCGGTGTCCCGGCTCGGACGGATGAAGCGCCATGGATCTTCAAAATAATTTCAAGCTTAAAATAATTAGAATTCGAAAAACTTCAAGCCTACCGGAGTCGACTGCAAAAGGCGTCGCTACCACGACGGTGATCGGTCAGACTTGACGGTTGCACTGCGGTGCCGGGTCAAGGCGAGTTTGTGGAAACCTTCGGCAGCAGGGCTTTGAAATAGTCGATCGTCTGTTGCAGCCCGGCTTCCAAAGTCACCGTCGGCTCCCAGCCGACAAGCCTTTTGGCAAGGGTGATATCGGGCTGGCGGTGCCGCGGATCGTCTTGCGGAAGATCGCGGTAAATTATATCCGAACCTGATCCGGTCATCTGCGTCGTCAGTTCGGCCAAGCGCCTGATCGTTACTTCCCTTGGATTGCCGATGTTTACTGGACCGGTCACCTCCGGCCCCGTATCCATGAGGCGCAGCATGCCGCTCACCAGGTCGTCGACGTAGCAAAACGACCTTGTCTGTGAGCCGTCGCCGAAAATGGTTATCGGTTCACCACGAAGCGCCTGCACGATGAAATTTGAGACAACCCTGCCGTCTGCCGGGTGCATGCGCGGCCCGAACGTATTGAAAATCCGCGCGACCTTGACCCACAAGCCATGTTGTCGGTGATAGTCGAAGAACAGCGTTTCGGCGCAGCGTTTGCCTTCATCGTAGCATGAGCGCGGCCCGATCGGGTTTACATTGCCCCAGTAACTCTCGGGCTGCGGATGCACAGACGCGTCACCATAGATCTCGCTGGTGGAGGCCTGAAAGACTTTGCATTTCAGCCGCTTTGCCAGTCCAAGAACATTGATGGCGCCGTGCACGGCGGTCTTGATCGTCTGAACCGGGTCGTACTGGTAGTGAACAGGCGAGGCCGGACACGCCAGGTTGTAAATCTCATCGACTTCGACGTAGAGCGGAAAGGTCACGTCATGGCGCATGAATTCGAAGCGGGGATGCTTGGCCAAATGGTCGATATTGCGCTTTGATCCGGTGAAAAGGTTGTCGACACACAAGATTTCGTCGCCTCGTTCCAACAGGCGGTCAATAAGATGCGAGCCGATAAACCCTGCGCCCCCGGTAACGAGAATGCGTCTGCGGCTGTCATAGAGTCTGGCCAATTTCTGCTCCCAGGCAAATGCTGATCGACCAGATATCGGTCGCCACACGCAGGATACGACGTGTCCGCAGCCAATGCACAAGGACCAAACTGAAATTTCGCAGATCCGCTCGGTGCCGATGCGAATTCCGATCCGGGCATTTGGTTTGATCAGAAGGCACGATTGAGGCCGATAGTGGCCTATGGATTGGCAGCAGAGAATATCAGCCCTGTCGTCAGGGCCGCCGCTGCGTAGATGGCCGGCAGAACCTGACGGTTCACCCCAATCCGCAGCAGAGAGTGGCTCGAAACCCGGTCCTGCTGGATTTTATCCACAACATCGATGACATCGGCGGATGGCAACATGAAAAAAACGGTGACGCCTATTTGCGTGAGACATTCCTCTTCGCGATAGAGCATCGTTGAATTGGCCAACAGCCTGCCATACAAGCACGTCGGCTCAACAGGTGGCTCGAGGAACCCCACGGATGTCCGAACGCATTGCAGTTATCGGCCTGGGTTATGTCGGCCTGCCGGTAGCCATTGCCTTTGGGAAGGTTTTCCCCGGCACCATAGCTTTTGACATCAGCGAGCGTCGGATCGGGGAATTGCGTGGCGGCGTCGATCGTACGGGGGAAGTTGACGCAACGGCGCTCAAGGAGACCTCGATAGGGCTGACCACCGATCGGGAGATGTTGAAAGGCGCTACTTTCTTCATCGTTGCCGTGCCAACCCCTATCGACGCAAATCGCGCTCCCGATCTAGCTTCTTTGAAACTGGCGTCCGAACTCGTCGGCGAGGCGGTGAGCAAAGGCGCCGTCGTCGTTTTTGAGTCGACAGTCTATCCAGGTGTGACCGAAGATTTCTGTGGGCCGATCATCGAGCAGGTTTCCGGCCTGCGACATCCCCGCGACTTTGCCCTCGGCTATTCGCCCGAACGCGCCAACCCCGGCGATCGGGAACACTCGCTGCAAAAGATCGTCAAAGTCGTCTCCGGCGAGAATAACGAGACGCTGGAGCGCATCGCGAACGTTTATGGCCGTATCATCGATGCCGGCGTCTACCGCGCCCCGTCGATCAAGGTGGCCGAGGCAGCGAAGGTTATCGAGAACACCCAGCGCGATCTGAACATCGCGCTGATGAACGAACTGGCAATGATCTTCGAGCGGCTCGATATCCGGACGCAGGATGTTCTTGATGCTGCGTCGACGAAATGGAACTTCCTTCCCTTCAAACCGGGGTTCGTCGGCGGCCACTGCATCAGCGTCGATCCATATTATTTGACCGCCAAGGCCGAGGCCGAAGGTTACCATCCGCAGATCATCCTCGCCGGACGTCGCATCAATGACGGCATGGGGGCCTTCGTCGCCCAGCAGGTTGTCAAACGGCTGATTGGTTCTGACACGCCCGTCAAAGGGGCTTCTGTCGGCATTCTCGGGCTGACATTCAAGGAGGACGTGCCGGATTTGCGCAACAGCCGCGTTTTCGACATGGTCAAGGAACTAAGGCAGTTCGGAATTGTCCCCAAAGTCCATGATCCCCTTGCCGATGTCGAAACCGCTCGGCGTGATCACGGCGAAACAATCCTGCCGCTCGATGAGATAAACGATTTGCAGGCGCTTGTTCTGGCGGTGCCTCACAGGCAATATCTCACCAACGAAAGAGCGCGTCTTTTTCAAATGATCAGGCCGGGGGGGACACTGTTCGATGTCAAGTCGGCCATCAAGCCCAATGAAGTTCCCGACAACATAAAATACTGGAGCTTGTAAAGCTCGCCTGAAATTAACGCTAGGATATGCAGTGACATCAAGCAGGCCGATACTGATCACCGGCGCAGCCGGGTTCATAGGGTTTCATCTTTGCCTGAGGCTGCTTGCCGAAGGACGCCAGGTTATCGGCCTCGACTCCATGAACGAGTATTATGACGTCAGCCTGAAGCAGGCTCGTCTCGAGCGGCTGAAAGCGTTTTCGAATTTTTGTTTCGAGCATGCCGATCTCACGGAGCGGGACCGTATTTCGGAGCTCTTCCTCTCGGCCGCGCCGGAGGTTGTCGTCAATCTCGCGGCGCAAGCCGGCGTACGCTATTCGATCAGCAATCCGCACGCCTATGTGGAAAGCAACCTCAGCGGCTTTGTCAACATCCTGGAAGGATGCCGGCAGGCCTCCGTCGGCCATCTGGTCTATGCATCGTCGAGTTCGATTTATGGCGGCAGCACCCGCATGCCGTTTTCCGTGCACGATCCGGCGGACCATCCGCTCAGCCTTTACGCCGCAAGCAAGAAGGCGAACGAGCTGATGGCGCACACATACAGCCATCTGTTTCGACTGCCGACCACCGGGCTGCGTTTTTTCACCGTCTATGGTCCGTGGGGGCGGCCGGACATGGCGCTGTTCATCTTCGCCAAGGCTATCCTCGCCGGCGAGCCGATCGAGGTCTTCAACTATGGCAACATGCAGCGGGATTTCACCTATATCGACGACATTGTCGAAGGTATTATCCGCGTCATGCAGCAACCCGCGACACCCAATCCTGAGTGGAAAAGTGTCGCGCCAGACCCAGCGACCAGCAACGCCCCGTTCAGGATTCACAACATCGGCGGCAATTCGCCCGTTCAACTGAACCGATTGATCGAGGTGCTCGAAGACGCGCTGGGACGCAAGGCAAACCGCAACCTCAGGCCACTTCAGCCAGGCGACGTTCCGGCAACTTTCGCCAATGTCAGCTCGCTCGAGGAGGCGACCGGCTTCAAGCCCAAAATCCCGATCGAAATAGGGGTTCCGCGCTTTGTCGAATGGTACCGGGAGTTCTACCGAGCATGATCGGACGCTTCGCCACTTGGAGGCGGCTGGCTCCTGACCAGCCATGGCTGGCGCATGCCGCTCGGAAAACTCAATAAGCCGCAGCCGAACTGGGTGTTGCCTGAAGGCGGTCAATATCTTTCCGGGGCGGCGCACCGAACAGGCGACGATATTCTCGGCTGAACTGCGAAGGGCTGTCATAGCCCACCGCGAACCCGGCCGTGCCTGCGTTTGCGCCGCCGGCAAGCATAATCCTTCGCGCCTCCTGCAGGCGCAGCTGCTTCTGGTATTCGAGCGGGGTCATGCGCGTAATCGCCTTGAAATGGGCATGAAGGGACGACGCGCTCATGCCTGATGCCGCCGCAATCTCTTCGATGCGCAGTTGTGCCTGGAAATGATTGCGGATCGTGGCGATGGCGCGGCTGACCTGGTTCAGGTGGCTGTCCACCGACGCCATCTGGCGAAGCGTGTCACCGTGCGGTCCGGTGAGGAGCCGGTAAAGGATTTCGCGTTCGATCAGCGGCGCCAGCACGGTGACGCTCTCGGGGCGATCGAGCAGCCTGACAAGCCGACAGGCGGCATCAATCAGGTCGGGGTCACTTGGATAGGCAGCTAACACCGGCAGATCCCTGCTGGGGGATGCACGTCCTTCTTTCACAAGCAGTTCGGCCAGCGCGGTGGAATCAAAATCTATCTTGCAACAGAGGTAGGGCGCCGCCGGGCTCGCCTCCAACACATGCCCGACCAGCGGCAGGTCGACCGAGACGAGCAGGTAGCTCGATGCGTCATAGACCACGCTCTGGTCGGCCAGCGAGACGCGCTTCGATCCTTGGGCGATTATGCAAAGCGACGCCTCGTAGACCGCAGGCACGGGTGCACTGGGCTGGTTGGCGCGAATGAGCGACAGCCGCGGCACCGCAGTGCCGGCCATGCCAGATTTCGGCGCAAAGCGGGTGATTAGCTCGGCGAGTTCATTGATTTTCTCCATGCCGCATAAATCTTCATGGCGCGAAATGTTGCAAGGCATTTCGAGTTCATTTGGAGGATCGTGCAAACTCTTTGGACGATCACGCTACCGCCCTTTACCGGTTCGCCGCCATCTATCTCCCCGCCACCGCAGCGAAAAAGGAAACGATCATGAAGGGACTTAAAGACAAGGTTGTACTCATCACCGGCGCCTCCAGCGGCATCGGCGAAGCGACGGTTCGGGAACTTGCCGGTGCCGGCGCCAGACTGTTCATCGGAGCCCGCCGCACCGAGCGGCTCAAGGCGCTGGCCGCAGAAATAGGCAAAGGCGTGGCGTGGCGCGAACTCGACGTGACTGACGCGGCGAATTTCGACGCCTTTGCCGATGCCGCTCATGCCGAATTCGGGCAGATCGATGTGCTGGTCAACAATGCCGGCGTCATGCCGCTGTCGCCGCTTGCCGCGCTGAAGCGCGATGAGTGGTCTCGCATGATCAATGTCAACATCGGCGGCGTGCTGAACGGGATCGCCGCGGTGCTGCCGCGCTTCGTCGCCCAGAAGAATGGGCATATCGTCAATGTCGCCTCGGTCGGTGCGCATATCGTGCTGCCCACCGCGGCGGTCTATTGCGGCACGAAATATGCCGTCTGGGCAATCACCGAGGGGCTGCGGCAGGAGCATGACGACATCCGCGCCACGATCATCTCCCCCGGAGTGACCGCAACCGAACTGGGCGACGATATCAGCGATCCTCAGGTCGCCACGGCTCTGAAAGAATGGCGGCAGAAGTCGCTCACACCGGACGCCATTGCACGGGCGATCCGTTTTGCGCTTGATCAACCCGATGGCGTCGACGTCAACGAAGTGATCGTGCGGCCAACCGCTGCCAATATGTAGAACTTGCTGCCGGATGCCGGCTTTCGGCGAGCTAGGGCGCTCTCCGAGATCCGGCAAACGGCCCACCCCTTAATGCACCCGCCCTCAGCCTCTGGCGCAACTCCCGCGGGCCACATCGTACCGGCTCTCGAACGCGCGCGAAAAATGCGCACTCGAATTGAACCCGCAAGCAAAGGCGATTTCCGAGATCGTGGGCGACACTCGGGCGGGCGACAACAATTCTTCCTTGCTGCGCTCCAGCCGCCTGTCCCAGACGAAGCGTTCCGGTCTCGCGGCAAGGCCGGTGCGCCGCTGGGAACTTACCCCGCTAATCATCTCCCCTGCGACGGTAGAGATGTCAGGCTTCGCCGGCCAGGCGCGCTGAAATCAGCCGCGCCGCCTTGATCACCGCTTCGCCCTGGCTGGCCGCCATGCTGTCATCGGCGCGTGACACAGGCGAGGCCACCGCCAGAGTGCCTAAAGGACGGCCATCGGAGCCGAGGATTGCCGCGGCTATGCTGTGGACGCCTTCTTCATAGCCTTGGGAGCTCGAGGAATAGCCGCGCTTGGCGGCAAGCCGGATCGCCTTCATCAGCCTGTCGGGCTGCGTCACCGTGTGTGGCGTGAAGGTCGGCAACGGCTTGTCGACATAGGCCTCGGCCGCTTCCTGAGGCGAAGCGGCGAGAAAGGCGATGCCGGAGGCGGTGCCGTGCAAGGGCAGCACCTGGCCGACATCGACATTGACCCGGTTGGCCTTTGCCGAGAGTTCGACGTGGACGGTCAGCAGTGCGCCGGCGCTGAATTCCGACAGATGCACCGTTTCGCCTGTTTCCAGCGCCAGCTCGCGAACCACAGGTGCTGCCACGCGCACGAAGGGAAAATGCGCGTCGCGAAAGCGGGCCAGCCGCGACAGGCCGGCGCCGAGCCGGTAGCGGCGGCTTGCCGGCTCTTGTTCGATCAGGCGGTGGTCGGCCAGCGCCATCAGCAGGCGCCGCGCCGTCGCCTTGTCGAGGCCGGTTTTGCGGGCGAGCTCGGACAGGCCGATCTCCGGTTCGCCGAGCGTGAACTGTTCCAACAGCGATATCGCTTTGCCGACTGTGCTCATCGTGCATCCTCAAGATACTTCGCATGGGAGGGAAGCCAATCCACCTTGCAGTCCGCTCATAGCACATAAAATGGTGGTTCAAATAACGAACCGTTTGGAAGCGACAAAAAACACCAGCAAGTTTCGCGGCGACATCAATCTCGATGCGCCGCGCCGTGCGAGGGGTGATGCTGCGCGGCAACACCTATCAACAGGTGGATCAACTCGGCGGCGCTGCGCCTGGCCGGCGTGTCGACCCAAACGCCTGATCCTGGCCGGCGCGGAAGCTTCAACTCTGCCCCAGCTGCGCGCGGCGCCAGGCGGCGGGCGCCTGGCCAACCCGCTCCCGGAAGAAGCGTGAGAAATAGGCCGGATCGTCGAAGCCGATTTCGTAGGCGATGTCCTCGACGGTGCGCACGGTGAACAGCAGCAAGCGCTTGGCCTCCAGCAACCGTCGCTCGCCCATGAGCCGCTTGACGCCGCTGCCAAGCACCCTATGGGCGGCCTTGTCGAGAAGATGCGGTGTCGTGGCCAGCGCCTCGACGTAGCGGTCGACGGGCCAGTTGTCGCGGAAATGCGCATCGACCAGACGGCGCAAGCCGCGCGCCAATGCAGCATCGGAAGAGCCAGTCGCATCCATTACCTCGGGACCAAGACGCGCGACGTGGGAGAGCGCGACGGCAATCAGCGCCGGCAGGGTCTTGTCACTCCCGGCCTGCGCCTCGGCATATTCCGTGGCGATCATCTCCAGCACCGCCGCAAGCCTTTTCCACGCGACGTGCTGAGGAAGGCTATCGGCAAAAACCGGCCGATCCAATGGCAGCAGGCTGTGAGCGGCTATTGCCGCAAGCGCATCATCGGCGACCGAAACGACGATGGCGTCGGTGCCGGGCCCGATCGAGAAGCCATGCACGATGGTGCTCGGCACGAAGCTGACGGCCGGCGCCGAAAAGTGCCAGGATTGATCCTCGATGCGATAAGTGCCGGAGCCGCTTGTCCAGTAGGTGATCTGGCCCATTTGCGGATGCTTGTGCGCGGCAACCTGGCCGAGATGAATGTTGCTGCGCGCAAGCACCGTCTCGACATGCAGGAAGCCGACTTCGAGCGGCCGCACCGGCTCGCCATAGACAAAGAAATCAGGAATGGAATTGAGGCTCATGGCGCCGGAAAAAGTCCAATCGGTTTTGCCGTTACGTCCTAACCGATCCTTGCCAGGAGAGCTAGAGTTGATGCCATAAGTGGAGGAACATCATGCGATCGGGAGACTTTCGTACCGACAATGGGCGCCCGTTCACCGGGGCCGAGTATCTGGAGAGCTTGCGCGACGGCCGCGAGGTCTACATCAACGGCGAGCGCATTGCCGATGTCACCACCCATCCGGCGATGCGCAATTCGGCGCGGTCGCTGGCGCGCCTCTATGATGCGCTGCACGATCCCAAGCGGCAGGGCACGCTGACCTCGCCTACCGATACCGGTTCGGGCGGCTACACCCACAAATATTTCCGCGTCGCCAAATCCTCCGGCGAACTCGCGGCACAGCAGACCGCGATCGCCGAGTGGTCACGCATGTCCTATGGCTGGATGGGCCGCACGCCCGATTACAAGGCGGCACTGATGAACACGCTCGGCGCCAATGCCGACTGGTACGGCCCGTTCAAGGACAATGCGCTCGCCTGGCACAAGCGTGCGCAGGAAGCCGTGCTGTTCATGAACCACTCCATCGTCAACCCGCCGATCGACCGCCACAAGCCGGCCGAACAGGTGAAGGATGTCTTCGTCCACATCACCAAGGAGACCGACGCCGGCATCTATGTCTCCGGCGCCAAGGTGGTGGCGACGTCCTCGGCGCTGACCCACTACAATTTCCTGGCGCAGAGTTCGGCGACGGTCACCGAAGATCCGTCGCTGTCGGTCATGTTCATCGTGCCGATGAATGCGCCGGGGGTAAAGATGTTCTGCCGCGTCTCCTATGAGCAGACGGCCAACACGGCGGCGGCTCCGTTCGACTATCCGTTGTCGTCGCGCTTCGACGAGAACGATGCCATCCTGGTGCTCGACAATGTCTTCATCCCCTGGGAGGACGTGCTGGTGCTGCGCGAGGCGCAGAAAATCCTGTCCTTCCATCCGGCTTCGGGCTTCATGCATGGCTATTGCTTCCAGGGCTGCACACGCTTTGCCGTCAAGCTCGACTTCCTCGCCGGCCTGCTGGCAAAGGCGCTGCGCGCCACCGGCGGCGATGCCTTCCGCGGCAACCAGGCGGCGCTGGGCGAGGTGATCGCGCTCAGGCACATGTTCTGGAGTTTCTCCAACGCCATGGCCTACAATCCGATCCCCTGGGCGAATGGCGCTGTCCTGCCCAACCTGGAAGCAGCCCTTGCCTACCGGACTTTCATGTCGGAAGCCTATCCGCGCGTCATCGACACGGTGCGCCGGGTGATCGCTTCTGGGTTGATCTACCTGCCGTCATCAGTGCGCGACTTCAACAATCCCGAGATCGACAAATACCTCGCGCAATATGTGCGCGGTTCCAACGACATGGGCCATGTCGAGCGCATCAAGATCATGAAACTGTTGTGGGACGCGACCGGCACCGAGTTCGGCGGCCGCCACGCGCTCTACGAACTCAACTATGCCGGTGCGCCGGAAGAGGTGCGGCTGCAGGTGCTGAAGGGCGCCGAACGCGGCGGCCGGCTGAAGGCCATGGAAGAACTGGTCGACACCTGCATGGCCGACTATGACGAGAACGGCTGGACGGGAGATACCTGGCTCAATCCGCTCGCTTCTACGGCCGGGTGATGTCAGATGGCCACGCAGATTTCGAAGGCCGATTTCCGCGACGCCATGGCAAGGGTCTGCGCGCCGGTCAACATCGTCACGACAGATGGTCCGGCCGGGCGCGGCGGCTTCACCGCCACCGCCATGTGCAGTGTGTCGGACGAACCGCCGACACTGCTGGTGTGCATGAACGGCCGCTCGACGCAGGCCGCCATGTTCCTCGCCAACCGGCGCTTCTGCGTCAACGTGCTGACGCATGACCATATGCACCTAGCCGGCAAGTTCGCCGACGCGACCAGGGACATGGAGGCACGCTATTCGGCGGCGCGCTGGCAAACGCTGGCCTCAGGCACGCCGGCGCTGTCCGATGCGATCGTCAATTTCGATTGCGAGATCGAGGATGTGCACATCGTCGGCACGCATAATGTCATGATCGGCCGCGTTATCGATGTCAGGCACGGCAGCGGCGGCTCGGCCTTGCTCTATGTCGACCGCAATTACACGCAGCCGACGCGGCTTGGCAGCTTTGGCGGCTGAGCCGCAGCAATCAGCTCTCGCCGGCGATCAGGCTCTCCAGCAGATCGAGCAATTGCTCGAGCCTCTCATGTCCGAAGCGCTGTTCGATGTCGCGGTAGATGACGAGGCGTTCCGGCGACAAGGCATCGATAAGGGCGGAGCCCGCCGGGGCGATCGTCAGAACGACACGGCGGCCATCGCCTTCCGCCTTGTTGCGGGTGATGAATTTTCGGCCCTCGAGCGTCTTGATGATGCGTGTCAGGCTGGGCGGCAGCACCGAAGCGCGATCGGCAAGTTCAGTCGCCTCGACAGGGCCGGCCTCGCTCAGAACGCGCAGCACACGCCATTGCTGTTCGGTCACGTCATGCGCCGCCAGCATAGGGCGAAACCGCGCCATCACCACTTCGCGGGCATGGAGCAGCGCCATCGGCAGAGAACGACGGGTGTTTTCAGGCAGCAAGAAGCAGCGTCCCCAATGATGCGGGCGGTCGGCGGGACCGCACGCCAAAACCTGACCTTTCCATCCCGTATCGTCGCCTCAACTTGGATGCAAGGCTTGACTTCAGTGATGCTGCATGTATTTAACGCGTTAACTACAACAGTGGAACAATCCGGGGAACGAGACGCGGTGCCTCACTTTTCCATCGAGTATTCGGCCAACCTCGATGCCAAGGTCGACATGAGCGAATTGTGCGCGCTGGTGTTGCGCACCGTGCTCGGCACCGGGCTGTTTGAAACCGGCGCGGTGCGGGTGCGGGCCTTCCGTGCGGAAGCCTATGCCATCGCCGACAGCCTGCCGGAAAACGCTTTCCTCGACATGTCGTTTCGCATTGGAACCGGGCGCAGCGCCCAGGACAAGAAACGAACCGGGGAGGCGGTCTTCGCCGCGGTGAGCGAATACCTTGGCCCCCTGTTCGAGACCCCGCATTTCGCTCTTTCCCTGGAGATCAGGGAGATCGACCCGGTACTGAGCTGGAAGAAAAACGCAATCCATCCGCGACTGCGCGGCAAGTGACGGAAGCTGATATGTCCGACCTCGAAGGCAATCTGAAAAAGGCCGAGGCCTATCTGGCCCGTTTCAAGCGCGACGGCGTGCTGAACCAGATCGGCGGCGAAGCGGTGCCGGCGGTGGATGGCTCGACCTTCGAGGCCATGTCGCCGGTCGATCTCAAGCCGCTGGCCAAGGTCGCGCGTGGCAGTGCCGCCGATATCGACCGCGCCGCCAAGGCGGCAAAGGCGGCGTTCCCGGCCTGGGCCGCCATGCCGGGCGACGGGCGCAAGAAGCTGCTGCACAAGATAGCCGATGCGATCGAAGCGCGCGCCGAGGAGATCGCCTTCGTCGAGTGCATGGACACCGGCCAGGCGCTGAAATTCATGGCCAAGGCCGCGCTGCGCGGCGCCGAGAATTTCCGCTTCTTCGCCGACCGCGCGCCGGAAGCGCGCGACGGCGAGACGCTGCGCACGACAGGCCAGGTCAACATCACCACGCGCGTGCCGATCGGCCCGGTCGGCATCATCACGCCGTGGAACACGCCGTTCATGCTGTCGACATGGAAGATCGCGCCGGCGCTGGCGGCAGGCTGCACCGTCGTCCACAAGCCGGCCGAATTTTCGCCGCTGACCGCTCGCCTGCTGGTCGAGATCGCCGAGGAGGCCGGCCTGCCGAAAGGCGTGTGGAACCTGGTCAACGGCCTCGGCGAGCACGCCGGCAAGGCGCTGACCGAGCACCCTGACATCAAGGCGATCGGTTTTGTCGGTGAGAGCCGCACCGGCTCGATGATCATGAAACAGGGCGCCGATACGCTGAAGCGCGTGCATTTCGAACTGGGCGGGAAGAACCCGGTGATCGTCTTCGCCGACGCCGATCTCGAACGTGCGGCGGATGCGGCCGTGTTCATGATCTACTCGCTCAACGGCGAACGCTGCACCTCATCGTCGCGGCTGCTGGTCGAAGCCTCGGTCTACGACACATTCACGGATCTGGTCGCGGAGAAGGCAAAGCGCATCAAGGTTGGCCATCCGCTCGATCCCAAAACGGTGGTCGGTCCGCTGATCCATCCGGTGCACGAGGAAAAGGTGCTGTCCTATATCGAGATCGGCAAATCGGAAGGCGCGGTGGTAGCCGCCGGCGGCGGCAAGTTCGCCGGTCCGGGCGGTGGCTGCTATGTCAGCCCGACGCTGTTTACCGGCGCCACCAACAGGATGCGCATTGCCCAGGAAGAGATTTTCGGGCCGGTGCTGACTGCCATTTCCTTCAAGGACGAGGCCGAAGCGCTGGCGCTGGCCAACGACACCCAATACGGCCTGACCGGCTATCTCTGGACGTCGGATGTTACCCGCGCCTTCCGCTTCACCGATGCGCTGGACGCCGGCATGATCTGGGTCAATTCGGAGAATGTGCGGCATTTGCCGACGCCGTTTGGCGGCGTCAAGAATTCCGGCATCGGCCGCGACGGCGGCGACCATTCCTTCGATTTCTACATGGAGACGAAGAACATCGCCTTCGCCACTTCAGCGCACGCGATCCAGAAACTCGGCGGCTGACCGGAGGACATCGGATGCCACTGCCCAAACCAAACCTCTATCCCGCCTTCAACATCGTGCGCCTCAGCCATGTCGAACTGGCGGTCACCGACCTTGCGAAATCCCGCGCCTTCTATGTCGACACGCTCGGCCTGCAGGTTACCGACGAGACATCGGAAGCCATCTATCTAAGGGCGTTGGAAGAGCGCGGACACCACTGCATCGTGCTGAAGAAGGCCGGCAGCGCCGAAGCCCGCGATCTCGGCTTCAAGGTTTTTTCGGATGAGGATCTCGACAAGGCCGAGCATTTCTTCAAGGCAAAAGGCCTGCCGGTCGAGTGGGTCGAGCGACCGTACCAGTCGCGCACCTTCCGCACCCGCGACCCGCACGGCATTCCGCTCGAGTTCTTTGCCCAAATGGAAAGGCTGCCGCCGATTCATCAGAAATATGCGCTCTACAAGGGCGTGAAGCCGCTGCGCATCGACCACTTCAACTGCTTCTCGCCCAATGTCGACGAGTCCGTCGCCTTCTACAACGAGCTTGGCTTCCGCGTCACCGAATACACCGAGGATGCCAGTAGCGGAAAGCTGTGGGCGGCCTGGACGCACCGCAAGGGCGGTGTCCACGACATCGCCTTCACCAACGGTGTGGGTCCGCGCCTGCATCACGTCGCCTTCTGGGTGCCGACACCGCTCAACATCATCGACCTGCTCGATCTGATGGCGACGACCGGTTACCTCGCAAACATCGAGCGCGGCCCAGGCCGGCATGGCATTTCCAACGCCTTCTTCCTTTATGTCCGCGACCCGGACAATCACCGCATCGAGATCTATTGCTCGGACTACCAGACGGTCGATCCGGATCTGGAGCCGATCAAATGGGACCTCAAGGACCCGCAGCGCCAGACGCTATGGGGCGCGCCGGCGCCGAAAAGCTGGTTCGAGGAGGGCAGCACCTTTGCCGGCGCGGCCGCACGCCAACCGGATTTGACGGCGTCGCCGATCATCGCACCGTGACCACAGACGCGAACCTGACGGAGACCGGGATGACTGCACATGGGCGGCTCGCCACCTTCACCGTCGGCGGCAAGACGCGCTATGGCGTGGTCACAGATAAGGGCGTCGTCGACCTGTCGGCGCGGCACAGCCAGTGGCCGACGCTGCGCGAAGTGATCGAGGCCGGCGTGCTACGGCGGCTGGCGGAAGAGGCCGAAGCCCACGCCGTCGATTTTCCAGTCGGCGCCATCGCTTATGAAATACCTGTGCCGTCGCCGGAAAAGATCATCTGCGTCGGCGTCAACTACCCGGACCGCAACGAAGAGTACAAGGACGGCCAGGCCGCGCCTTCGAACCCGTCGCTGTTCATCCGCTTCCCCCGCTCCTTCGTCGGCCACAACGCGCCGCTGGTGCGGCCGCCGGAATCGCCGCAGCTGGACTATGAGGGCGAGATCGTCATCGTCATCGGCAAGGGTGGACGACGCATCGCCGAGAGGGATGCGCTTGACCATATCGCGGCACTATCCCTGTGCAACGAAGGCACCATTCGCGATTGGGTACGGCACGCCAAGTTCAACGTCACGCAGGGCAAGAATTTCGACCGCACCGGCTCGCTCGGTCCGTGGCTGGTGCCGTTCACCGACGAGGCGCAGATTGCCGACATCGCGCTGACCACCCGCGTCAATGGCGAATTGCGCCAGCAGGACCGCACCAGCCGGATGATCTTCTCGTTCCGCAAGATCATCGCCTATGTCTCCACCTTCACCACGCTGGTGCCAGGCGATATCATCGTCACCGGTACGCCGACCGGCGCCGGCGCCCGCTTCGACCCGCCGATCTGGTTGAAGCCGGGCGACGTGATCGAAGTCGAAGCCGACGGCATCGGCGTGCTCCGCAACGGCGTCGTCGACGAGGCAGCATCGTGACCCCCGAGCAAGTTGAAGATGCCGCGGCAAGGCTGTTCGAAGCCGAGCGTTCGCGCCGCCAGATCCGTCTGTTCAGCCTCGACTTTCCCGACGCGACGATGGAGGATGCCTATCGCGTCCAGGCAGCGCTGGTGAAACGCAAGACCGATGCCGGGCTGACCCCGAAGGGCTGGAAGATCGGCCTGACATCGAAGGCGATGCAATATGCGCTCGCCATCGACACGCCGGATTCGGGCGTGCTGTTCGACGACATGTTCTTCAACGACGGCGCGACGATACCCGTCGGCCGCTTCATCCAGCCGCGCGTCGAGGCCGAGATAGCCTTCGTCATGAAGGCGCCGCTGAGGGGCCCAGGCGTGACCATCTTCGACGTGCTCAACGCCACCGATTATATCACGCCGGCGCTTGAAATCCTCGACACGCGCATCGAACGCGTCAATGCCGAGACAAAGAAGGCGCGCACTTTCTTCGATACGATTTCCGACAACGCCGCCAATGCCGGCATTGTCATCGGCGGCCGGCCGCAACGACCCGATGAAGCCGATATGCGCTGGATCGGCGCCATCGTCTCGCGCAATGCGGAGGTCGAGGAGACCGGGCTTGGCGCCGGCGTGCTCAACCATCCCGCGATGGGCATTGCCTGGCTGGCGGACAGGCTCGCCCGCTACGGCATGTCCATCGCGGCCGGCGAGGTGGTGCTGTCCGGATCGTTCGTGCGCCCGGTCGAGGCGCGGCCCGGCGATACGATCGTCGCCGACTTCGGCAGCTCGGGAACGGTCAGCATCCATTTCGCCAAGAGCTGACGGCTCTCATCGGCTCGTCAGTTGGGCTGTTCGCCGCGCAAGTAGTCAATCACCACATCGGCTGCGATGGTCGACATGCGCAAGCCGACATCCCTGGTGATGTCGCCTTCGACGCGGCTTTGCACCCAGCCAAGAAAGGCGAAGGCACGCAACGCGGCGAATAGAGGCAATGCGGCGATGTCCTGCGGGATCAGCGCACGCTCTTCCTGGTAGCCGTCAAGCAAAGCGGTTTCGATCAGCGGGTAGATCGCCTCCTCGCGGTTCTGGTAGAGGGCGACGGCAAGGTCGTACATGTGCCAGCCATGGCCGCAATCATCGAAATCGATGATGCGCACCGCGCTGTCATGGATGAGCACATTTTCGCGCACCAGATCGGCGTGGATGATGCCGAAATTGCGCGCGCTGCGCTCATGTTCCGACAGCGCCTTCACTGCCTTGTCGCGCGCCTGCAAGACCAGCGCGCGGCGAGGACCATCGAGAAAGGGCGAGGTCTCGAACCGGCCCCAGACCGGGTTCGCACCGAAGAAGCCGTCGAAGTCCCAGGCATGGCGGGCGAAGCCCGCGGGCGGCGTCCACGAGGCAGTGACATTGTGCATATGGGCGATGGTCCGCCCGATCGCCGTGAAGATCTGGATCGACTGGTCGGCCGTGTAGGCCAGTGGCACGCCGCGTGCGCCCACGGCGCGGCCCTCCAGCCAGCTCAGGCAATCGGCCTGCCGGGGCTGCGCCGAGGTGGCCGTTCTGACAAGCACGAACGGATCGCCGGCCTGTGTTGCGACGCAAGACGGCGTGGCGACGCCGGCGGATTGCAGGAAGCCCATCCATTGCAGTTCCGAACGCAGCGCGGCGTCCGTGTGGTAGCCGAGCCGGTGGATGCGCATGGCTGCCGGCTGGCCATCCGGCAGCCGCACGCGGAAGACGGCGTTCTCGCGGTGCTTCAGAAGTTCCGGCTCAGAGTTGCGGACGCCCCAATGTTCGAGCGCACGCCTGGCAAGCTCCGTGACATCGGCTGCCGTTTCGGGTTGGGATTGGGTGGAAACAGAATTCACGCCGGCACTCCGCCGACTTCGCCCAGCACCTCGTCCAGCAGGCCGATCAGGAAGTCGGCATTGTCGCGCGAGAACGGCATGGGCGGGCGGATCTTGAGCACATTGCCATGGATGCCGGTCTTGCCCATCAGCACGCCGCGATGGCGCATGCGATTGGCGACCTGCTCGGCAATGTCGGGCGCCGGTTCGCGCGTGTCGCGGTCGTGGACCAGCTCGGCGCCGAAGAACAGTCCGGCCCCCCTGACCTCGCCGATGCACTCATGCCGATCGGCCAGCGGGCGCAGCAGGCCAAGCGCACAGGCACCGACGTCTTGCGCGTTGGCGACAAGGTTTTCCTGTTCGATGACGTCGAGGACGGCATTGGCGACTGCGCAGGAGACCGGGTTGCCGCCAAAGGTGTTGAAGTAGCGGAAAGCGTCGCGGAAGGTCGCCAGTATCTCCTTGGTGGTGACCACGGCCGCGATCGGATGGCCATTGCCCATCGGCTTGCCCATGGTGACGATGTCGGGGACGAAGCCGGCGCGCTGATGGCCCCAGAAATGGCTGCCGGTGCGGCCGAAGCCGGGCTGCACTTCGTCGGCGATGACCAGACCACCGGCTTCGCGCACGGCCCCCAAGGCGTCGTCGAAAAATCCGGTGGGCAGAGCCGGGAAACCTTCATTGGCGAGCAGCGGACACAAGATGATGCCAGACAGGCCAATGCCGTCCTGTGCCAGCGAGGCGATCGCTTGACGCACGGCGTCGCCGAAGGCCTTGCCATTGGCCATCGCATCGGGATGGCGATAGCTGTCGGGGGCCGGCACCAGCCTGACATGGGGGGCGCGGCCGCGGATCGGAGGCATGCGCGTGCTCAGCTGCGAAACCGCCGTCGTGTTGCCATGATAGGTGGCGTCGGTGGCGATGATGCCCATATTGCCGGAGGCGGCCTGCGCCATGCGCAGCGCGATGTCGTTGGCCTCGCTGCCGGTGCAGGTCAGGATTGCGGTGGCGAGGCTTGCATTGAAGGTCGCCGTCAGCCGCTCGACATAGTCGAGAATTGCGGTGTGCAGATAGCGTGTGTGGGTGTTGAGCAGGCTTGCCTGACGGCACAAGGCCTCGACCACATGCGGGTGGCAATGGCCGACATGGGCGACGTTGTTGTAGGCATCGAGATACTTGCGGCCGTCGGCATCGTAGAGCCAGACGCCTTCGCCGCGCACCAGGTGCACGGGCTCGTCGTAGAACAATTGCGATTTCGCGCCGAGCAGGCGGGCACGCCGCTTGACGAGCGCTTCCTCGCTCGGGTTCTTCTCAGATTGGGTCATTGCGTACCAAACTCCATTGCGTCAGCGGGTCTACCAGGCCCTCGACAGACCTGCATCGATGGCCTCGCCGATCTTTGCCGCGTCGGCGGCGCCGATGATCAGCGGCGGCGACAGGATGATGTTGTTGCCGGACACGCGCAGCATGACGCCGGCGTCATAAGTGGCTTCCGAAACCACGGCCATGGTCTTCTTGTCCACCGGCTTTTTCGTCGTGCGATCGGAGACCAGCTCTAGCGCAGCCATCAGGCCCTTGTACCTGATGTCGCCGACGATCGCGTGCTTGGCTTTTAGCCCCTCCAGCGTCGCCGCGAGCTCGATGCCGCGCGCGGCTGCGTTCTCGTCCAGGCGAAGCCGTTTGGTCTCGGCAAGTGCAGCCAGCCCTGCCGCGCAGCCGACAGGATGGCCGGAATAGGTATAGCCATGACCGATCGCCCCGAAGCTGGTCTTGTCGGCCTCGAAGACGTCGGCGACCTTGGCGCCGATCATGGTGGCGCCGAGCGGGAAATAGCCCGAGGTGATCGCCTTGGCGATGGTCATGAAATCCGGCTTCACGCCGGATAGCCGCGAACCCGACCAGGCGCCGGTGCGACCGAAGCCCGTGACCACCTCGTCGGCGATCAGCAGGATTTCGTGGCGGTCGCATATCTCGCGCACCAGCGGCATGAAGCTGTCATGCGGAACGATGACGCCTCCGGCGCCGAGAACCGGCTCCATGATGAAGGCGGCAATGGTGTCGCCGCCCTGGAAGGCGATCTCGTCCTCCAGCGCTTTGGCGCACAGTTTGGCCAGCCGCGCCGGATCGGTCTCGTCGAACGGATTGCGGAAGGTCCAGGGTGCGGGAATGTGGAAGACGCCGGGCATAAGCGGCTCATAGTTGCGGCGGAAATTGGCGTTGCCGTTAACCGACGCGCCGCCGAAATGTGTGCCGTGATAGCCCTTCTTCAGCGCGAGGAATTTTGTCCGGTCGCCCTGGCCGCGGATCTTCCAGTATTGGCGGGCGAGCCGCAGTGCGGTTTCGACCGAATCCGAGCCGCCAGAGGTGAAGAAGGTCCGCACCATGCCTTCCGGTTCGAACCATTCGCTGAGTTCGTAAGCGAGCTCGATCGACGGGCCGGTCGACGTGCCGCGAAACCCGGAATAGTAGGGCAGGGCGCTGAGCTGGTCGGCGATGGCCTTCTTGATCGGGTCGCAGGAGTAGCCGAGATTGACGTTCCACAGTCCGCCAACCGCATCGAGCACGGTGTTGCCGTCGATGTCGGTGACCATCACGCCTTCGCCTTTCATGATCACCTTTGGCGGGTTGGCCCGCATCTCGGCCGGGTGTGCCATCGGATGCCAGATCGGCTTGGCGTTTTTCTCGGTGAGGAAATTGATGTCGCGCATCGCAAGGCTCCGCAAATGTCTCAGGAGATGAGGTCGAAATGGCCGAGGGCCTCGGCATAGGAAAGTGCCGGCCGCGCGACGTCGAAATGAACGGTGCGCATGCCGGCGGCACGGCCGCCATCGACATTGCGCTGCTGGTCGTCAACGAACACACAGGCGCGGGCAGGCAGGCCAAGCGCCTCGGTCACCAAGGCATAGGCGCGCGGATCGGGCTTGAGGATGCGGGTATAGGTGGCGTCGACGATGGTGTCGAACAGCTCGAGCAGCGGCAGCCGCTGACGGAAGCCGGCGCCATAGAACAGATCTAGCTCGTTGGACAGGATCGCCAGGCGAAATCCCGCCGCATGCACGGTCCGGATGGCGCGGACGGCTTCGGGCCGCACGATCTTTTCCGGCTCGGCTCCGCGTGCGCGCTGGACGAATGTCTCCATTGCCTCCCAGTCCTCGCCGACGAGCCGGCCGACTTCGCTGGTGCGGGTGCGCCAATAATCGCGCTCGCTGATCTCGTTGGCCTGCATGGAGCGCCACACCGGATCTGAATCCGGGTCGAACGGCCCGTGCCATTGCAGCGTTCCCGGCGCGAGGCCGAGCGCCTGTTCGGTCAAGGCATGGGTCTCGAAAAGGGTCCGGGTGACGACGCCGCCGAAATCGAGGACGAGCGCCTGGGCAGGAACAGCGCTCACGCAGCCACTCCCTTGGCCGGCATGCCGCGCGGGATGATGCCTTCCTCGACCCAGCGGTCGAAGATTTCGAGCGCCTTGCCGACGAACTCGTCGCTGTTGATGTGGGCGTCGATCTCGTGGAACTCGACGCCGGCGGGAATGGCCTTGCGCATCTCATCGGTGAACGCCGCGAGGGCTTCGGGTTCGTACAGCGGCTCGCCCTGCGCATCCCATTCCTGGATGCCGCCGGAGGGCAGGATGAAAGCGGAGCGCCCCTTCGACGCACCGAGCTTGGCGGCGATGGTCCTGGCGACTTCACGGCGGTCGGCGGCATCGACGGTGATCGAGCCGATCAACCTGTTATGAGCATGGAATGGCCGCTGCGCGAACTTTGTCGGCAGCGCCTGCCAGGTCGGGAAATCGACCATGTCCACGGCGCCAGGGGCTGCGATCTGCGGAATGCCGCGGGCGCCGGCATTCTCGAGCCGGTCGGCGCCGGAGCTGACGACCGAACCGGCAAGATGATTGGTGATCTCCTGCAGGCTGAAGTCGAACACCGCGCAGAAATGGTCCTGGCTGGCGATCGATTCGAAGGCCCGGCCCCCCATCCCGGTGGTGTGAAAGACTGCGACGTCATAGCCGCGCTGCTCCAACGCCGGCTTCAGCGTCTTCATATAGCGCAGGCAACTGCTGCCCAGCGAAGTCATGCCGATGGTCGGTCCGACCGCCGGGGCCGAAGCACGGGATGCAAGCACGATCCTCGCCGCACCGACCACCGCGCCGCAGGCCTGGGAAAGGACCAGCTTGCAGATGGTGTTGAGGCCGTAGAGCCCGCCTGCCCACAGGATCATCATCAGGTCGGGCGCGACACGCTCGGGCGGAATGAGATGCGAGTAGGCGATGGTCGAGACGACGAATTTCGGCACGCCGAGCGGCAGGCACAGCGCGACATCGAGCGCCAAATCGGTTCCCATCGAACCACCGATGGCGATGAAGGCGTCGATCTCGCCGCGCTGGTGAAGCTGGCGCACCAGCTGAACGGCGCCGACTGCCATCAATGTCATGGCGGTGTTTTCATCGCCGCTCGAGACGATTTCGGCCATCGTCACGCCAGCGGCCCGCGCAACGGCATGCTTGTCGTGATCGGGACTATAGGCGGGGGCGCCTAGCACGCTGACATCCATCATCACGGCGCGGCCACCGGATGCCTCGATACACGCTTTCATGAACAGCAGTTCCTCGGTCTTGGTGTCGCCCGTGCCGATGACCAGGATGCGGGGCGTCGCCATATCTGCAGACATCAGGCCTGCCTCCTCAGCGTTTGCAGGTTTTCGCCATTGAGGCGCATCGAAATCTCCCCGTGCCGCGGTCACAACCGCAAGCCCTCGTTCCACGATCGCAGCCGGTGTCGTCCTGGCCTTCGGGGCTGCCACCGCAATTGTCCCCAGCGCAAGTCCGTTGGCGGCGCGGATTGCAGCCGCGACGCCGATCACGCCGTCCTCATGGCCCTGGTCGCAGATCGAATAGCCGCGGTCGCGCGCCTCGCCGATCGACTTTGAAATGGCGGCCGGCTCGACGAGGGTATGATCGGTAAAGGCCTCAAGCGAACCTGTCAGGCATGCTTTCACGGTCGCGTTGTCGGCGAAGGCGAGATAGGCGATGCCGGAGGCGGTGGAATGCAGCGGCAGAAGCTGGCCGACATCGATGTTCACCCGGTTTGCCCAGCTTGAATGCTCGACATGGACGGTGATCAGCCTGTCGACGCCGAATTCCGACAGATGCACCGTCTCGGTTGTCGAACCCGCCAGATCCTGCGCCACGGGAATTGCCGTTTGCAGGAACGGGAAGCAGGCTTCGCGGATACGCGCCAGCCGCGACAGGCCGGCGCCGAGGCGATAGTGCCGCGTGCCGGCATCCTGCTCGACGAAGCCATGGCCGCCCAGCGCCATCAGCAGCCGCCGCGTCGTCGCCTTGTCCAAGGCGCACCGCCGCGCGAGATCGGAAAGTCCGAGCTCGGGCTCGTCCGCCGTGAACAGCTCCAGAAGTGAAATCGCCTTGCCGACCGTACCCATCCAGCCTCCCGCTCGGATAGAAACTTAATGTGTGAATTAACTTGACAGGCATCCGCATTCTTTGCAAGTCTATATTCAAAATAATGGTTCAAATAATGAACCGATGGCATTTAGGGAACAGGCCGAGCGGCCGCGAACCCAGGGGTTCGTAAGACTGGAGGGACAAATGTCAGCAGTTTCGGAACAGGCGCCCGCCAACAGGCTGCGCAAGAACAGTCTTGGCGTCGGCGCTATCACCTTCATGGTGATTTCGGCGGCGGCGCCGCTCACCGCGGTCGCCGGCGGCACGCCGCTCGGCATGCTTATGGGCAATGGGGCGGGCTTTGCCGGCACCTATCTTATCGTGACCGTGTTGCTGCTGCTGTTTGCGGTCGGCTACGTCGCCATGTCGCGCCATGTCGGCAATGCCGGCGCCTTCTATGCCTACGCCGCGCGCGGGCTGGGCGGTTTTGCCGGCGGCGCAACCGCAATCATCGCGATCCTGTCCTACAACACCATGCAGATCGGGGTCATGGGCCTGCTGGGGGCCGCGACCGCCGGCCTGTTCGCCGGCTGGGGCATCGACCTGCCCTGGTGGGTGTGGAGCTTCATCGCCGTCGCCATCGTCGCGGTGTTGGGCTACCGCCAGGTCGACCTCTCGGCCAAGATCTTGACGGTGCTGGTGCTGTGCGAATACATCGTGGTGCTGGTGTTAGACCTCGCCATCCTCAAGACCGGTGGCGACAGCGGCCTCTCGGCGGCGCCGTTCAGCTGGAGCCAGATCGTCAGCGGCTCGCCCGCCATCGCCATCCTGTTCTGTTTCGCCGCCTTCATTGGTTTCGAGGCGACGACGATCTACGCCGAGGAAGCCCGCGACCCCAAGGTGACGATTCCGCGCGCCACCTATTTCTCAGTGTTGCTGATCGGCGTCTTCTACATGGTCACGGCCTGGCTGATGGCGGTCGGCGCCGGCGTCGACAAATTGTTGCCGGCACTGCAGGCGCTTCAGGATCCGACGACTTTCCTGTTCGGCCTGTCCGACCGCTACGCCGGAACCATGCTGTCGCACGCCATGGGCATCCTGTTCGTGTCGAGCCTGTTTGCCGGCGTGCTGGCGTTCCACAACGCGGTTGCCCGCTACATCTACGTCTCGGGCCGCGAGAAGCTGTTGCCTGAAGCGATCGGCGTGACGCATTCAGTGCACCAGAGCCCGCATGTCGCTTCCGTCATCCAGAGCGTGTTGGCAGCGATCGTCATCGGACTGTTCGCGATACTCGGCCTCGATCCGGTTCTGGCGCTGTTTTCCTGGCTGACCAATGTCGCGACGCTGGGAGTCATCGTCATGATGGCGGTGGCCTCGCTCGCCGTGGTGATGTACTTCCGCGTCAACCCGTCGACGCAGGAGAATGCGCTGAAGACCACCATCCTGCCTGGGCTGGCCTTCATCGCTTTCGTCGTCATCATCTACCTGATCGTCATTAATTTCGGTGGCCTGTCCGGGGCCGGTGGCTTCCTTGGCGTGTTGCTGCCGGGGCTGGTGCTGATTGCCGCGGTGGTCGGCCTGCTGCTTGCCGGTGCGTTGAAGAGCCGGGATCCGGTTGCCTTCGAAAATCTCGGCGTGCCGCTGAAGGACTAGGACAAAGGACAAGGGGGTAGCGCGTTCGGCGCCGCCCCTTTCCATCGCAAGGGAGTAACGGCGTTGAGCTTTGCCGAGAGCATCACCGTTGAGGCGCTGGAAGCCGATCCGTATCCGATCTATGCGGAACTGCGGCGCAGTGCGCCTGTCGCTTTCGTGCCGGCGGTCAATCTCTGGTTCGTCACCCGCTGGAAGGACGTCGAGACCGTCGCAAAGTCACCCGACATCTTCTCCGCCGTCGTCGGTACGTCTCCGGTCGAACGCTCGTTCGGCAAGCCGACCATCCTGACCACCGACGGCGAAACGCATAGACAGCTGCGCCAAGGCGTCGATCCGAAATACCGGCCGCGCACCGTCGCCGCCTATGCCGGCGATCTCGTACGGTCGATTGCCGAACCTTTTCTCGACCGGATCGCCGAACAAGGCTCCGCCGAGCTGATGGCGGATTATTTCGAGCCGGTGTCGACGCTCAGCCTGGCGCGCTCGCTTGGCCTTGCCGACATCGACATGCCGACGCTGCGCCGCTGGTTCTATGGCCTTGCGCAGGGCGCCATCAATTTCGAGAACGACCCGAGGCGGCAAGAGATCGCCGACGCGATCAGCGCCGAGGTCGGCGCAGCCATCCGGCCGACTCTGGATAGACTGGCGCGCGCACCCGACGACTCGGCGCTGTCGCATATGCTGCATGACGGCATGCCGGAAGGCACGACGCGGCCGATCGATTTCTTGATGCCAAGCATCAAGGTCATCCTGCTTGGCGGCATGCAGGAGCCCGGACATGGTGCCGGTTCGATCCTCGCCGGCCTGCTTGCGCATCCCGAACAATTGCGGCAGGTGCTCGCCGATCCCGAGACCTTTGTGCCCAGGGCTGTCGATGAAGGCTTGCGCTGGGTGGCGCCGATCGGCACCCAGACGCGGCAGACGACGCGGGCGGTCGAGCTTGGCGGCGTAACGATCCCTGCCGGCGCCGCGGTCGCTGCACTTGTCTCCTCGGCAAGCCGCGACGAGAGCCGCTTTGCCGATCCAGACCGCTTCGACATCAACCGCGGGGAAGGCAATCATGCCGCCTTCGGCTTTGGTCATCATTTCTGTTCGGGCCGGTTTTTCGCGCGCGAGCAGATGTGCCTTGCGTTAAGGCTGCTGCTCCTGCGCTTCCCCGATCTCAGCTTGGTGCCAGGCAAGGTGCCGGTGTTTCGCGGCTGGGAATTCCGCGCGCCAACCACGTTGTATGTTTCCCTGGGAGTCCGCCACCAATGATCAGCCAGAATGCCATCGACGCGCTGCGCAAGACGGAGATCGGCGAGCGGGGCTTGTTTATCGACGGCGTACAGGCCGCAGCGACGAGCGGCGCGACGCTGGCGGTGATTTCGCCGATCGACGGCCGCCCTTTTGCCAGCATCGCTGACGGCAATGCCGCCGACATCGATCGCGCGGTCCGATCGGCGCGAAAAGCATTCGAGAAGGGTTCATGGTCGCGCGCCGCCCCTGCCTTTCGCAAGAAGGTGCTGACGAAATTTGCCGAGCTGATCGAAAAACATGTCGATGAGCTGGCCGTGCTTGGCGTGCGCGACAACGGCACCGAGATCGGCATGGCCTACAAGGCCGAGCCGCTGTCGGCGGCCGGCACCATCCGCTACTACGCCGAGGCGATCGACAAGGTCTATGGCGAGATCGCGCCGACGGCCGACAATGTGCTCGGGCTGATCCACAGGGAGCCACTCGGTGTCGTCGGCGTCATCGTGCCGTGGAACTTCCCGCTGATGATCGGTGCCTGGAAGATTGCGCCCGCACTGGCCACCGGCAACAGCGTCGTCGTCAAGCCGCCGGAGATCGCCTCGCTGACCTTGCTGCGGCTGGCCGAACTCGCAAGCGAGGCTGGACTTCCCGAAGGCGTGTTCAACGTCGTTACCGGTCATGGTGCTGTCGCCGGCGAAGCGCTTGGCCTCCATATGGATGTCGACGCCATCGCCTTTACCGGATCGGGGCCGGTCGGCCGGCGGCTGCTCGAATACTCCGCCCGTTCCAATTTGAAGCGGGTCTTCCTCGAGCTTGGCGGCAAGTCGCCCAACATCGTCTTTGCCGACGCTCCGGACCTGAAGCAGGCGGCGGTCGTCTCGGCCAACGGCGTCTTTCGCAATTCAGGCCAGGTCTGCGTGGCGGGCTCGCGTCTGCTCGTCCAGTCGTCGGTCTATGATCTTTTCATGGACGAACTTGTCTCGGCAACCACGCGGCTCAAGGTCGGCGACCCGCTCGATCTCGCCAGCGATATCGGTGCGGTATCGAGCGCCGAACAGCTGGACAAGAATCTCGGCTTCGTCGCCATGGCGCAAGCCGAAGGCGCCCGTCTCGTCGCCGGTGGCGAACGGATACTGACCGAGACCGGCGGCAGCTACATGGCGCCGACGATCTTCGAGAACGTGACGCAAGAGATGCAGTTGGCGCGCGAGGAGGTGTTCGGACCGGTGCTCGGCGTGATGCGCTTCGAGACCGAGGAGGAGGCGGTGCATCTGGCCAACTCCACTGTCTACGGACTTGCCTCGGCGGTGTGGACCGCCAATCTTTCCACGGCCCATCGCATGGTGCGCGCCATCAACGCCGGTGTCGTCCACGTCAACACCTATGGCGGAGCCGATATCACCGTGCCGCTTGGCGGCGTCAAGCAGTCCGGTTCCGGCCGTGACAAGTCGCTGCATGCGCTGGAGAAATTTGTCGACCTCAAGACCGCCTGGATTGCGCTCTGAGCCTCGCGGAAAGGCCAGCATATCTGCTCTTTTCGTCAAGCTTGGCCTCAGAACGCCACGCTGGTGCTGATTGGCGGCGATCAGGTCGTCGCTATCGGCAGCTCGACTAGCGTGGTGTCGCGGGTCCAGGCTTTGCGCGGAAAGCCGTGTTGCGACCGGCGGGTATCACAGCGTCCTACTCCGTTGTGCCGGCTTTTTTTCTGCGCCGATTGGTGTGCGACTGGGCGACGGCCATTCGTAATTCAGGTGTGACCTCCAAAGGCGCATTCTCTGTCCCATGCGGGTCTTGCAGCCCCTGGACGTGGACGGTCGGGAATGGGAGCTCGATGCCCTGCTCCTTGAAGGCCTGGCGGAGGCGCAAAAAGAACCTGCCTTTCATGCTGAAGGCGCCTCCAGGTCTGGTCGTGACCTTGACCCTCAAGACGATGCCGTACTCGCCGAACTCCTGCACCCCCTGCATCTTGATCGGTTCGATCACCCAGTGTTTGAACTCCGGATCTTCCGCCAGTTCCAGGCCAATTCGCTTGATCAGTTTGCGAGCAAAGTCGATATCGGTGTCATAGCCAACGGTGATGTTGAATTTGTCGGTGACCCAGTCACGGCTCTGGTTCTGCACGGCGCCGAGTTCGCCGAAAGGTATCGTGAACAGCGGACCACGATGGTGGCGCAGCTTCACCGAGCGCAGCGAAAAGCTCTCCACCGTACCCCTGTAGCTGCCCGATGAAATGTATTCGCCGACACGGAAAGCATCGTCGAGCAGATAAAACACGCCAGAGATCACGTCCTTGACGATGGTTTGCGCGCCAAAACCCACGGCGACGCCGACGACGCCGGCGCCGGCGATCAGCGGGCCGATCTGGATGCCGATCGAAGCGAGCATCATCAGCACCGCCATCACGATGATCACTGCTAGCAGAATGTTCTGGATGATCGGCAACAGCGTGTGCAGCCGCGCCTGATGCGGATCGAGGGTGAGGATGTCTTCTTCGCTCACCACCGCTTGCGGTATCGCGACGCCCAGCTTTCGTTCGATCAAGGCTTTGATGATCGACCAGCCGAAATCGGCAGCAAGGGCAATGACCACGACGTTGATCAAGCCGCGCAATATGAGCATGGTGGTCGTATCGCTGCCGCGCATGGATTGCATGTCCAGGCCCAGTACGCGTGCGAGAAGGTAAGCCGCCGCGAGGATGAAAATCATCCGGATACCGCGATCGATGACAGCGATCGTCACCGCCGGGATCGTCGGCCGGCCCGCATCTTCCGAACCGGGCCGCAGGACGAAATTAACCCCGCGCTCCGTCAACACGATGGCCAGGGGCAGAAAGAAAGAGGCGAAGGTAAACCAGAAGAATGTGTAGAGGCCAGCAATGCGTTCGAGGAACAGAACGACGAAATAAACCGTCAACAACCATGTCACTGCCGTGTGACCGCTGTGGCGCGCGCGGTCTCGCTGCGTTCTTGGCCGACGCCAAATGGCCAGCAGGAAGAGCAACAGCAGGATGAAATCGGCGCCGACGGACAGGACCATCATTCCGTCCTGGTCTATGCCGAGACCCGGCAAGAGGACAAACGCGGCGGCGAAGAAGGCGAAAACGCCGACGATCCGGGGCAGCCAATAAGCCCAATGGTCAGCAGCTCCGTTGGTGATCGGCAGGGCACGAACCTCGATGGCGTGCTCGACCTCCATGAAAGAAGGGACGAGCGTGGCCATCACGTATAGGCGCACAGCCCACGTAAAGACCGCAGCCATCAGAAATGTCAGCACAATCTCGCGGATGAGCGCTGGCCAGTCGAACAGCATGAACGCACCGGCGCTGCCCAGCGCGAACGAGCCGATCATCATGCTGGAATAAAGCGTGCGGCCGCCGATCTTCTTGGCCCGCCCGATGGGCGTATCTCTGGGTTGCGCGATGATCCAAAGACGAAATGGACGGGTGAGCTTGTATATTGCCCAGGTGAGCGCCAGGCCGGCAGCGATAAAGATCGCAATCAGCACCAATACGCTGACGGGGCCCTTGCTGGACATATCGTCCATTGTCTGGGCCCGGACGCGCGCGAACTGGCCCGGCAGTGTGGGCACGGTTCGCACGATTTTCTCGATGTGATGCTTGATCCGATCGAGCGTCGAGGATGCCATTGTATTCATCTGGCCCGGTGCGGCCGCGGCGTCGGCCGGCGGAGTGCTAGCCGCAGCAGGCGCTTCCGTTGAACCAGCGGCCGGATTTCGTTGCTCGGCCACCCAGGCCTTCACCGACGGATCGTCGAGAAGCTCGAACAGCTGTTTGACCTTGTCGGGCGCGACGGCGGCCGGTGACTGCGCCTGTGCCGGGCCAGCCAGCAGGAGGGCGATGCCAAGGATGAGCGGCCCGGCAATCAGGGCAAACATCGTCGTCAGGCCTCCGGGACGCCGTGCCGGGCGCGCCAGCTTGCTGGCTCCCAATCGTCGTTTCATGAGCAGCATCGTGCGGTAACCTTCCGGTCAGATCGGCGAGCAAGGACAGCTATGTCCGTCGTTGCCCCCACCTTTAACAAGCCGATGTTGCGGTGCAAGTCTCATCGCACCTAGACCGTTGGGTAGGGCACCAGGCGACCGGCAAGGCTGTCGTCACCAGCGCCAGCGTTGCGCTGCGTTCCTTGTCCCGACCACCTAGACCGGGTCGTTGTCGGTCGTCGGTTGCTCCGCGGCGGGAGCCTGTGACCATGCCGCATTGCACAATTTTGCGACCTTGCCCACAATGCACGCATGGTCCGCAGCTCACTCGCCGTCCTGGTCATCGACGAAAACCGTATCCGCGCCGCGATCATCGAGGCAGGTTTGCGCGAGGCCGGCCATGAGCGGGTCACCGTCATCCACGATGTGACCGGCATTGCGCGGCGCATCGCCGAGATCGAGCCGGACGTCATCGTCATCGACCTGGAAAACCCGAACCGCGACATGCTGGAAAACATGTTCCAGCTGTCGCGTGCGGTGAAGCGGCCGATCGCCATGTTCGTCGACCGGTCGGACCAGGCATCGATCGAAGCGGCGGTCGATGCCGGCGTTTCGGCCTATGTCGTCGACGGCCTCAGGCAAGAGCGCGTCAAGCCGATCCTGGACATGGCGGTCAGCCGCTTCAACGCTTTCTCGCGCATGGCGCGCGAGCTGGAAGAGGTTCGAGGCGAGCTTGAGAGCCGCAAGGTGATCGACCGTGCCAAGGGCATCCTGATGAAGTCGCGCGGCCTGACCGAAGAGGCCGCCTACACGCTGCTGCGCAAGACGGCGATGAACCAGAACCGCAAGATCGGCGACATTGCCCAGAGCCTGGTGACTGCCGCCGGGCTGCTCGGGCCGTCGGAGGACGAATGAGCATGAGCGCCGAGCACCAGATCACCGCCGGCTTCATGCCGCTCTTCGACAGTGCCGTGCTGGTTGCGGCGGGTGAGCTTGGATTTGCCGCGCGCGAGGGCATCGATCTCACACTGCACCGCGAGACCTCCTGGGCCAACATCCGCGACCGCATCGCCATCGGCCATTTCCACCTGGCGCACATGCTGGGGCCGATGCCGCTCGCCTGCAATCTCGGGCTGACGCCGCTTGCTTCCGAGACCATCGTGCCGTTTTCGCTCGGGCTTGGCGGCAATTGCGTCACCATCTCCAACGCCGTCTGGGAAGGCATGGCGGCACACGGCGCCATACCCGATCTCGAGCCCGCGCGCGCGGGCGCAGCCCTCGGTGCCTTCATTCGCGACCGCGCCGGGGCTGGCGGCGATCCGCTGCGCTTTGCCGTGGTGCACCCGCATTCGGGGCATAATTACGAACTGCGCTACTGGCTTGCCGGGTGCGGCATCGATCCGGAGCGCGAGATCGAGATCGTCATCGTGCCGCCGCCCTTCATGGCCGATGCGCTGGCCGCCGGGCGGATCGACGGCTACTGCGTCGGCGAGCCCTGGAACAGCGCCTCGGTCGCCGCCGGCACCGGCCATATCGTCACGGTCAAAGCGCTGCTGTGGCGCAACAGCCCGGAGAAGGTGATCGGCGTGCGCAAGGCCTGGTCGCAGGAGAACCCGGTCCCGCTGGCAGCATTGCTGCGCGCGCTGCATCATTCGGCGCGCTGGTGCCAGGATCCGGGCAACCGCGCCGAACTGGCTGGTGTGATGGCTCAAGCTGGCTTCCTCGGCCTGCCACCAGCTGTCCAGATGCCGATCCTGACCGGCCATCTTGAACTGGGCGGCGGCGCCGAACTGGATGTCGACGACTTCTTCCTGCCCTTCGACAAGGCGGCGAACTTTCCGTGGAAGAGCCATGCGCTGTGGTTCTATACGCAGATGGTGCGCTGGGGGCATGTCGAGCACACGCCGGAAAACCTTGCTATCGCCCGTGACTGCTACCGTCCCGACCTCTACCGCTCGGCGCTAAAGCCGCTTGGCGTTGCACTTCCCGGCGCCAATGCGAAGGTCGAGGGCGCGCTTAAGGTCGCCACGGCTGTCGGTGCGACCGGGGCAGGCTTGGTGCTTGGGCCAGACGGCTTCTTCGACGGTCAGACCTTCGACCCCGACGAGATCGACGGCTATATAGCGCGCCAGAAAGCCGCTCGCGCGGAAGCCTGATCATTCTCGCGCCATTCTTGTGCATTGCACAAAAAATGTGCGTGCGATTGCTGTAATGAACAATCTTTGACCTGCTTGCGATGTCGCCTCGCGTGCCGGCGTCTGGCGCGTAATGTTGATTTCATTTAGGTTTTTCGTTTCACTCAGAACTGGCACGGTTCCTGCTTTGAATTAGCCAGGCCCTTCGCGGGTCACGGAACAGGCGTCCAATGGCGGGCGCCACAGGCAAAGCTGCCGCTCAGGTCAACGACGCGATCCCGGATGTACGGACGCGCGAGGCCTGGACGGCGGCTTTTTTGTTTTGGGCCACTCGACGAAGCGTTCAACCGGAGATCACGATGAAAGAAAAAATAGGGAAATGGATCGGGACGGGAACATCGCTCAAGGATGTGACGCGCCGCGATTTTCTTGTCAGCAGCGCCATGACGGCCGGCCTGTTCGTGGCGGCCCGCAAGCTCTTCCCCTCGGGCGCCTATGCCGCCACGACCGCTCCGGAGGTCACCGGCGCCAAGCTCGGCTTCATCGCGCTGACCGACGCGGCGCCGCTGATGATCGCCAAGGAGAAGGGGCTGTTCGCCAAGTTCGGCATGCCCGACGTCGAGGTGCTCAAGCAGGCCTCCTGGGGCGCGACGCGCGACAATCTGATGCTCGGCGGCGAAGCCAACGGCATCGACGGCGCTCACATCCTGACGCCGCTGCCCTATCTCATGCACACCGGCAAGGTGACGCAGAACAACCAGCCGATGCCGATGGCTATCGTGGCGCGGCTCAACTACGACTGCCAGGGCATTTCGGTTGCGCAGGAATACGCCGGCACCGGTGTCGGCCTCGACGCCTCCAAGCTGAAGGACGCCTTCGCCGCCAAGAAGGCGGCCGGCAAGGAAATCAAGGCCGCCATGACGTTCCCGGGCGGCACCCATGATTTGTGGCTCCGTTACTGGCTGGCCGCCGGCGGCATCGATCCCGACAAGGACGTCTCGACCATTGTCGTGCCGCCGCCGCAGATGGTCGCCAACATGAAAGTCGGCAACATGGACGTGTTCTGCGTTGGCGAACCGTGGAACGAACAGCTCGTCCACCAGGGCGTTGGTTTCACCGCCGCCACCACCGGCGAACTGTGGAAGGGTCATCCCGAAAAGGCGCTCGGCCTCCGCGCCGAATTCATCGACAAATACCCTAACGCCACCAAGGCGATCGTGATGGCCGTCATGGAGGCCCAGCAATGGTGCGAGGCCACGGAGAACAAGGACGAGATGGCCGCCATCATCGGCAAGCGGCAATGGATGAACGTGCCTGTCGCCGACATTATCGGCCGCCTCAAGGGCGACATCAACTACGGCAACGGCCGCGTGGCCACCGGCACTGACCTCTACATGAAATTCTGGAAGGGTGGCGTTTCCTATCCCTACAAGAGCCACGACAGCTGGTTCCTCGCCGAAAACATCCGTTGGGGAAAATTCGGGCCGACCACCGACATCAAGACGCTGGTCGATCAGGTCAATCGCGAGGATATCTGGCGCGAGGCGGCGAAGGATCTCGGCGTTGCCGCAGCCGATATTCCGGCCTCGTCGTCGCGCGGCGTCGAGACCCTCTTCGACGGCAAGATTTTCGACCCGGCCAACCCGTCGGCCTATCTCGACAGCTTGAAGATCAAGGCATCGGCTTGACCTGCGCAAACGGCGCGTTGCGCCGTTTGTCGCCCCAGCGCAACGGCGCTTCGCCGTTGTCGCCCGCATCGACCCCGGAGTTATTGTCAGACATGTCCATCCAAGCCATTGAGGAAACCACGGTGAAGGCGTTCCCCGCCAAGCCTGCCGCGGTCATCGCTTTCACCGCCAAAGCGCGGCGCCGCTTCGACCCGATCGCGATCGCCGGCAGGCTGGCCACCGCCCTGGTGCCGCCGGTCATCGTTATCGCCTTCATGCTGGTCGTGTGGCAGATCGCCTGCTCGTCGCCGACCGCCAGCCTGCCGCCGCCCAGCCAGGTGTGGAACGAGGCTTATGATCTGATCGCGCATCCGTTCTTCAACAACGGCCCGCAGGATATCGGCCTTGCGTGGCGGGTGCTGATCTCTCTGCAACGCGTCGCCATCGGCTTCGGCCTGGCGGCGATCGTCGGCGTCGCGCTCGGCGCCCTGGTCGGCCAGTCGATCTGGGCCATGCGTGGCCTCGATCCGGTGTTCCAGATACTGCGCACCGTGCCGCCGCTGGCCTGGTTGCCGCTGTCGCTGGCTGCTTTCCGCGATTCCAGCCCGTCGGCGCTGTTCGTTATCTTCATCACCTCGATCTGGCCGATCATCATCAACACCGCCGTCGGCGTGCGCAACATTCCCGAAGACTACCGCAACGTCTCGCGCATCCTGCGGCTCAACCAGTTCGAATTTTTCGTCAAGATCATGGTTCCGGCGGCTGCACCTTACATCTTCACCGGCTTAAGGATCGGCATCGGCCTGTCCTGGCTCGCCATCGTCGCCGCCGAAATGCTGACCGGCGGCGTCGGCATCGGCTTCTTCATCTGGGACGCCTGGAACTCGTCGCGGCTGCCCGACATCATCGTCGCGCTCGCCTATATCGGCGTCACCGGCTTCTGCCTCGACCGCCTGGTCGCGGCAGTCGGCTCTTTCGTCACCCGCGGCACAACGGCAAAGTGAGGAGAAGGGCGATGACGGCCTATCTGAAGCTCGACCATATCGACAAATCCTTTGCCCGCGGCGGTCAGGTCAGCGAGGTGCTCAAGGACATCAGGCTGACCATCGACAAGGGCGAATTCGTCTCCATCATCGGCCATTCCGGCTGTGGCAAGTCGACCTTGCTCAATCTGATCGCCGGGCTGACCAAGGTTTCCGCCGGCGCCGTGCTGCTCGAAAACAAGGAGGTCGACAGCCCCGGACCCGAGCGCGCCGTGGTGTTTCAGAACCACAGCCTGCTGCCATGGCTCACCGTCTACGAAAACATCAGCCTGGCGGTATCGAAAGTCTTTGGTCGTTCCAAGAGCAGGACCGAACGGCATGACTGGATCATGCGCAATCTCGATCTCGTGCAGATGGCCCATGCCAAGGACAAGCGGCCGGCCGAGATATCGGGCGGCATGAAGCAGCGCGTCGGCATTGCCCGGGCGCTTGCCATGGAGCCGAAGATCCTGTTGCTCGACGAGCCGTTCGGAGCGCTCGACGCGCTGACGCGCGCCCATCTGCAGGATGCGGTGATGGACATCCATTCCCGGCTTGGCTCGACGACGATCATGATCACCCACGATGTCGACGAGGCGGTGCTGTTGTCCGACCGCATCGTCATGATGACCAACGGTCCAGCGGCGACCATCGGCGAGGTGCTGGCGGTGCCGCTGGCGCGGCCGCGTCGCCGCGTCGAACTCTCTTCCGACCGCACCTTTTTGCGCTGCCGCGAAGCGGTGCTGAAGTTCCTCTATGAACGTCATCGCTTCGTCGAAGCCGCGGAGTAACGCCATGACCGAAAAACTCGTCATCATCGGCAACGGTATGGCCCCTGGGCGCATGCTGGAGCATCTGCTCGAACAGGCGCCGGGCCGCTACACCGTGACCATCTTCAACGCCGAGCCGCGGGTGAACTACGACCGCATCATGCTGTCGCCGGTTCTCTCCGGCGAAAAGGCCTATGAGGAAATCATCATCCACGGCGACGGCTGGTACATCGCCAACAACATCACCCTCTACAAGGGTCACAAGATCGTCGCCATCGACCGGGCGGCCAAGACCGTCACCTCCGACCACGGCGTCACCGAGCCTTACGACAAGCTCGTCATCGCCACCGGATCGGTGCCCTTTATCATTCCGGTGCCCGGCCATGATCTGCCGGGGGTGCTGACCTATCGCGACCTCGACGATGTTCAGGCCATGATGCTTGCCGCCCAGTCGCGCGCCAAGGCCGTGGTCATCGGCGGCGGCCTGCTCGGGCTGGAGGCGGCAGCAGGTTTGAACGCCCAAGGCATGGACGTCACCGTGCTGCATGTCATGCCGACATTGATGGAGCGTCAGCTCGATCCAGCCGCCGGCTATCTCCTGCAGCGCGCGGTGGAACAGCGCGGCATCAAGGTCATCACCAAGGCCAACACCCAGGCGATCACCGGCAACGGCAAGGTCGGGCAGGTGGAGCTTGCCGACGGCACTATTATCCCGGCAACGCTGGTGGTGATGGCGGTCGGCATCCGGCCGAATGCGGCGCTGGCCAGAGAGGCCGGCATAGCCGTTAATCGTGGTATCGTCGTCGATGCCGGCATGCGCAGCAACGACCCCGACATCTACGCGCTCGGCGAATGCGCCGAGGTCAACGGCCAGGTTTACGGGCTGGTCGCGCCGCTCTACGAGATGGCGCGTGTTGCCGCGAGCCAGTTGGCCGGCAACGAGGCAGCGGCCTTCGTCCACATGGACACGCCGACCAAGCTCAAGGTCACAGGCATCGACCTGTTCTCGCTTGGCGACTTCGCCGAAGGCGAGGACCGCCAGGAGATCGTGCTGCGCGATGCCGCCGCCGGCGTCTACAAGCGCCTTGTCCTGAAAGACGACCGCATCATCGGCACCGTGCTTTATGGCGAGACGGCTGACGGCGCCTGGTTCAACGACCTCAAGAAGAAGCAGACCGACATATCGGAGATGCGCGACACGCTCATCTTCGGCCAGTCCTACCAGGGGGGTGCCCCGCTGGACCCTATGGCGGCCGTTGCAGCCTTGCCGGATGATGCGGAAATCTGCGGCTGCAACGGCGTTTGCAAGGGCAAGATCACCGGCGCGATCACGGCCAAGGGCCTGGCTTCGCTCGACGACGTGCGCGCCCACACCAAGGCATCGGCTTCCTGCGGTTCGTGCACCGGGCTGGTCGAGAAACTGATGGTGCTGACCATCGGCGACAAATACAACCCGGCCGCCGTGCAACCGATGTGCGGCTGCACCACGCTCGGCCATGACGAGGTGCGCCGGCTGATCATCGCCAAGAGCCTGAAGACCATTCCCGCCGTCATGCAGGAGCTGGAATGGACGACCTCCTGCGGCTGCGCAAAATGTCGGCCGGCGCTCAACTACTACCTCGTCTGCGACTGGCCGAACGATTACGCCGACGACTATCAGTCGCGCTTCATCAACGAACGCGTCCACGCCAACATCCAGAAGGACGGCACCTATTCGGTGGTGCCGCGCATGTGGGGCGGCGTCACCAACGCCGCCGAACTGCGCGCCATCGCCGACGTCGTCGACAAGTTCGAGATACCGATGGTCAAGGTCACCGGCGGCCAGCGCATCGACATGCTGGGCATCCGCAAGGAGGATCTGCCGGCGGTGTGGGCCGATCTCGGCCAGGCCGGCTTCGTCTCAGGCCATGCTTACGCCAAGGGCCTGCGCACGGTGAAGACCTGTGTCGGCTCCGACTGGTGCCGCTTCGGCACGCAGGATTCGACCGGCCTCGGCATTCGCATCGAGAAATTCATGTGGGGCTCGTGGACCCCGGCCAAGGTCAAAATGGCGGTATCGGGCTGTCCGCGCAACTGCGCCGAGGCGACCTGCAAGGATGTCGGCGTGATCTGTGTCGACAGTGGCTACGAGATCCATTTCGCCGGCGCCGCCGGGCTCGACATCAAGGGCACCGAAGTGCTTGGCCTGGTCAAGACCGAGGACGAGGCGCTGGAGCATATCGTGGCGCTGACGCAGATGTACCGCGAGCAGGGCCGCTATCTCGAGCGCATCTACAAATGGGCCAAGCGCATCGGCATCCCCGAGATCAAGCGCCAGATCATGGACGACGGCGCCAAGCGCAAGGCCTATTACGAACGCTTCGTCTTCAGCCAGAAATTCGCCCAGGTCGACCCGTGGTCGGAACGCGTCTCCGGCAAGGACAAGCACGAGTTCCGGCCAATGGCTTCTGTCGGGTTTGCGCAGGCTGCGGAGTGATTAAAATGGACTGGATCGCAATCGGCTCACTCTCCGACATCCCCCGCCGCGGAGCGCGCTGCATCGCTACACCCGAGGGTAAGATCGCCGTCTTCCGCACGCAGGACGATCAGGTCTACGCCATCGACGACCATTGCCCGCACAGAGGTGGGCCGCTGAGCCAAGGCATCGTCCACGGCACCGCCGTCACCTGCCCCTTGCACAATTGGGTCATCTCGCTGGAGACGGGCAAGGCGCTCGGCGCCGACGAGGGCGCAGTGCGCACCATTCCTGTGCGCATCGAGGGCGAGCACCTGTTCATTGCGCTGAAAGCGCTAGCCAGCCGCGCGGCCTGAAGCATGGAACTGGGCGAAGCGCGCGAGGTGAGGACCACCTGCCCCTATTGCGGGGTGGGTTGCGGCGTGCTGGCGAAAGTCGCCGCGGACGGTGAAGTCAGCGTCCGCGGCGATCCCAATCATCCAGCGAACTTCGGCCGGCTCTGCTCCAAGGGCTCGGCCCTGGCCGAAACCATCGACCTCGACGGCAGGCTGCTCTACCCCGAAATCCACGGTCGCCGTGCCGGCTGGGACGAGGCGCTCGACCGCGTCGCTTCGACCTTTTCGCAAACCATCGCCGAGCACGGTCCTGACTCCGTCGCCTTCTATGTCTCCGGCCAGTTGCTGACCGAAGACTACTATGTCGCCAACAAGCTGATGAAGGGCTTCATCGGCTCGGCCAACATCGACACCAATTCGCGGCTATGCATGGCCTCCTCGGTTGCCGGCCACCGCCGCGCCTTCGGCTCCGACACCGTGCCCGGCACCTACGAGGATCTCGAGCTCGCCGACCTGATCGTGCTGGTCGGCTCCAATCTCGCCTGGTGCCATCCCGTGCTCTTCCAGCGCATCGCGGCGGCCCGGGAAAAACGACCGGAGATGAAGGTCGTGCTGGTCGACCCGCGCCGCACCATGACCGCTGATATCGCCAACATTCACCTGGCGATCGCGCCGGATGGCGACGTTGCTTTGTTCACTGGTCTGCTCGCCTGGCTCGGCCAGCACAACGCACTCGACCGTGGCTATGTGACCGCACACACGACCGGCTTCGGCCAAGCTCTCTTCGCCGCATCGGCGCTCGACCTTGCCGGCATCGCCGCCGCCACCGGCCTGAGCGAGGACGAGCTCACCCGCTTCTACAACCTGTTCGCCGCGACTGCGAAAACCGTCACGGTCTACAGCCAGGGAGTGAACCAGTCGTCTTCGGGCACCGACAAGGTCAACGCCATCATCAACTGCCATCTCGCCACCGGCCGCATCGGCAAACCTGGGGCAGGGCCGTTTTCAGTGACCGGCCAGCCCAACGCCATGGGCGGCCGCGAGGTCGGCGGCATGGCCAATATGCTGGCCGCCCATATGGAGATCGAAAACCCCGAGCACCGCGACCGCGTGCAGCGTTTCTGGAATGCGCCGGCCGTCGCCCAAAAGCCCGGTCTGAAGGCGGTCGAGATGTTTCAGGCGGTGGCCGACGGGCGCATCAAGGCGCTGTGGATCATGGCCACCAACCCGGTCGATTCGATGCCGGATGCCGATGCCGTCGAGGCAGCGATCAAGGCCTGCCCGTTTGTCGCGGTTTCGGATGTGCTGGCGAGCACGGACACCGTGCGCCACGGCCATGTGCGGCTGCCCGCCGCCGCATGGGGCGAGAAGGACGGCACCGTGACCAATTCAGAGCGCCGCATCTCGCGCCAGCGCAGCTTTCTTGCGGTGCCTGGTGAGGCGCGGCCGGATTGGTTGATCGTCGCCGAGGTGGGCAAGCGGATGGGGTTTGACGAGGCGTTTTCCTATTCGTCGCCAGCGGAAATCTTCGCCGAACACGCCGCGCTGTCGGGGTTCGAGAATGACGGCGCACGGGATTTCGATATTGGTGGTTATGCTGGTGTTGATAAGGAGGCCTATGCAGCGCTTGAGCCTTTCCAATGGCCGGCGCCGAGCCCAGCCATCCCCCTCTGGCCTGCCGGCCATCTCCCCCGCAAGGGGGGAGATCAGCCGTCGCCTCGGCCTTCGCCAATTTCCAACGATGCAGAAGATATGCCGGCGTCAAAGCTGCCAATCTCCCCCCTTGCGGGGGAGATGTCCGGCAGGACAGAGGGGGGTGTTCAAGCGGGACTTGACCCTTCCAACACCCGCTTCTTCGCCAACGGCAATTTCTACAATCCCGACCGCAAGGCCCGCTTCATCGCCATTCGTCCCATCGTCGAGACACGCACCAGCCCGGACTATCCGCTGATCCTCAACACCGGCCGTGTTCGCGACCATTGGCACACGATGACCCGCACTGGGAAAAGCCCACGTCTCTCCCAGCACATGGCCGAGCCCTTCGTCGAGATCCACCCGGCGGATGCCACGCATCACGGCATTGGCGACGCCGACATCGTGCGCGTCTCCAGCCCGCGCGGCGATGTGCTGGTGCGCGCGCTGGTGACGGCACGCCAGCGCCAGGGCAGCGTGTTTGCGCCGATGCACTGGACTGACCAGTTTTCGGCAAAAGGCCGGCTCGACACGCTGACCGCGCCTCTGACCGATCCGGTTTCCGGTCAGCCTGGGCTGAAACATGTCGGCGCCCGCATCGAGAAGTTCGCCGCGAGAGCCTTCGGCTTCGCCGTGGTGCGCCGCAAGCCGGTGGCGGTCGCAGCAGATTACTGGGCCGTGGCCAAATGCAAGGGCGGCTGGCGGGTGGAGCTTGCCTTTGCTGACGACGACATCGACTGGGCTGGTTTTGCTGGTTCGCTTTTCGATGTTCCCGTAGCCGATACGCTCGCTTATCACGACCGCGATACCGGCCAGCATCGTATTGCTGCCTTCGACGACCAGCACCTCGCCGGGGCTTTGTTTATCGCGTCGGGACCGGTGGCGGTTTCGCGGGGTTGGGCGGCACAGCAACTCCAGGAGGTTCACACCAGCCAGCGCGAACGCTTCAGGATCGTCGCCGGTCGCGCCGGCGCCGATCGGCCCGATGCGGGCGCGACCGTCTGCTCCTGTTTCAGCGTCGGGGTCAACCAGATCGCGGCGGCAGTGGCAGCCGGGTGCGCGACAGTCGAAGCCATAGGCGGCGCCCTGAAGGCCGGCACCAATTGCGGCTCCTGCCGGTCCGAGATCCGGGCGGTCATCCAGGCCAATCGGGTTCAGGCTGCGGAGTAGATGCGGCTGGATGGGGAGGGGATCTGATTATATCCTCTTGGGCCACCACGGTCATCGATTGCGGAAGGTGTGGCGGTCCTTTTCGGGTCGCTGTGAGCGCGCCGGCAGGAGGATCACCTGGCTTGGCTGTCTAATCCAGCCGGTCGCGCAGGATGCTCCAGGGGAGCAGCATATTCGGTGCATAGCGCACGAGGTTGTGCAGCGGGATCGGCGCTGGCGGTGCGAAGGGGAGCGGCAGATATCGGGCGTCCGTTCCGCTCGCCCAGTCCGCCAGCACTCTGCCCATTACCGTGGTCATGGCGATGCCGCGGCCGTTGCAGGCGAAGCCGGCGATCAGGCCCGGGCCGAGGTCGATGAGGCGCGGCAGGAAATCCGGCACCACCGCCGCCACGCCTGTCCAGCTGTAGGCAAGCGGCGGCAGGTCAGGCAAATCGAGATGCCTGGCGAGCCGTCGCCAGATCGTTTGCGGCATGCGCGTCTCAGCGCCGGCTCCGACGACATGCATGCCGCCGCTGATCAGCCGGTTCTGGCCATCGAAGCGGCACGTGAACAGGTTTCGCCTGGTGTCGCCGACGCCCTGGCCGCCGGGCAGCAGGCGCGCGCGTATGGCCCGGGACAGCGGCGCAGTGGCGATCTGGAAGACTTTCAGCGGGATATAGGTCCGCGCCAGTGTCCGGTTCAGTGCCCCGCCATAGGCGTTGGTGGCGATCACCACCTTGCCCGCACGCACGGCGCCGGATGCGGTCGTCAAGGTCCAGCCATCCGCAGCGCGGTCGATGGAAGCGACGCGCGTCTGCTCGAAGATCCGCGCGCCGGCTTTTTCGGCGGCATCGGCCAGGCCGCGCGCATACTCGACCGGATTGAGGACGCCGCCCGAGTTATCCATCCAACCGCCGGCGTAGCCGCCGATACCGGTGAGCGTCGTGACCGCCATGGCATCGAGCGCAACGGTCGGCCTGCCCCGCGCCGCCCATTGCTCGGCGCGCGATCGCGTCTTTTCCAGCGCGGCGGACGAATGCGCCGGCTGGATCCAACCATTCTGCACAGCGTCGCATTCGATGCCGTGCCTCTTGATCAGGCCGAAGACGAGATCAGCGCTGCCGGCGGCGAAGTCAACCAGGCGCCCGCCGCGCTCGGGTCCGAGTTCGGTGATGATGTCGTCTGGATCCCGCTTGGCGAAGTTCGGAACGACGAAGCCGGCATTCCGGCCGGTCGCACCCCAAGCGATGAATTCGGCTTCGAGGACCGCGACCGAAAGCCCTTTCTCAGAGGCATGCAATGCCGTCGACAGGCCGGAAAAGCCGCCGCCCACAATCGCGAGATCGACGTCGAGTCCGCCTTGCAGCGCGCCCCGGTCGCGGCGGTTGCGGCTGACGGCATGCCAGAGCGAAACGCCATACGCTTGCTGCCGGATCATGGCATTCATGATCCGGCCTCGTTCTCGTTGGCCGCCGCCTTTGTCTGTGTGCCGGGCTTCGGTCGGCGCGGCCGGTCGCCGAACAATCCGTTAGGCCGGATCAGCAGGATGACGCAGAGCATGACGCCGATGGCGACGATCTGCAGTGAGGCCGCGCGTGCTTGCTGCTCGGGCGCAAACAGCACGCTGGTCAGCGTGCCCGACCCCGCCCATATCGTCCAGACCAGGATGCTGCCGGCAACGGCGCCGGCATTGCTGCCCGAGCCGCCGACGATCAGCATCACCCAGACCTGGAAGGTCAGGATCGGCAGATAGTTATCGGGCGCGATGAAGCCGGTGAAATGCGCCTGCAAAGCGCCGGCCAGCGCCATGATAGCGCCGCCGACGGCGAAGGCCTGGACGCGGTAGAAGCGCGCGCTCTTGCCCAGCGAAATCGCCGCTCGCTCGTCCTCGCGCAGCGCCTTGAGCACGCGGCCCCAGGGGCTGCGCGACAGGTGCTCCAGAGCGAGATAGGCGATCAGCGTCACAGCCGAAACGACGGCGAGGTTCGACAGGTTGAACAGCAGCGGCGTTTCGGCAAGGCCGCCGAACGGGCGCGGGATGAAACCGATGCCGAACGGGCCGCCGGTGAGTTTCTGCGCGTTGAGCGCGACCAGCTGCACGACGACGGCGACGCCGAAGGTGGTGATCGCCAGGTAGTCGGATCGCAGACGCAGCGTGGCCATGCCGGTAAGTGCTGCGGCGATACCGCCGACGACCATGGCGCCCGCCCAGCCGACCAGGATCGGCAGACCGAAGCCGCCGAAGCGCGCGGCATCGTCCGGGGTCGTCAGCAGCGCCGATGTATAGGCGCCGATGGCGACGAATCCGGCAAGGCCGACATTGAAAAGGCCAGTCAGCCCCCACTGCAGATTGAGCCCCAGTGTGACCAGCGAAAAGATCAGTGCGGTGGTCAGGAAGAAGGCGCCGTAGCCGAGCAGGTCCATCAGCGTTCCCTCACACCAAACAGGCCGATCGGCCGAACGAACAGCACCGCCATCAGGATGATGAAGGAGATTGCGGCGCGCCATTCGGCGCCGATCAGCTGCACCGCACCGGCTTCGGCAAGACCGATGATCAAGCCGCCGAGCACAGCGCCCGGAATGCTGCCGATGCCGCCGAGGATGGCTGCTGCAAACATCGGCAGCAGCATGTCGAAGCCCATGAACGGGCGGATCTGCACCAGAATGCCGATCATCACGCCGGCCACGCAGGCCAGCGCCCCGCCGATGATCCAGGTGACACGCACAACGGAGGCAACATCGATACCGACGATGCGGGCCAGCGCTGCATTCTGGCTCAGCGCCTGCATGGAGCGGCCGGTCTGCGTGCGTGTCATCAACAGATGCACGCCGAGCACCAGCACGGCGGTCAGCAGCAGAAGCGCGATCTGATCGGGCGTGATGCGGATGCCGAAGCCGACCGGCATGGCGATCTGGATCGCGCGGCTGAAATAGGTCGGCCGTGAGCTGAAGGTGAATTCGAGCAGGCTGCGCAGCGCCATCGAGGCGCCGAAGCTCGCCATCACCACGATGATGGCTTGCCCCTGCGAGCGAAGCCGCGAAAACAGCACCTTGTCGAGCAACAGCGCCAGCAGGGCGGTGAAAGTCATGCCGACAACCAGCGCAACCAGCAGCGGCCAGCCGAAAGACAGCGGTCCAATGGGCGCCACCTTGCCGAACATCGCGCCGATGGCGCTGACGACGGCGAGCGTCGCATAGGTGCCCCAGGCCATGAAGTCGCCATGGGCAAAATTCGAGAAGCGCAGGATCGAATAGGTCAGCGTCACGCCGATGGCGCCAAGTCCGATCATCGAGCCGGTCAGCAACCCATCGACGACAAATTGCAGGCTCATGCCGCGCCTTCCTTGCCGGCGTGAGACGGGCGTTGGCCGAGATAGAGTTCGGCGACGACAGGATCGTTCCACAATTCGGACGCCACACCCTCGTGCCGGTCCTTGCCTTCGACCAGCACATAGGCGCGGTCGCCGATGGCCAGCGCTGCCTTGGCGTTCTGTTCGACCAGCAGGATGGTGACGCCGGACCTGCGGATGCCGGCCAGCATCTCGAACACCATCGATACGAATTTCGGCGACAGGCCGGCCGACGGCTCGTCGAGCAGCAGCACCTTGGGATGGACGATCAGCGCACGTGCGACGGCGAGCATCTGCCGCTGTCCGCCCGACAGATTGCCGGCGGCGGTGCGGCGCTGGCGGACGAGGTCGGGGAAGGCCGCATACATTTCCTCGATGCGGGCAGGGATTTCGCGTCGCTCGAGGATGCCGCAGGCGACCTTCAGATTGTCCTCGACCGACATCAGCGGGAAGATGTTCTCCGTCTGCGGTACGAAGGCCAGGCCGAGCCGAACCATGGTGTGCGCGGGAGCGGCGGTGATGTCCTTGCCGTCCAGAAATACGGTGCCGCCGGTGATCGGGACAAGGCCGGCGATCGCCTTGATGAAGCTCGACTTGCCGGCGCCGTTGGGACCGAGCACGACGACGATCTCGCCCTTGCCGACGGTGATCGAGGCGCCGCGCACGATCGGCACGCCAAGCTCATAGCCGGCTTCGAGGTTGCGCACGTCGAGGACGGTCTCGTTCATGTGGCGCCCCCGAGATAAGCCTCGATGACGCGCGGGTCGCGGGCGACTTCCTCTGCCGTGCCTTCGCTGAGCAACTGGCCGCTCGCCATGACCAGCACGCGGTGGCAGAGCCGCGTCACCATGTCGATATTGTGCTCGATCAGCAGAAAGGTGATGCCGTGCGCGTTGATGTCGCGGATGCGGTCGATGATGATCTCGAGCAGCGTCGCGTTGACGCCGGCGGCCGGTTCGTCGAGCAGGATGATCGCCGGATCGGCCATCATGACGCGGGCGAGTTCGAGCAGCTTGCGCTGGCCGCCGGAAAGCACGCGTGCCGGCTCGTGCGCGAGATGGGTGAGAGTGACCAAATCCAGCAGCTCGAGTGCCTTTGCCCTGGCTGCTCTTTCCTGTGCCGCCACTCGCCACGGCGTGACGAAGTTGGCGAGCAATTTTTCGCCGGCTTGGCCCTGCGCCGCCAGCATGATGTTTTCGATCAGCGTCAGATTGGGCAGGGGGCGCGGGATCTGGAAGGTGCGGCCAAGACCACGGCCGATACGCAGATGAGCGGCTTCGCCGGAGACGCGCGTGCCATTGAGCAGGATATCGCCGCTGGTTGGCAATATGCTGCCCGCCAACAGATCGAACATCGTCGTCTTGCCGGCGCCATTCGGCCCGATCAGGCCGAGGATTTCGCCCGCTTTGACATCAAACGAGACATCGTTGACGGCGACAAGGCCGCCAAAACGCCTGACGACGTTTCGTGCCGTCAGAACTGGCGCACGGGTCTCCTGCCCTTGGCGCTCCGCTGCATCGCTCATCAAACCCTCTGGCCGAAGACGATCGTTGTCGCCTCCTGATTTTTGATTTGTGATCACACTTGCTTTGATCACGCTATTCGGCTTTAATTTCATTCGCAAGCCGAAAACGGGGCAAATGCCGGTAATGCAGAAGGCTGCCATCGAAAAGAACAACGAGACGATCGCAGCCCAGCTTACGCCGGTCGGCCGCGAGACGGTGCAGGATCGCGTCTATTCCGAGTTGCGCCGTGCTCTGATCGGTGGCCTTTTCGAGCCAAACCAGGTGCTGACCATCCGTGGTCTTGCCGATGCGCTGGTCACCTCGACCATGCCGGTACGCGAAGCGCTCGGCCGGCTGATCACGGAAAAGGCGCTGGAGGCGCTGCCCAACCGTTCCGTGCGCGTGCCGCCGATCACGCTGGAGCGCATCGACGACCTCCTGCGTGCCCGCTCCCTCATCGAAGGCGAAGCGATAGCGCTTGCCGCCAGGCGCATGAGCCCGCGCCAGATCGCATCGATCGAAGCCATGCTGGGCGAGTGGGACGAGATGCGGGCCCTGAAGCACAAGAAGGATATCGATCGCGAAGCGACGCTCAACCAGAGCTTCCATTTTGAGATCTACCGCTGCTGCGGCTCGGCTGTGCTGATCCCGATGATCGAAAGCCTCTGGCTTCAATCGGGTCCCTGCATCCGCGTCGCCATCTATGCCTTCTCCGAGGCAGGCGAGGTTGATACCGCCCACTATCATCGTCGAATTGTCGCGGCACTTGCCAAACAGGATGCGCAAGCGGCGCGCGAGGCGCTGGTAGCCGACATCAGCCGCCCCTTCGCCTTCCTGCGCGACAAACTTCAATCGGCGAAGGACTGACATGCCCAAGCCCGCCATCGGCATCACAGAACCACGCTCGAAGCTTTCCGTGACGGCGCTGCTATTGCCCGAAAAGGCGCCGGAGAATGCCGCCTTCCTGCTGGCGTATCTGGCGCAGCCACGCATCATCCCAGGCATCCATGCGATGTGGACAGGACCGGAAATCTCGTGCCCGGTTCCGTCAGCCGATCTCCACGGCCAGGCCTATGCCCAGTCTTTGCCACCGGAGAATGCAACGGTGACGCCGCAGCCCGGCGATATCGTGCTGTCCTATGTGCCGCCACGCGTGTGGGGCGGCAATCCCAATGCCATCTTCGATATCGGCCTGTACTACGGGCAGGGGGCGCGGCTGCTGTTCCCGATCGGCTGGCTGGCCGGCAGCGTGGTCGCGCAAGTGCTTGCCGGAGAGCGCGATCAGTTTGCCGCCGCCTGCGGCGTCATCCGCCGCAACGGCGCCTGTGACATCACCTTCAGCCTGGTGGAGGCCTGAATGGCCGACGACAGTTTCGAACTCTTCGATCTGCGCGTCGAAGCGGTCATCCCCGAGGGCAAGCCGGTCTATTGCGGCGCCAGGGCCGGCGACTATTTCGAACTCAAGGGCGAAATGCTCTCGCTGCCGGCAGGGCAGGGTTTTTCGATCTATTCGATCTCGGCCGTGTTGCCGCTCCTGGCGGCAAAGCAGCGCCCGACGCATGCAAATGACTGGATGACCTCGGATGCCGAGATCGCCTGTCCCGATCCCAATTGCGCCAGCCGGCTCCGCATCGTCAGGCTTGCCAAGCGGCGGTTCAGCCATGCCGAAACCACGGCCGTGCCGCTGCCGAAGGAGACCGACAAGGGATGACCGCCAGGACCATCGAACTCAGCCCCGGCTATGGGATCTCGCGAGTCATCCGCGGTGGCTGGCAGCTGGCCGGCGGGCATGGCGCCGTCGACCGCAGCCAGGCGGTGACCGACCTCATCGCCACTTTCGATGCCGGCATCTGGACCTATGACTGCGCCGACATCTACACCGGCGTCGAGGAACTGATCGGCGCCGCGCGCCTGCGGCTGGCCGGCGAGCGCGGTCTCGATGTCGCGGCCAGGATGAAGGTGCACACCAAGCTGGTGCCGGACCTCGAACGACTGGCAGGCATCAGCCGCGACTACATCAGGGGCATCGTCGATCAGTCGCTTCGCAGGCTCAAGACCGAGCGGATCGACCTCGTGCAGTTTCACTGGTGGGATTATGACCAGCCTCGTTACGTCGAGGCGATGGGTTGGCTCGACGAGCTTCGGCTGGAAGGCAAGGTGCGCAATCTCGGCACCACCAATTTCGATACGCCGAGGCTAGCCGAAATCCTCTCCGCGGGCATCCCGCTGGTCAGCCAGCAACTGCAATATTCAGTGCTCGACCAGCGGCCGGCAAACAGCCTTGCGGACCTTGCCGCTAAGAACGGTGTCCGCTTCCTCTGCTACGGCTCGGTGGCGGGCGGCTTCCTCAGCGACAAATGGCTTGGCGTGGCCGAGCCCTCCACGCCGCTCGAAAACCGCTCGCTGGTCAAATACAAGCTGATCATCGACGACTTCGGCGGCTGGGAGCTGTTCCAGTCCCTGCTCAAGGCGCTGAAAGCGGTCGGCGATCGCCACGGCGTCGACATCGCCACCATCGCCTCGGCATGGGTGCTCGAGCAGCCGCAGGTCGCGGCCGTCATTGTGGGTGCGCGCAACCAGGCACATGCGCTGGCCAATACGAAAATCATGGACGTCGCGCTCGACGCCGACGATCGCGCGCGGATTGCTGCCGCCATCGCACAAGGCACCGGCCTCGCGGGCGATGTCTACGCGCTGGAGCGCGACCGTCATGGCCGCCACGGCTCGATCATGCATTACAACCTCAATGCGGGGAAGAAATGAGCGGAGAGCCTTCCCTTTTTTCGCGTGCCAGCGCTGAAATCATCGACCTGCATCGCTTCTTCGTCGACTGGTTTGTCGCCGCGCGAGCCGACGCTGTGGAGTTCGGCCGCTTCGAGGCTGTCATGGGCGAAGGCCTCACCATGGTGGCGCCGAATGGCCAGATCCTCGATCGCGACGCGGTCGTAGATCATGTCCGGACAAGCCGCGCCACTTGCGACGACGGTTTTGCCATATCGATCGAGGACATCAGGCCGGGTTGGCAGGACGCGGACACGATCGTCATCTTCTACATCGAGGCGCAACTGCGCGCCGGCAAACACAGTCGCCGGCAGTCCAGTGCGGTCTTCACCACCAGTTCATCGGCACCAAACGGCGTCGAATGGCGGCATCTGCATGAGACCTGGCTGCAGGCGCCGGAAGGCTGAACAGGCAAAAGTTCAAACAAGAAAAGGGGAACGGCAATGAAGAAGACGATACTTCAAATCACCACAGCACTGGCTCTCGTGACGATGGCCGGCGCCGCACACGCAGCGGACTGCAAGATCACCGTCGGCCTGGTCATGGAGCTCACCGGTCCGGCCGGCGAATACGGCCAGGCCGGCGCGAAGTCCGTCGAAATGGCCTTCCGCGACATCAATGAAGCCGGTGGCGTACGCGGCTGCGATCTCGCAACCGACACGCGCGACAGCCAGAGCCAGGGCAATATCGCGGTCGATGCCGCGACCCAGCTGGTACAGGTCAAGAAGGTGCCGGTGATCATCGGCGGCATCATCTCCTCGGTGTCGATCCCGATTTTGACCTCGGTCACCGGGCCGGCCAAGATCGTGCAGGTGTCGCCGGCTTCGTCCTCGCCGACGCTGACCGCCCTTGGCCGCGACGGCAAGACCAACGGCATCTTCTTCCGCACCATCACGTCGGATGCGCTGCAAGGCGTGGCCGCCGCCAAATACGCCATCGACAAGGGCTTCAAGAAACTGTCGATCATCCATGTCAACAACGACTTCGGCGTCAACATGGTGGCCGAATTCTCGCGTGCCTACAAAGCGCTCGGCGGCACCATCGTCTCCGACACGCCCTATAATGAAAAGCAGTCGAGCTATGCTTCGGAAGTGACGGCGGCGATGGGAGGCGAGCCGGACGGACTCTACCTCGTCAGCACGCCGGTCGACGGCGCAACGGTCGCCCGCACCTGGATATCGCAGGGCGGCGTGCAGAAATTCCTGCTCAATGACGGCATGAACAGCCCGGACTTCATCGAATCCGTCGGCGCCGATTATCTGAAGGATGCCTATGGTACCTCTTCCGGCACCAGCCCGACGGCATCCACCGACTATTTCCTGAAAAACTACAAGGAGTTTTCGGGCATCGAACCGTCGAACCCGGCAGCCGACCGTTCCTATGATGCCGGCGCCATTGTCGGTCTCGCCATTGCCATTGCCGGCTCCGAGGATCCAGCCAAGATCAAGGATGCCATGTACAAGGCGGTCGATCCTGCCGGCACACCGATCTATGCCGGCAAGGACGAGTTCGCCAAGGCGCTCGGCCTGATCAAGGACGGCAGGCCGATCCGCTATGAAGGCGTCATCGGTCCGGTCAGCTTCGACAAATATGGCGACATCACCGGTCCGTTCCGGCTGTGGAAGATCGTCGACGGCAAGGTGACGACCGACGGTGAAATGACAACCGACGACGTCAACGCGCTGCAGGCGAAATTGCAGTAGGCGCCGGTACATTGTCCGGCGCGATCTCCGTTCGAGCTCTGGGAGATCGACGCCGGACAAGCAGTCCAACATCGGCGCTAGTTACGCGGTCAAGCGCGAAATCAGCCGGGTCAATATAACGACAGGCGGCTGGCCGGGCATGAAGACCTGCGGATTGGAGAGGGCGCCGACGATATGACCCACATAGTCTGATTTGTCGTAGCCGATTGACGATATCGGGTAGGCGTCGAAATTGGTCAGGGACACATTGTCGAAGCCATAGAGGCGGAAGCGGCTGGGCCGGTTGTCGGGGAAATCCGCCCGGCAGACATCCAGAACACCCATGGCCATCGCGTCGGACGTACAAAAGACCGCATCGGGACAGCCGCGTCCCGTCAGGCCGGCGGCTGCCGCATAGCCCGACTCGTAGGAATAGTCTCCCTGGACCGTCTGCAGCAGTTCAATTCCATGATGCCGGAACGCTTCGAGGTAGTGGCCGATGCGCAGCTGTTCGACCCGCGAGGACGAACGGCCGGTCAGCAGGCTGGCCGTGCGCGCGCGCTTGGCCGCCGCATCCGCCACGGCCTCGGCGATGCCGACGCCTTCATCGGGAATGACGGTGGGTGACAGATCGTCATGCAGTCCGTTCAGCATGATGACCAGGTCCGAGCGAAACATGCGCCGCACCGTCGCTGCATCGGCAAAGTCGGAGAACACCACGGCGGCATCGACATGATAGGCAACGCCGTTGCGCAGAAAATCCTCGACCCCTTCCGCCGAGCCGATGCGGATGAGGATGACCTGCTTGCCGATCGACTGGATTGCGTCGAGCAGACGGTCGAACAGGTCGAGATCTGAAAGGTCGTGAATGTGGTTGACCACGACGGCAACCAGATTGACGGTCTTGGTGGTCAGGCTTTGCGCCAGGAGATTGGGTTTGTAGCCGAGCTGCGCGGCGGCCTGCACGACACGTTCGCGTTTGTCCGCCGAGACCGGTCGCGGTCCGCTCGACAGCGCACGGCTCGCCGCGGCACGCGACACGCCTGCCAGCCGCGCGACATCGGCGATCGTTGCGACGGCGCCTCGAGTGTGCGCCGATCGGTTGCCGGTAGTGGGTGTCACCACAGCGGGTTGAGCGCCGGCGGGTTGGAGCCCGGCCCCCACCACTTCTTGTAGGTCGCCTCGTAGGTGCCCGACTGGATGAAGTCGGACACGAACATGTCGAGCCAGCGGACGAATTCGGGATCGCCCTTGGCGACCGCGATGCCGATCGGATCGTTGGAATAGAGGCCAGGCAGCGTCACCAGGCTCGGTGTCTTGGTTGCGAGGCAATCGAGCAGTGAGGAATCCTCGATCGCCGCATCGACGCGCTTCTGTTGCAGCTGCAGAACCCCGTCGGGCGCGAACTGGTCGACATAAACGAGCTCTGCGTCCGGCACGGCTGCCTTGAGGAAGGTTTCGCCCGTGGTGCCGCGGCCGACGACAACCTTCTTGCCGGCGAGCCCCTTGAGGTCGGTTATCCCGGCATCCTTCTGGACGATGACGCGCAGCCCGGCCCGGTTGTAGGGGATGGTGAAGTTGACGGTCTTGGCCCGCTCGAGCGTTGCCGAGGTGTTTGCGACCGCGACATCGATCTGTCCCGACACCAGCATGGAAATACGCGCATCGCCCGAGACGTCGACGAACTCGACCGGCACGCCGAGCTTTTGCGCCAGCAGCGTCGCGACATCGACATCGTAGCCGACAGGGTTGTTTTGTGCATCCCGAAAGCCGATCGGCTCGCCGCCGAGCGATACGCCGATGCGAATGGTGCCGCGTGAGCGGATGTCGTCAATCATGCCGGCAAGGGCTGGAAATGCCGAACCGGCCACGATGGCCAGCGCGGCGAAGGCACGCACTACGGTTTTCATGGTTCCTCTCCTTATTTTCTAGTGACGCGTTTTGCTGCCCGCAATTCGGGTGCGGGCATGGAATCCTTCCAGAGCCAGTAGCGGACCTCGCCCTCGCATCTGAAATTCACCACCTCGTGGTTCTGCTCGGCGTCGACGGCGTGGATGACCACTCCGGCCAGGAAGCCGGTGTCGAGTTCAGCCAGTTCCTCGACCGCCAGCGCGACCGCATCCGACAGGGATCGGCCAAGCTTCATGGCCAGCACGACGGTCCGTGCGGTGGCGCAGCGCATCGTCATCTCGCCGGTATGGGTGCACGCCGCCGCGCCATAGCGGCTGTCGGCGTAAAAGCCTGCGCCGGGAATGGGAGAATCGCCGAGCCGGCCCGGATATTTCCACGCCCAGCCCGAGGTCGAACTCGCGGCATGGACGCCGCGCCGCGCATCCGCCGACAGGAAGACGGTGGTGTCGCGGACCCGCTCGGGATCGGTGATAGTACGGCTGAGCGGCGCCAGATCGATATCGGGGAATTTCGCCAGCTGTTGCGGTGTGAGTTCCTGTTGCAGCCGCTCCCACCAGACGCGCTTGCTGTCCTCGAACAAGACTTCGTCTTCGGCAAAACCGATTTCGCTGGCAAAGCGCCGCGCCCCTTCGCCGGTCAGCATCACATGCGGCAGGCGCTTCATCACCTGCTGGGCCAGGGCAGCGACCGCCAAGGTCCTTGGCACAGCGCCGACTGAACCGACCTCTCTTGTATTGCCATCCATGACGCCGGCGTCGAACTCCATCTCGCCCAGCATGTTCGGCCAGCCGCCATAGCCGACGCTGCGAACCTTGACCTCTTTCTCCACCATGCCGATGCCGGCAACCATCGCGTCCAGGCTGACGGCGCCATCGCGCAGCATTTGCACCGAGGTCTCGAATCCCGGCCATGCTTCGTTGTTGGCTAACAGCAGCATTCCTAGTCCTTGCGCATCCTGGAGAGAAACTGCGCAACCCGCGGCTGCGCCCGGCCGCCGTCCGCGGCGAAGAAACGATCCGTCGGCAGATCGACCACCAGCCTGCCCTTGTCGAGGAAGACGATGCGGTTGGAAATCTCGCGCGCGAATTCGATCTCGTGGGTGACGAACAGCATGGTCGTGCCTTGCGCGGCGAGATTAGCCAGGATGGCCAGCACCTCGGCCGTCATTTCCGGGTCGAGCGCACTGGTCACTTCATCGAGCAGCAGATAGCGCGGCTGCATGGCGAGCGCCCGGCAGATGCCGACACGCTGGCGCTGCCCGCCCGACAACTGCGCCGGGTAGGCGTTGGCCCGATCGGCAAGGCCGACGGACTCGAGCAGCTTGCGCGCCAGCGCCTCGGCCTCAGGGCGCGGCATCTTCAGCACCTCGATCGGGGCGAGCGTAATGTTCTGAAGCGCGCTCATATGCGGATAGAGGTTGAACAGCTGGAAAACGGTGCCTGAGCGCTTGCGCGCCTCGGCCAGCTCCTTCGGCTTGCTGACATCGAAATCGTCGACCGTGATGCGGCCCGACTTCAGCTTTTCGAGGCCGTTGATGCAACGGATCAATGTCGACTTGCCGGACCCTGACGACCCGAGGATCGAGACCACTTCGCCGGGCGCGATCGTCAGGTCGACGCCGTCCAGCACAGTGACCTCGCCGAACGCTTTGTGCACGTTTTCGATCTTGAGCATGTTAAAGCCCCCGCCAGGCGCTGTGCGCCCGCAGGCGGTTTTCAAGACGCTCGCCAAGCAGGGCGACCAGCTTTGCCGCGCCATAGTAGAGCAGTCCGACGACGGTCCAGACCACGAACGGCTTCAAGGTCCGCATGTTGAGGATGTGGCCGATCTTGGTCAGGTCGACGACGCCGATGACAGAAATCAGCGACGTCACCTGAAGCTGGTTGACCAGCAGCGCGACGAGCGGGCCGACCGCGAAGGCGGCAGCCTGGGGCGAAACGATATGGCGCAGGACCTGCCACCGGGTCAGGCCGAAGACACGCGCGGCCTCGACCTGCTCGCGTTCGATCGACTCGACCGCCGAGACCGCGATGACATAGACGAATGCCGCGGTGTTCGCCGACAGAGTGATGGTCGCTGCGGTGACCGGCGTCACCCTTATATGCAGCAGCGCCGGCAGGCCGAAGAACACCAGGAACAGCTGCACCAGCACCGGCGAGTTCTTCAACAGCTCCGACAGGAAGGTGACGATCTGGGCCAGAACCGGCACACGGTAGAACCGCACCAGCGCCCAGCTCAGGCCAATCAGCAGTCCGATCAGCGACGTGATGAGAAACAGCGCGACGTTGGTGCCGAGACCTTGCGCCAGCAGGATCAGGTCGTAGGAGGTGAAGTCGCTGAACCGCATCAGTCGACCGCCTCCATCATGTCCCGATTGAGATGGCGGTGGAGCAGGGTGACGCCCAGCGAGACCAGATAGGTCAGGGCCGCATAGGCACAGAGCAGCACCATATAGACCTCGAAGGGCCGATAGGTCTGCGAGACCACGATCTGGGCTGAGCCGGTGAGCTCGTTGAGCGTGATGGTCGAGAGGATCGAGGACGTAAGGATCATGTTGATGAGCACGGATCCGAGCGGTCGCACGGAGGTGCGCAGCGCAATCGGCAGCACGATGCGGGTGAAGATCTTGCGCCTGGACAGGCCGCTCACTTCAGCGGCGTCGATGATGCCCTGGTCGATGGCGAGGATGCCGGCGCGAATGATGTCGGAGGCATAGGCGCCGCCGGCAATCGAAAGCGCCACGACGCCGGTGGTGAAGGCATCGATGTAAATGCCGAGCTCGGGCAGGCCGTAATAGAAGAAGAACAGCTGGACGATGAACGGCACATTGCGGAAGAGATCGACATAGACGAAGGCGATCCGTCGAAGCAGTGCCGAGGCGGAGGTGCGTGCGATCGCCACCAACGCGCCCATGAAGACGCTTCCTACCAGCGACAGCGCGCAAGCCGCGGCCGTGAGTTCGGCGCCGCGCGCCAGAAAACCCAGATGCGGGAGCAGAGTGGACAGATCGAAATGCACCGGCGGTCCCCAGTGAAACCGGTTTCACTCTTTTGGCTTTCGCCTCGTCTGTCAAGATGCAGGGTCTGGTTGCCGGCCTGTGGATTGCATTCGTTGCGATGATTCCGGTTCGCCTCATGCGCGCTATGTCTCAAGCGCCGACAATTCGCCGCCGGCTTTCAACTCGACGACGCCGCCTATGCCAGCCGCGCGTCGCTGCGATGGCGGCTGGGGCGGCGCCCTCGGTTTTGCCGATCCCGGCGCCGGTGTCGGATTCGGCTACGTCACCAACCGCATGCTGGGTTTCGACGACATCGATCCACGCCGCAAGGTGTTGATGATGCCGTTTACGACGCGCTCTGACGTAGGGGCGTTATGTGCGGATATTCGGGTTCCACATGGCGTCCGGCACGATCACCAGCTTGCCGACGAAGTCCTTGGCAATAAAGTCTGCCTGCGCCTTGTGAAAATCGGAGAGCCTGTAGACGCCGCCGACCAGCGGCCGGATTTTCTTCGCTTCGATGTATCCAATGATGCGGCGGAAGTCGGCGCGCGTGCCCTGGCTCGATCCGTGCAGTTGCAGCTGCTTGAGATACATGGTCCTGAGATCGAGCTGCACGACCGGGCCGGCGATGGCGCCGGCGGTGGTGTAGCGGCCTTCAGGTCGCAGGATGCGCAGCAGGTCGTTGAAGATCGCGCCGCCGACGAGATCGGCGACCACATCGATCGGCTGGTCGCCAGTGGCTTCATTCACGGCGGCGGGAAGATCGGCAACCCCACGGGTAATGACCGCTTCGGCGCCGATGTCGCGCACCGCCTGCTCCTTGCCCTTGCCGACGACCGCATAGGGAATGGCGCCGCGCGCCCGCGTCAGCTGCACGATGCCGGAACCGACGCCGCCCGAGGCGCCGGTGACCAGCACGCGTTCGCCGGCTTTCAGCCCGGCGCGCTCCAGCATCTGTTCGCCGGTGAGGTAGGCGCAGCAGAAGGTGGCGAGTTCGACGTCGCTCATGTCAGTATCGACGAAATGCGCATTCTCGCCCGGCACTGTCTGGTACTCGGCGTACCCGCCGTCGCGACCGTGGCCCATATAGTCAATGTCGGCGAGGGAATCGTCGTCGCGGTTGTAGATCGAAAAATCGACCATTACCCGTTCGCCGATACGGCCCGGGGAAACGCCTTCGCCGACGGCAGCGATGGTGCCGACCGTGTCGGTGCCCTGGATGCGCGGGAAGGTAAGCGTGTTGCCTTGCCGCCGCCACGTCGACACGGCGGCAGCGTCCTCCTCCGTGCCATAGGCGCCCTGGCGTACCCAGACATCGGTGTTGTTCATACCGCAAGCGCTGACCTTAACCAGCACCTCGCCGGCGGCAGGCACAGGCACTTTCACATCGCTGCGATAGACGAGCTTTTCCGGTCCGCCATGCCCGGTGAGCAGCACGGCGGCCATGGTGGCGGGGAGGGTCTTGGTCATGGCATTCATGGGTCGATCTCAGAGATTGGAAAACACGCTGTTGACGGCATCGGCGGTTTTCGAAACGACGATGTCGGCTTCCTCACGCGTCAGGCAGAGCGGCGGCGCGAAGCCTAGTATGTCGCCCTGCGGCATGGCGCGGCCGATGACGCCGCTGGCGGCAAGTGCTGTCGCCACTTGCGGCCCGATCTTGAGCGAGGCGTCGAAGAACACCCGGTCGTCCTTGTCGGCGACAAATTCGACCGCCGCCAGCATGCCATCGCCGCGCACGTCGCCGACGTGTCTGTGCCCGCCGACAGCCTTGGTCAGTTCGGCGCGGAAATAAGCGCCGGTCTCACCGGCGTTCGTCACCAGGTCCAGTTCGTCGATCAGTTCGAGATTGGCGACACCTGCGGCGACGCAGATCGGATGCGCGGCATAGGTCCAGCCATGGCCGAGCGAACCGAGCTTGTCGGAGCCCTGCACCAGCACCTGCCACATCTTGTCGGCAACGATGACGCCCGACAGCGGCGCGTAGGCCGAGGTCAGCCCCTTGGCGATGGTGATGAGGTCTGGCTTGATGCCGTAATGGTCGGAGCCGAACATGGTGCCCAGACGGCCGAAGCCCGTCACCACCTCGTCGGCGACCAGCAGCACGTCATACTTCTTCAGCACCGCCTGGATCTTCTCCCAGTAGCCGGCCGGCGGCGGCACGATGCCGCCAGTACCGAGGATCGGCTCGCCGATGAAGGCGGCGACGGTTTCGGGACCTTCGGCCAGGATCATCTCTTCCAGTCTGTCGGCGCAATGCTGCGAGAACTGCTCCTCGCTCATCGAGCGGTCGGCGCGGCGGAAATAGTAGGGCGCTTCGGTGTGCAGGACCGGCGCGCGCGGCAGGTCGAAGGCGTTATGGAACAGGTCGAGCCCGGTCAGTGATCCCGTCATCACGCCCGAACCGTGATAGCCGCGCCAGCGCGAGATGATCTTCTTCTTCTCCGGCCGCCCAAGCACGTTGTTGTAGTACCAGATCAGCTTGATGTTGGTCTCGTTGGCATCCGAACCCGAGAGGCCGAAATAGACCCTCGACATGCCCTTCGGCGCGCGGTCGATGATCATCTTGGCCAGCGTGATCGAGGCCTCGGTCCCGTGGCCGACATAGGCGTGGTAGTAGGCGAGGTTCTTCGCCTGGGTGGCGATCGCGTCGGCGATCTTCTGGCGGCCATAGCCGACATTGACGCAATAGAGACCGGCAAAGGCATCGATGCTCTTCCTGCCATTGTTGTCCCAGACGGTGACGCCTTCGCCGCCGGCCATGATGCGGGTCGGCGATTCACCCCGCGCATGCGTGCCCATATGGGTCGAAGGATGGAAGAAGTGGTCGCGATCCCAGGCATTGAGTTCGTTGGATTGGTCGAGCATTTTTTGACTCCTTGAGAGATGGCCGGACGGACTTATGCGACGTCCAGGCAGAGGTACTTCAGATCGGCGAAAGCTTCGAGCCCATGGCGCGAGCCTTCGCGGCCGATGCCGGATTGCTTGACGCCGCCGAATGGGATCGGCGCGCCGGTGATCTTGACGCGGTTGATAGCGACCATGCCGTAGTCGAGCGCGCGGCCCAGGCGCTGCTGGCGGGCGCCGTTCTCGGTAACGACATAGGCAACCAGGCCATATTCTGTGGCGTTGGCACGGGCGATCACTTCGTCCTCACTGTCGAACGGCGTGACGGCGGCGACCGGCCCAAAGGTCTCCTCGCGCATGATCAGCGCTTCGTCGCTGACATCGGCCAGCAGCGTCGGCTGGTAGAACAGCGGCCCGGCCTGATGCCGCTTGCCGCCGGTGAGACAGCGCGCGCCACGAGCGATGGCATGGGCGACCTGCTCTTCGACCCTTGCGACGGCACGCTCATGCATCAGCGGCCCGATGTCGATCTTGTCGGTAAGGCCGTTGCCGGTGCGCAGCGCCTCGATACGCCTGGCAAAAGCGGCGCAGAAGCGATCGTAGATCGGGCGCTGGACATAGATGCGGTTGGCGGCGAGGCAGTCCTGGCCGGAGGTGGCGAATTTGGCATCGATGGCGATGCTCACCGCCTTGTCCAGATCGGTATCGGCAAAGACGATCAGCGGCGCGTGGCCGCCAAGCTCCATCACCAGCCGCTTCATCGTCGGCGCGCTTTGCGCCGCGATCAGGCGGCCGATCTCGGTCGAGCCGGTGAAGCTTATGGCGCGAACGCGCGGGTCTTCGCACATGCGGCCGACGATGGTTGCAGCCTTTCCGGTGATGACGTTGAAGACACCGGCGGGGATGCCGGCGCGCTCGCCAAGTTCCGCCAGCGCCAGCGCCGACAGCGGCGTCTCGGATGAAGGATGCGCGACGATGGTGCAGCCGGCGGCAAGGGCGGCCGCCGCCTTGCGGGTCAGCATCGCCGCCGGAAAATTCCAGGGCGTGACGACGCCGACAACGCCGAGCGGCTCTCGTCGCACCATCATTTCCGCTTTGGGCAGATGGCTGGTGACGCTCTCGGCGTTGAGGCGCTTTGCCTCTTCGGCATACCACTCGACGAAGGAGGCGGCGTAGTCGATTTCGCCAAACGATTCCTGCAGCGGCTTGCCCTGTTCCAGTGTCATCAGCAGGGCCAGATCATCCTTGGCTGCAACGATCAGCTCGAACCATTTTCGCAGAATTCTGGACCGCTCCTGCGGCAGCAGTGACCGCCAAGCCGGGAAGGCACGCGCGGCGGCACCGATTGCCCTTGTCGTTTGCTGCGCATCGAGCGCGGCGACAAACGCGACCGTCGCGCCTGTGGCCGGATCGGTGACTTCAAAGCTTTCGGCCGCTTCGCTCGCGGTCCAATGCCCATCGACATAGGCAAGCTCGCGCAGCAGCCGGCGGTCGGAGAGGCGGTCGAGCGCCTCATGGCGATGCGAGCGGGCAAAATGCGCGGACATGGTCGAGGCCTCCCGGTTCGGACGATGCGGGAAGACTATCCGTCACATGCAGACAGAGAGACTGTTTCGACGCCCTGAAGGAGAGAGACTCTCTCTATTGTGCCGTCCCGACAGACATTCTCTCCGGGCTTATGCCGACGCCGGCAGCAGATCGGCTATCGGCAGCACGATTTCGTCCTTCACCGTCTTGGTGACGATGTAGGTGAAGTAGCGGTCGATGCCGATCTCGCGCTCCAGCAGGTCGTCGACCAGCCGCTGATAGGCGTCGATGTCGCGCGTCATCACCTTGACCACATAGTCGACGCCGCCGCCCACCGACCAGCAGGCGACGATTTCGGGGATGTCGCGGATGACGCGTTCGAAGCGGTCGAAATCGGCCTGGCGATGGCTGGCCAGCGTCACCTCCATCAACACGGTGGCGACCGGCGCCACCACGCGCATGGCGATCCTGGCGTGGTAGCCCGAGACGATGCCTGCCTTCTCCAGCTTGCGCAGCCGCATCCAGCACGGCGTCGGCGACAGCCCGACCTGTTCGGCCAGCGCCAGCTTGGTGATGCGCCCGTCGCGCTGGATGGCGTCGAGTATCCTGAGGTCGACCGCGTCGAGTTTCGATGTCATCGGCGTCCGCTTTTTGTCGGCATCACCATGACGGCGCATTATTTCGATTGTCAATTGCACTGATTTCGATCTCTATTAAGTCATGACATTATGGCAACCCGACCCTGCGCTCATCCGCCGGCCAGCCTATCAAACGCTGGCCGACCAGTTCGCCCGCGCCATTCATGACGGGCGGCTGGCCAACGGCGCGCGGCTTCCAACGCATCGAAGGCTGGCAGACGATTTAAAACTGTCGGTGCAGACGGTCAGCCGCGCCTACGAAGAACTGATCCGGCGCGGCCTGATTTCGGGCGAGATCGGCCGTGGCAGCTTTGTCCAGACGCAGCGCCGCGACCCGGAGCCGCCCTATCTGCCGGAGCGCCTCGGCGAGGTCATCGATCTGTCAATCCTGAAGCCGGTCTGCGAGCCGATGCATTTGGAGCGGCTGAAGCAGGCGCTGGGCTGGCTGGCCGAAAACCTGCCATCCAGTTCGGCGTTGTCGTTCCGGCCCAACATGGTGTTCCCGCGTCACCGCGCGGTGGCTGTCGAATGGCTGAAACTGTGTGGGCTCGACACCTCCGCACAGAATATCAGCCTGACCAATGGCGCGACCGCCGGGATGACCGTGGCGCTGATGAGCGTTGCGCCGCCGGGATCGACTGTCGCCACCGAGGCTATCGGCCACCACACGCTGGTGCCGCTGGCGCGCTATCTCGGCTTCAACCTGGAAGGCCTGCCGATCGACGGCAATGGCCTGATCCCGGAGGCGTTGAACGAGGTCTGCCGGCTCACCGACATTCGCGCGGTATTCGTGCAACCGTCGGTGATCAACCCGACGGCGACGCTGATGGACGCTCGGCGGCGCGAAGAGATCGCCGCGGTCGCGCGCAAGCACGACATCGCCATCATCGAGAACGATGTGCTGGGTCCGCTGGTCGAGGACCGGCCGCCGCCGGTCGCCGCCTTTGCGCCGGAGCGCACGCTCTACGTCACTTCCTTCACCAAGATCACCGTACCTGGCCTGCGCATCGGCTATCTCGCGGCGCCCGACCGCTATGTCGCCGCCGTTGCCAACCGGCATCTGGTGTCGAACTGGATGGCGACGCCGCTGGTGGCCGAGATCGCCACCAAATGGGTGACCGACGGCACGGCGATGGAACTCGTTCGCTGGCAGCGCGCGGCATTGCGCCGCCGCCAGGACATCGCAGCCGAGGTGCTGGGCGGGGTTGGTTATCGCGCCAGGCGCGACGGGCTGCATGTCTGGTTGCAACTGCCCGCGGACCGTGCCGAGGAAAGCTTCGTCGCCCAGGCCCGCCTGCAAGGCGTGGCGATCGCGCCCGGCACCTCCTTCCGCATCTCGGATGCGCCCTGGCATCCGGCGGTGCGCATCTCGCTCGGCTCGACCACCGAGGGGGAACTGCGCGCCGGCCTCGGCGTTGTCACCAAGTTGCTGCTTGGCGATCCGGAGCATCTGCTGCTCGCAATCTAAGCGGGAATTGCTCTGGAATCATGCAGTGCCGGAAATATTGTCATGATTTTATTTTCCCAATTGACATGATTTGGCGCGTTCCGCATCGTTAAGGGCACAGGCTTCTCCAGCAGGGGAAATTCATTTGTCCTCACCCATCATCAAGGTCGACGCCATTTCGAAGAGCTTCGGCTCGTTCAAGGTACTGGACGGCCTGTCGATGCAGGTCATGCCCGGCGAGAAGCTGGCGCTGATCGGCCCGTCCGGCTCGGGCAAGACGACGATCCTGCGAATCCTGATGACGCTGGAGAAGATCGACGGCGGCCATATCCAGATCGATGGCGAGCAGCTCTATCACATGGAGCGCAACGGCCAGCTGCTGCCCGCCGACGAGCGGCACCTGACCAAGATGCGGCAGAAGATCGGCATGGTCTTCCAGCTGTTCAATCTGTTTCCGCACAAATGCGTCATGGATAACGTCACGCTGGCGCCGATGCTGACCAAGGGCACGCCTCGCGCCGCCGCTGAAAAGCGGGCCATGGAACTGCTCGACATGGTCGGCATGGCCGACAAGGCGAAGTCGATGCCGGCGCAGCTGTCCGGCGGCCAGAAGCAGCGCGTGGCGATTGCCCGTGCGCTGGCATTGTCGCCGAAGATCATGCTGTTCGACGAGGTGACGTCGGCCCTCGATCCGGAGCTGGTCGAGGAGGTGATGAATGTCATGCGCAAGCTCGCCGCAGAGACCGACATGACCATGCTGCTGGTCACCCACGAGATGGGCTTTGCCCACGACTTCGCCGACCGCGTGCTGTTCTTCGACCGCGGCAAGATCGTCGAAGAGGGCAAACCAGACGAGATTTTCCGCCATCCAAAGCAGGAGCGCACGCAAGGCTTCCTGAAGAAGATCATCGCAGCCGGACATCGTGTCTGACCGCTTTGCGGGGCGGAAGACCGCCCCAGACAAAACCAAGAAGACAACAAGGAGTTGGGAACAATGAAGAAACTTGGCATTCTGGCCGGCGTCGCCGGTCTCGCACTGACGGCGGTGCTCGCCGCGTCGAGCACCGGTTCGGCCGATGACAGCAAGCTCGAGCAATTGAAGGCGCAGGGCTTTGCCCGCGTCGCGATCGCCAACGAGCCGCCCTATACGGCGGTCGCCGCCGACGGCAAAGTTTCGGGTGCGGCGCCCGACGTGGCGCGCGAGGTCTTCAAGCGTCTCGGTGTTGCCGACATCGTCGCTTCGATCTCCGAATATGGCGCGATGATCCCCGGCCTGCAGGCCGGCCGCTTCGACGTCGTCACCGCCGGCCTGTTCATGAAGCCGGAGCGTTGCGCGGCGGTCGTCTATTCCGAGCCGGTGCTGTGCGACGCCGAGGCGATGCTGGTGAAGAAGGGCAATCCGAAGGGCTTCAAGAGCTACGAGGACGTCGCCAAGGACACGTCAGCCACCATCGGCGCGCCGGGCGGCGGCACCGAGGAGAAGCTGGCGCTCAACGCCGGCGTGCCGCGCGAGCGCGTCATCGTCGTGCCGGACGGCCAGAGCGGCCTGAAGATGCTGCAGGACGGTCGCATCGATGCCTATTCGCTTCCCGTCCTGTCGATCAACGACCTCGTCAAGAAAGCCAACGATCCGAACCTCGAAGTCATCGCCCCGGTGGTCGGCGCGCCGGTCTATTGCGACGGCGCCGCCTTCAAGAAAGGCGATGAGGCCCTGCGCGATGCCTTCGATGTCGAGCTCGCCAAGCTGAAGAAATCCGGCGAGTTCGCCAAGATCATCGAGCCCTACGGCTTCTCGGCCGCAGCCGCGATGTCGACCACGCGGGACAAGCTCTGCGCGGCGAAATAGCGCCGTTTTTGCCTTCTCCCTGTTCACGGGGAGAAGGTGGCCCGAAGGGCCGGATGAGGGGCGGCGCCAGGTTCTGAGAATTTAGCGCTGCCCCTCATCTGCCTGCCCGTCCTCCGCAGCAGCTGCGCTGCAGCTTCGGAGGGTGGACTGGCATCTTCTCTCCGTGAACGGGGAGAAGGAAGCTAACCGCCAACGTTGGAACCCGAATGACCCAGTGGTCCGGCTACCTCGGCCTGATATTGCAGGGAGCGCTTGTCACCATCGAGCTGACGCTGATGGGGTCGGTGCTCGCCCTGATCATGGCCTTCCTCGCCGGCATGGGCCGCGTGTCGCGCTTCTTTGCGCTGCGCTGGCTGGCCACCGCCTATATAGAATTCTTCCGCGGCACCTCGATCTTCGTGCAGCTGTTCTTTGCCTATTTCGTGTTGCCGTTGATCGGCCTCGAACTGACCCCCCTGCAGGCGGGTGTGCTGGCGCTGGGCCTCAATGTCGGCGCCTATGCGGCCGAGGTGGTACGCGGCGCCATCCAGTCGGTCGGCCGCGAACAATATGAGGCCTGCATCGCGCTCAACCTCGGCCGCTGGCAAGGCATGCGCCATGTCATCCTGCCGCAGGCGCTGCTGGTCATGCTGCCGACCTTCGGCAACAACGCCATCGAACTGCTCAAGGCGACCTCCGTGGTGTCGCTGATCTCGCTCGCCGATCTCACCTTTCAGGCGCAGGTCGTGCGCTCGCAGACCGGCAACACGCTGGCGCCGTTCACCACCATCCTGATCATCTATTTCGCCCTGGCGCTGATCATCTCCTGGGGCGTGCGTTCATTGGAACGCCGCATGGCGCGCGGCCTCGACGGGGTGCGCGTCTGATGGATTGGGACTGGAACTTCGTCTGGGAGATCCTGCCGACGCTGATCCAGGGCGTGAAGATCACCATCCTGGCAACGCTGCTCGGCTCCGTGCTGGCCGCTATCGTGGGTCTGGGCATCGCGCTGGCGCGACGCTCGCCCAACAAGGTCCTGTCGCGCACCGTCGGCTGGGCGGCCGAATTCATCCGCGGCACGCCGCTTCTGGTGCAACTTTATTTCATCTTCTATGTCCTGCCGGATTTCGGCATCCTTTTGCCGCCCTTGGTCGCCGGCGTCATCGGGCTCGGCCTGCACTACGGCACCTACACGGCGGAAGTCTATCGCGCCGGCATCGACAACGTGCCGCGCGGCCAGTGGGAGGCGGCCAAGGCCTGCAATCTGAGCGCCACGCAGACCTGGACCAACATCATCATTCCGCAAGCGATCCCACCGATGATCCCGGCTTTGGCCAACTATTTCATCGCCATGTTCAAGGAGACGCCGCTCCTATCGGCGATCACCGTGCTGGAGCTGATGAACCAGGCCAAGAGCGTCGCCAACACCTACTACCGCTACATTGAGCCGATCACGCTGGTCGGCGCTTTCTTCCTCGTCATCAGCCTCTTCTCGGTCGTGCTGCTGCGCTGGCTGGAACATCGCTACGGCAAGATCGAAAGGTAATTCTCAAGATGAAACCGCTGCCCGAGATCAGGCTGATGCCGACAAGGCCGGCGCTCGATGCGCGCCCGCTGGAAAAGCGTGTCGGCCTCATCATCCTTGCCACCGACCACACCAGCGAGCCCGATTTCCGCCGCATGGTGGCGAGCGAGCGGATCGGCGTCTATGTCGCGCGCATTCCCTACAAGAATCCGACCACGCCCGAGAATTTACGCAAGATGCAGCCCGAGCTGGCGGCGGGTGCTGCGTTGATCCTGCCCGACGAAAACCTCGACGCGATCTGCTACTCCTGCACCTCGGCCTCGGTGGTGATTGGCGACGCCGAGATCGAGGCCGCGATCCAGTCTGCCAAGCCGGGCGTTCCCGTGGTCACGCCGCCGATGGCGGGCGTGCGCGGGCTGCAGGCGCTGGGCGCGAAAAAGATCAGCATCCTCACCCCTTACACCGTCGAAACCTCCAGGCCGATGGCGACGTATTTCGCCGAGCGCGGCTTCGAGATCGTCAGCTTCACCTGTCTCGGCTTCGAGGACGATCGCGAGATGGCGCGCATTGCGCCGGCAGCGATTGTCGATCTCGCACGAGAGGCGACACACGCTGAGGCCGACGCACTGTTCGTGTCCTGCACCGCATTGCGCGGAGCGCTCGCGGTTCCCGGCGTGGAACAGGCGATCGACCGCCCGGTCGTTACCAGCAATCAGGCCAGCGCCTGGAATTGTTTGCGGTTGTGTGGCGACGGGACGTCGCATCCCGAATTTGGCCGTCTGATGACGCTGCCTTTGCCGCGCGATTGATGATCATGACGACAGTCACCCTTAACGATATTCGTGCCGCCCGGGAGCGAATTGCCGGCAAAATCGAACGCACGCCGACAGGGTTATCTCACAGCCTTTCCGAACGACTGGGCATCCCCGTCCACCTCAAGCTTGAACACCGCCAGACCACCGGCAGCTTCAAGCTGCGCGGCGCCTCGAATGCCGTTGCTTCGCTGAGCGCCGAGGTGAAGGCGCGCGGTGTGGTCGCGGCGTCGACCGGCAATCATGGCCGTGCGCTGGCCCATGCCGCGAAGCTCGAAGGCATGCGTGCGGTGATCTGCATGTCGCGACTGGTGCCGGGCAACAAGCTCGACGAAATCCGTCGGCTTGGCGCGGATGTCCGCATCATCGGCAACAGTCAGGACGAGGCGCAGCAGGAGGTCGAACGGCTGGTGGCGCAGGAGGGACTGGTGATGCTGCCGCCCTTCGACCACCCGGCCATCATCGCTGGGCAGGGCACGCTTGGACTGGAGATGATCGAGCAGGTCCCGGATGCCGCTCTCGTCCTCGTCCAGCTTTCCGGTGGCGGCTTGGCCTCGGGCATCGCCGCAGCTATCAAAGGCACTAGCCCCAGGACAAAAGTGATCGGCGTTTCGATGGCACGTGGCGCTGCGATGAAGGCCAGCCTCGACGCCGGCCGGCCGGTCGAGGTTGAAGAACTGCCGACACTGGCGGATTCGCTCGGCGGCGGCATCGGTCTCGACAACCGGCTGACCTTCGCCATGTGCCGCGATCTGCTCGACGACGTCATCCTGCTCACCGAGGACGAGATCGCCGCCGGCATCCGACATGCCTATGAACAAGAGCGCGAGATCGTCGAAGGCGCCGGTGCGGTCGGCATCGCTGCGCTACTCGCCGGCAAGGTCAGGGCGACCGGGCCGGTGGTCGTGCTTCTCTCGGGCCGCAATATCGACATGAACACGCATCGCAAGATCGTCTGCGGTGACGCAATCGCGGAGCGCGCGGCATGAAAGCTCTCCCACGCCGAATTCCCGCCCACCCCCCTCTGTCCTGCCGGACATCTCCCCCGCAAGGGGGGAGATCGGCAGCTTCGATGTGGTCGCTATTCTTGCTGCGCTGGAGATTGGCGAAGGCAGGAGTGCAGTCCAATCTCCCCCCTTGCGGGGGAGATGGCCGGCAGGCCAGAGGGGGGTGTGACGGAACACTATCCTTCGCAGTGCGCGCCTTCGCGGAGCGCGTCGCATGAGCCGGATGACGATCCTCACCGAGAAGGAACTGCGCACAATCGTGACGCTCGATCTCGACGCCGTCGCCTGCGTCGAAAACGCTTTCCGCGCGCTCGCCACATTGCCGGTGGCGATGCCGCCGATTCTGCGGTTGGACATTCACGAGCAGCGCGGCGAGGTCGATGTGAAGTCCGCCTATGTGCCTGGAATAGACGGTTTCGCCGTTAAGATAAGCTCCGGCTTCTTCGACAATCCGAATCTCGGTCTGCCCAGCGGGGGCGGCATGATGGTGTTGCTCTCGGCAAGAACCGGTGTGGTCGAGGCGCTGCTGCTGGACAATGGCTATCTCACAGATGTCCGCACCGCTGCTGCGGGCGCCGTCGCGGCGAAGCATCTGTCGCGGCCGGATTCGTCCGTCGCCGCAATCTTCGGCGCCGGCGTGCAAGCCGGGCTGCAACTCGAAGCGCTCATGTTGGTGCGGCCGATCGCCGAGGCACGTATCTGGGCGCGCGATGCGGTCAAGGCGCAGACGGCCGCAGGCGCGCTGCGCGAAAAGCTCGGCATTCTCGTGCGCGCCGAGCCGGATGCAGCCAAAGCAACCATCGGCGCCGACATCATCGTCACCACCACGCCGTCGACCGAGCCGCTGATCAAGGCCGGCTTTGTCGTTGCCGGGCAGCACATCACCGCCATGGGCTCGGATGCCGAACACAAGAACGAGATCGCGCCGGCGATCCTGCGCATGGCCGATCTCTATGTCGCCGACAGCGCCAAGCAGACACGGCGTCTGGGAGAACTGCATCACGCCATCGCATCGGGCGTGATGGGAGCCGATGCCGCGGTCACCGAACTCGGCCAGATCATCGCCGGCGAACGGCACGGAAGGCGCTCACCCAGCGACATCACCATCGCCGACCTCACCGGCACCGGCGTGCAGGATACGGCGATCGCCACGCTCGCTCGCAACCGGGCGCGGGCGGCCAATGCCGGAACCGTTTTCGAGAGCTGATGCTGGCCGCAAGCATGATCCGGAAAAGTGGAAACCGGTTTTCCGATCAGATCATGCTCAAGCAAAAAATTCCTGGAGCCGGATCCAACGAAGTGAAAACGGGCTCCAGGACCCCAACAAACGAGGACCAAGAACAATGCAACCGAACCTGAAATTCTCGCGTGGCGAATTTGCGGATCGCCTCGCCAAGACGCGAAAAGCCATGGAGGGGAAAGGCGTCGATCTGCTTGTTGTCAGCGACCCATCCAACATGGCCTGGCTGACCGGCTATGATGGCTGGTCGTTCTATGTGCATCAGGCGGTGATCGTGCCACCATCGGGCGAGCCGGTGTGGTACGGTCGCGGCCAGGATGCCAATGGCGCCAAGCGCACCGCCTATCTCGCGCATGACAACATCGTCGGCTATGCCGACCACTACGTGCAGTCGACCGAGCGCCACCCGATGGATTTTTTGGCCAGAGTGCTCAGTGATCGCGGCTGGAGCAAGCTGACCATCGGCGTCGAGATGGACAATTACTGGTTCTCGGCTGCCGCCTTCGCCGCGTTGCAGAAGCACCTGCCCAACGCCCGCTTCGTCGACGCGACAGCGCTGGTCAACTGGCAGCGCGCCGTGAAGAGTTCAACCGAGATCGACTATATGCGCAAGGCGGCTCGGATCGTCGAAGCCATGCACCAGCGCATCGTCGACAAGATCGAAGTAGGCATGCGCAAATGCGATCTGGTCGCCGAGATCTACGATGCCGGCACGCGCGGTGTCGATGGCGTCGGCGGCGACTATCCGGCGATCGTGCCGCTGCTGCCGTCGGGCGCCGACGCCTCGGCGCCGCATCTCACCTGGGACGACCAGCCGATGAAGTCGGGCGAGGGCACCTTCTTCGAGATCGCCGGCTGCTACAACCGCTACCATTGCCCGCTGTCGCGCACCGTCTTTCTCGGCAAGCCGACACAGGAATTCCTCGATGCCGAGAAGGCGACACTGGAAGGCATGGAGGCGGGGCTGGCGGCGGCAAAGCCCGGCAATGCCTGTGAGGACATCGCCAACGCCTTTTTCGCCGTGTTGAAGAAATATGGCATCGTCAAGGACAACCGCACCGGCTATTCCATCGGTCTCTCCTATCCGCCGGATTGGGGCGAACGCACCATGAGCCTGCGCCCCGGCGACCGCACCGAACTCAAGCCCGGCATGACCTTCCATTTCATGACCGGTCTCTGGCTGGAGACCATGGGACTGGAAATCACCGAATCCATCCTGATCACCGAAACCGGTGTAGAGTGCCTCGCCAATGTACCGCGCAAACTGGTGGTGAAGAATTGAGCCCGATGCATAGCCTCCGCCCTTCCCCGATCGCCCCGACCGTCGATTTCGACAAGGACGGCGTGCAACATGGTTTCCTGCGCCTGCCCTACAGCCGCGACGACTCGGCGTGGGGTTCGGTGACGATCCCGATCTGCGTCATCCGCAACGGCAAGGGGCCGGCCGCGCTGCTCACCGGTGGCAACCATGGCGACGAGTATGAGGGGCCGCTGGCGCTCTACGATCTCGCCCGCACGCTCGATCCCAAACAGGTCAGCGGCACGGTGATCATCGTGCCGGCGATGAACTATCCGGCCTTCCGCGCCGGCACCCGGACGTCGCCGATCGACAAGGGCAACATGAACCGCAGCTTTCCCGGCCGTCCCGACGGCACGGTGACCGAGAAGATCGCCGACTACTTTCAACGCGAACTGCTGCCGCGGGCCGACCTCGTCTTCGATTTCCACTCCGGCGGCAGGACGCTGGATTTCGTGCCCTTCTGTGCCGCCCACACGGTGCCCGACAAGGCGCTGGAGCAGAAAGCCTTCGACGCGGTCGCCGCGTTCTCGGCCCCGTTCTCGATGCGCATGATCGAGATTGACTCCGTCGGCATGTATGACACGGCGGCCGAGGAAATGGGCAAGGTCTTCGTCAGCACCGAGCTTGGCGGCGGCGGCACCTCGCGTGCCCAGACCGTGCGGATCGCGCGGCGCGGCATCAGCAATGTGCTGCGCCATGCCGGCATTGTTGATGGTGCGGTCGAGAAGGGCAGAACTCAGTGGCTCGACATGCCGTCAGGCGATTGTTTCTCCTTCGCCGAGGACGACGGCATGATCGAGACCATGGTCGATCTCGGCGAGCCTGTGAAAGAAGGCTCGGTGCTGGCGCGCATCCATTCCACCGGCCGCACCGGCATCGCTCCGCAGGAGATCAAGGCAAAAATGTCCGGCATTCTGGCGGCGCGGCATTTCCCCGGCCTGGTCAAAACCGGTGACTGCGCCGCCGTCCTGGCCCTTGTGGTTTCATCGTGATCTCGCAGAGTACGCCGCGCGAATATCAGTCGGTCTGGATCCAGACCGACTTGGTCTCCAGATACTCGTGCAGATGCTCGATGCCGCCCTCGCGGCCATAACCCGACATCTTCATGCCGCCGAACGGCACCGCCGGGTCGATGGCATGGTACATGTTGACCCAGATCGAGCCGGCCTTGACCCGGCGCGCAAGCTTGTGCGCGGTGCCCAGATGCGTGGTGAAGATGCCGGCGGCCAGGCCATAGGGCGTCGCATTGGCACGCGCCACCGCTTCGTCGAGCGTGTCGAAGGGCATCGCCGAAATGACCGGGCCGAAAATCTCCTCGCGCGCGATGGTCATCTGGTCCGACACGGCGCCGAAGACCGTCGGCGCAATGAAGTTGCCGCCATCGTAGAGCTCGCCGGTCAGCCGCGAGCCACCGGCGACCAGTTCGGCGCCTTCGTCGCTGCCGGCCCTGATATAGCCCTCCACCTTGGCTGCCTGCCTGGCATTGATGAGCGGTCCGATTTCCGTCTCTGCCTCGATGCCATGGCCGATCCGCAGTCTGCCGGCGAAATCGGCGAGCCGTCGGACGAACTCGTCATGGATTTCGCGCGCCACGAACAGCCGCGAGCCGGCAATGCAGATCTGGCCCGAATGCACGAACACCGCCATCGCCGCGATCGGAACAGCCTTGTCGATGTCGGCGTCGCGGCAGACGATGATCGGCGACTTGCCGCCGAGCTCCAGTGAAACGCGTTTGAGGTTGGCCATGGCTGCCCGCGCGATGGCCTGGCCGGTCAGCGTCGAACCGGTGAAAACGATCTTGTTGACGTCTGGATGTTCGGCGAGCCGCGCACCGGCTTCCGCCCCGGTGCCGGTGACGACGTTGACGACGCCGTCGGGCACGCCGGCTTCCTGCATCAGTTGCGCGATCAGCAGCGGCGTCAGCGACGCATCCTCGGACGGTTTCAGCACGATGGTGCAGCCTGTCGCCAGCGCCGGCGCGATCTTCCAGATCGAGGCGGCGGTTGGCGCGTTCCAGGGAATGATCGCACCAACGACGCCCACCGGCTCGCGCCGGGTGAAGGTGACGATCTCGCCGGGAATCGAATTGTCGATCGTCTCGCCATGCAGCGCCGTCGCCATGCCGGCATAGAAGCGCAGCATGCCGATGACGCGGCGCCGGTTGGCGAGCGTGCGCGTGATCGGCAGTCCCATATCGAGCGTGTCGGAAACGCTGAGCTCTTCCCAATGCGTCTCGAACAGATCGGCGATCCTGAGCAGCACGCACTGCCGCTCGTAGGGCGAGAATTTGGACCATGGGCCTTCGAAGGCCGCGCGCGCGGCGGCCACCGCCGAGTCGATATCGGCAGCCCCGCCGCGCGGCACTGTCGCCAGCACCTCGCCTGTTGCCGGATTGAGTGCCTGCATGCCCTGGCCGGACTGCGCCGCGACCCACTTGCCGCCAATGAACATCGGTCGGAATTCGCCATGGTACAACGCCGTGGCCTTCGCCTTCGGGTCGAAGTTCAGCGTCATCTCTTCCTCCTCGCAATTCCTTGGCGACTATTACTCCCGCCGCCGACCTCAAACAAGGAAAGCTGAAGGGCGCTCGGACAATCAGATTGCGCGGACTTCCCGAACACGCCAGCCGCTAAACTAGAGCATGATCCCGAAAAGTGGGAACCGGTTTTCGGGAAAGATCGTGCTTCGACAAACAGCATCTAGAAAAATCATCCGGCATCTAGAAAAATCATCGCGAGTTGTCGGAGCGCGTCGCTGAAAGCTCAACGAGGCAAGCCGATCATTGCCCACGGCGACCGCGATGCCGGCATTGCAGACGCGAGCGCAACAGGTAGTCGCCCGCCGCCACCCAACGCTCACCCGCGGCCGGATCGATCGTTGGCCCTTCCAGCCGGCTTCACCGTGACAGAGGTTTCGCGCGCCGCTTCGCTGCAATCGCTGTTGGATGACTGCTCGCGGAAGCAAGATCGGTCAGCGGCCTCGCGACTTGCAAACATTGGCAGATTGAGCCGCAACCGACGGTGCCTGCATCGATCGAGCACGCCGGTCCGTCACTCCGGAAGTCCGGCCTTTCGGAAGCCATCGACGAAATGGTCGAGCGTGGCAGTGTCGCGGAACGGCTCAGTCTCGACCCAGTGGCGGGTGGTGAAATGTGGGTTCGCGACAAGGAACAGGTCGACCTCGGCGCGCGCCTCATCGATCCGGCCGAGTTGCGCAAGGCTTGCCGCAAGGAAACGGCGCGAGCTTGTCCGATACGTCTCGTCCCGGCGCGTCGTCTCGACGGCGGCTTCATAGTCGCGCGCCGCATATTGCGCCTGGCCGAGCGTCAGGTAGTACCAGCTTGCCGGAAACGGGTTCAGCCGGAACGCCTTGCCGATATAGTCGAGGCCGTCCTCGACGCGCCCGGCCAGGACCGCGATGTCGGACAATGTCGCCCAGGCATCGGCCTCGTTCGGGTCGAGTTCGAACGCCTTGGCAAATCCCACATCCGCTTCGTCGAATCTGCGCTCATAGGCAAGCAGGTTAGCAAGCACCCAGTGGCAGCCGGCATCGTTGGGATCGATCGCCACAGCCTTGCGCGCCAGTTCCAGGGCAAGGCTGCGGGCAGGCTCAATGGGCTCTCCCCAATGCACCCATCCCATCCAGTGGTTCATGGCAAGCCAGCGATAGGCTTCGGCATAGTCCGGATCGAGCGCAAGCGCGCGCGTCAGCAACAGATGCGCTTCGCGCGCCGTCTCCGGCGAGACGTCGATCAGGTTGCGGGCTCGCACGCACAGATCGTAGGCCTCGAGATTTCGAGGCCGGTTGCGCGGCAGCGGCGCGCGCAGCCGGCCAAGCAGCGCCTCGACGATCTTGGCCGTCACCTCGTCCTGAACGGCAAAAATATCTTCCAGGCCGCGATCGAAGCGGTCTGCCCACAAATGCTCGCCGCTCAGCGCGTCGACCAGCTGGGCGTTGATGCGCACGCGCCCGGCGGCGCGTCTGGCGCTGCCCTCCAAGAGATAGCGCACGCCAAGTTCCCTGGCGACCTCGCGCACATCCACCGCCTTGCCCTTGTAGGCAAAGGTCGAGTTGCGCGCGATGACGAACAGGCCGCCGATCCTCGACAGGTCGGTGATCAGGTCTTCGGTCAACCCGTCGGCGAAGGCTTCCTGCTCGGGGTCGTTGCTGAAATTGGCAAAGGGCAGCACGGCTATCGACGGTTTGGCGGGCAGCGGCAAAGCCTGTCGCTTCTCGTCGCCGAGCTGTTCGATGGCGCCGGCGAAGCGATAGCCGACGCGCGGAACGGTCGATATCCATTCTCCGCCGTTCGTGGCCGGACCCAGCAGCTTGCGCAATTGCGCAATCTGGACGGTGAGGTTGCCTTCCTCAACGGCGGTTCCTGGCCATGCCGCATCCATCAACTCGGCCTTGGCCACGATCTCGCCGGGCCGGGCGACGAGCGCCGCCAGCAGCTGCAGTCCGCGGTGGCCGGCGGCGACGGGAACTTGGTCCCGAAGGAGCGTTCCCGCACCCGGATCAAGCACGAACGGACCAAAGGCAAAGCGCGATCCCTGCATAACGCGCATCTATAGAGCAATTCCAGGAAAGGTGTGAAGGCGGTTTTCCCACGGGAAAGCGCGGAGCGCTTCACGGACGTATGGCGTCAAAACAAATAGTTGAGCACCTCGTCGTTTCTATGAATCGGCGAGGTGCTCTAACTGCTTTGGAACTTTTGAGAACTATTTGGCTGCGCTTAATTACGGCGCCGTCCGCATGCGGCAGAATTCAAGCTCTTTCAAGCAGAGGGCTGTCGCCCCTCAAACCGAATGGAGGTTGCCATGAACGATACCCTTGCTTCTGCTCGTGCAGCCTTGCCGGAAAAGGCGGTGTCATCGGGCCGGCGTCCGACAGGCCCGCGGGGCATGATCGCGGCCTGGCGCGAGCGGATACGCTTTCGCTGGGACCTCAAGCAGATGGCGGAGGCCAATCCGCACCTGATCGACGATATCGGTCTGACCAGACGCCAGGTCGAGGCCGAAATCGTCAAACGCTTCTGGCAAGTGTGAGCTGATGTCGCGGATAAGACCCGCCCGCCTGTTTGGGCGTACCGCGGCGTTTTGCCGGCATTTGCCCTTGCCGGAACGTGCCGATCCTGCTTCGAAGTCGGCATGAGCGCCGAAGACGCGACGTCACCGCCGGAGAACCACATCGCATGGGCCGCGATGGCCGGCATCATCGCGACAGTTACGGTGTTCGCCATAGCACAGGGGCTGACGTATCCGCTGCTCAGCTTCATCCTGGAACGGCAAGGGACGACACCGGGCCTTATCGGCCTCTCGGCCGCGATGACGCCTCTGGGTTTCATTATATCGTCGCTCTTCACGCCGGCGCTGGTCCGGCGGGTGGGCGCGGCGCGCTTTGCGGTTGTGTGTTCGATCCTGGCAGCAACCGTCCTGATCGCGATTGCCTGGACGCAGGATGTATGGGCCTGGATGCCGTTGCGCTTCCTGCTCGGCTTCTTTGCCAATCCGCTTTACGTGATCAGTGAAACCTGGCTGGTCTCGATCACACCCGCCGCACGCCGAGGCCGCATCATGGGCCTATACTCCTCCATCGTTTCCGCCGGCTTTGGCCTCGGCCCGCTGTCGCTAGGCTTGGTCGGCACGCAAGGATGGCCACCCTTCATCATCGGCAGCGCGGCCTTCCTTGTCTGCGGCCTGATCGTGCTTGCCGTCGCGCCACGCCTGCCCGACATGCCGCGTGAGGGCGAAGCGGTGTCGGTCGGCGGCTTCTTCGCGCTGGCGCCGCTGCTCTTGTTCGCAGTCTTCACGGCTGCCGCCTTCGAGCAAGTCCTGCTTTCGCTGTTCGCGGTCTATGGTGCCGCGCTCGGCAGCACTGAGCAGCGCATCGCTTCGCTCATCACCTGTTTCATCGCCGGCAATGCCGTGCTGCAGGTCGTGCTTGGGCGCGCCGCCGAACGGTTTGGCTCGAAGCCGATGATGCTGTTCTGTGTCCTGGCTTGCCTGGCCGGTTGTTTGCTGTTGCCGTTGCTCTTCGCTACATGGCTTGTCTGGCCGCTCTTCTTCGTCTGGGGCGGGGTCTCGTTCGGGATCTACACGCTGTCGCTGATCCAGCTCGGCGAGCGTTTCACCGGTCAAGCCTTGATCGCCGGCAATGCCGCCTTCGCGTTCGTATGGGGGGTAGGCGGCATCGTCGGCTCACCCGTGGCCGGGCTGGCGATGCAACTGACCGGACATCAGGGACTGCCATTGTCGCTTGGCATCCTGTGCTGCGTGCTGGTGGTGTTTCTGCTGGCGGAGTTACGGCGGGTTGACCGCGTTCAGGCGTAAGGCGTGCCTGCCATTGCGGCCTTCAGGCCGATGCTGCCCTTGTCGACAAGAGCGAGAAAGGCCGAACCCGCCTCGTCGCCGTCCTGGGTTTCTCGAAGCGTCCGATCCGCCTCGATGAACGCCACGGCCGCCAGGCGGGTGTCGGGATCTGCAGCTTACGCCCGCCGCCTTAGGATAGTGCCACCATTAGGATATCCCAGCTCGTCACGTTCGCTCGCGCCGACGCCGGCCCAGTGTTTCCGGACCAGCAATGTCTTCAGCTGCCATGTCTTCAACCTCGATGTCAGGCGAAAACGCGGCCGCCGTAGAACTCGGCGGCCGCCAATGGCAACCTATATTCGCCCGAGAACAACCAGAATGATCACGATGATCAGCACCAGCCCGAGGCCACCGCCGCCATAGTAACCAGTGCCGTAAAACGGGCCGCCGCCGAGGCCGCTGAAGCCGCCGAGCAACGCGATGATCAGGATGATAATAAGAATGGTACCCAGGCCCATATGCCGTCTCCTTCGCTGCCGCGCCGTTCACGGCGCGGCTCGAAGAACTAAACTCCCAGCAAGCCTTCCTGTTCCCCGGCGATTTTCATCCGACGGCTAAGGAACGAAAGCCATCATGACGGCGTTTGCTGAGGTTCAGGCGCAAGCTGCGCGTGCATCGCGCGCCGGGCGGCGCGTAGAATTCAGAATTTAGGGAGGATCGCCCTCAAGGCGGCCGGCGGCTCGTCCACCTGAACGCGCCGGCAGGCGTGACGCCGGGCTTGCGCTGGAAGGCGCGGCGAAACGTGTCGTCATCTGAAGCCGAATTGGTCGACGACGAGTTTTGGCCCCGCACCATTCCCAGTCGAGCTGAACCGGCAGCAGCTCACGTCGCCTTGCCGGCCGGCGCGCCTATGTCTTCCTCGGCAATATCGTCGAACGATGCGTAGTTCATGTTGTAGAGCCTGGCATAGAGGCCCTTGGCCGCCATCAGCTGCTCGTGATTTCCGCTCTCGACGATCTCGCCGTTCTGTAAGACGATGATGCGGTCGGCGCCGCGTATGGTCGCCAGCCGGTGCGCGATGACCAGCCCGGTGCGGCCTTCCAGCAGCGTGACCAGTGCCTTCTGGATCAGCATCTCGGTGTAGGAATCGATGCTCGCCGTCGCCTCGTCGAGCACCAGGATTTTCGCATCCGCCACCAGTGCGCGTGCAAAGCTGATCAGCTGGCGCTGGCCGAGGGACAGATTGCCGCCGCGCTGTTCGAGCTCGGTGTCGTAGCCATCGGGCAAATGCTCGATGAAGTCGTGCGCGCCAACGGCTTGCGCGGCGCGCACAACCTCTTCGCGGGTAGCCGATGTCTTGTGGTAGCGGATGTTCTCCAGCACCGTGCCGGAAAACAGGAATGGCTCCTGCAACACCATCGCCACCTGGTCGCCGAGCGAATCCTGCGTCACGTCGCGCACGTCGCGGCCGCCGACCCGCACCTCGCCCGACCAGACATCATAGAAGCGGTGCACCAGCGCCATGCAGCTCGACTTGCCCGAACCGGTCGGGCCGACAAGCGCAACCGTCTCGCCCGGATTGACGCGGAAGGAGATGTTTTTCAGCACCGGCTGGTTCTGCCGGTAGCCGAAGGTGACGTTCCTGAACTCGACCGAACCGTCCATGTCGCGCGTCAGCGCCACCGCGCCTTGTCTGTCGCTGACATCGACCGGCACGTCGAGCACTTCGGAAATTCGCTGGCCCGACGCCATGGCACGCTGCATGACCGAGTACTGCATGGTGAGCGAGCGGATCGGGTCGAAGAAGCGCTGGATATAGAACAGGAACGCCACCATGACGCCGATGTCGAGGCTGTGCGACAGCACCATCGAACCGCCGACGACGATCACGGTTGCCATCGCAATGCCGGTCAGCGTGTCGACGATCGGCACCATCACCTGCGCATATTTGGCCGAGGTCAGGTGAGCCCTGAGATTGGCCAGCACCTTCTCGTCATAAAGGTCGAAATTGACGTGCTGGCGCTCCAGGCTCTGCACCGTGCGAACGCCATGGATGCCTTCGGCCAGCGCGCCATTGGCGATCGAGTTGGTCTCATGCGCGGCCATGAAGGCGACCTTGGCGCGCGGCAGCCAGAACAGGCGCACGATGAACAACGCCGGCATGGTCGACAGCGTCAGCAGACCGAGCCGGAAATCGAGCCACAACAGAACGCTGACGATGCCGAACAGCAGCACGATGTCGCCCACCGACATCACCGAGGTCTCGAGGAATTCCTGCATGGAATTGACGTCGCCCTGCAGGCGCGACATCAACCGTCCCACTTCGGTCTTGTCCATGAAGCTCAGCGACACACGCTGCAGATGGCTGAACATGGCGCGGCGCAAATCCGACAGCACATTCTCGGCCACCTTGCCGACGACACTTTCCTGGACATAGCTGGCGCCATAGTTGATCAGGATGATCAGAGCGAAGGCGCCGATCGCCCAGTTCATGACGGAGCTGTCGGCCTTGCCCGCCGCCATGCCGTGGTCGATGGCGTAACGGATGACCAGCGGGATCGCCAATTGCGTCAGCGTGAACACCAGCACGGCGGCAACCGAGATGAAGATCCGGCCCTGATACGGTTTCACGAAGCTCCAGATGCGGCGCACGATACGCGGATCGTAGACCTTGCCGAAGACCTCTTCCTCGTCGCGGTGCGAACCGACGACGGCCCTGGTGGGCCGCCGGCTGGTGTCTTCCTTCTGGTCGTCGTTCTGTGTCGACATCATGCGGCTCCCACCGCCACCGGCAAATCGTCGTCCGGCCGCAGCTGCAGGTCGTAAAGCGCGCGGTAGCGTCCACCCAGCGCCAACAATTCCTGGTGCGTGCCGCGCTCGGAGATGCGGCCATTCTCGACGAACAGGATCTGGTCGGCATGCATCAGCGAGCTCAGCCGGTGCGAGATGATCAGCGTCACGCGGTCCTTGGCGAAGCGCTTCATCGCGGTGCGGATTCGCTGCTCGGTGCCGGCGTCGACAGCCGCGGTGGAATCGTCGAAGACCAGCACCGAAGGCCGCAGCATCAGGGTGCGGGCGATGGTCAGGCGCTGCCGCTGGCCGCCGGAAAGCGATGAGCCGCGCTCGCCCACGACCGTGGTGTAGCCGGCCGGAAGCCCGATGATGTAATTGTGCAACTGGGCGTATTCAGCCGCCTGCCCGATGCGGGTCTCGCGCGCCCAGGGATTTCCATAGGCGATGTTGTTTTCGATCGAGGTGGTGAACAGGAATGCGTCCTGCTGCACGACGCCGACCGCCTTGCGCAGCGATTGCAGCGTGACCTCGCGTATATCCTGCCCGTCGATGGTGATCGCGCCTGACCTCACATCGTAGAAGCGCGGGATCAGATGCGCCATGGTCGACTTGCCGCTGCCCGGCGGGCCGACAATGCCGACGGTCTCGCCGGACCTGGCCTCGAAGGAAATGCCCGACAGCGCCGGCCGGCCGCCGGCGCCCGCGTAGCGGAAGCCGACATTGTCGAAGCGCAGCAAGCCTTCGGTGACCACGAGATCCTTGGCATCAGGCGCATCCTCGATGTCAAGTTCGGCGTCAAGCAGTTCGAACAGCCTTGTGCCGCAGGTCGAGGCGCGGGCGAACGAGTTGACCATCAGCCCGAGCTGGCGCACCGGCATCTGCAGGATGGTCATGAAGGTGAGGAACTGCGCCAGCGTGCCGACGCTGATCTGGCCCGCGATCACCTTCTGGCCACCGAACCACAGCACCAGGCCCATGGCCGCCAGGAAGGAAAAATTCATGGCGCTGGTGTTGGAGACGCGGATGTCGACGCGCTGGTCGGCAAGCTCCAGCGCCGACTTCTTGGCGCGGTCGAATTTTTCCAGCTCATGCCGCTGCGCCGCAAAGGCGCGCACGACGCGGATTCCGCCGAGGTTCTCGTCCATCACCCGGCTCAGCACTGACAGCCGCTCCTGCAGCGTCAGCCAGGTGCTGCGCAGCCTGAGCTGTGTGACCGAGGAGCGCCAGGCGACGAACGGCACGAAACTCAGACTGAGCAGCCCGAGCTCGAGATCGGTGCTGATCAGGAGATAGGAGCCGACGCCGATCAGCACGCCGAGCAGCACCACGCGCAATATGCCGGTGGAAAAGAACATGCGCACGCCGTCGAGGTCGAGCAGGCCAAGCGTAATCAGGTCGCCGGTATGCACCCGGTCATGGAAGGAGAAGCTCAGCCGCTGGATCTTCTCGTAGAAGGCCAGGCGCAGCTCATAGCCGGTGCGGTGGCCAACGGCCTCGCCATAATAATTCTGCGCCATGGTGAAGAGGCCGCGCAGAATGCTGACGACGAGCAAGGTGATCGCCGTGGTCCACAGCGCCTGCTCAGCCGCCGCGCCGCCGCCTCCAGCCATCACGCCTTGCGCCTGGTCGATGGCGTGGCCCAGCAGGCGCGGGATGAACAGCTGCAGCGTCGCGGCGATGAAGGTCGAGGCGATGGTGATCGCAACCTGCCAGGGATGGCGCAACGTCATGCGCAGGATGCGCAGCAGCGTGCTGAGGCCCTTGCCCCAGGACGCCTCCGCCACATGGGGACTGTTGCAAAATTGGGTGGATGTGATTCCCTGTTTTTGAAACGGGGATTTTGCGATGACGACAAAGCCGAGCGGTCAGTTC